>JAUZQZ010000119.1 GCA_030950745.1 Mariprofundaceae bacterium | reverse complement strand
TCCAAAGCTCGGAGCGGGCGGAGCGGGCAATTCCTTCTATGATTTTCGCGGCTGGCTGGCCAGCCGTATTGCCAAGGGACCGGCAGCACTGCATATCGCCGTAGATTATGCCGGCAATGATTTCTCCGATCCGGAAGGTGGTATTCTTGGCAATGGTTTTGATGCGACTACGACGCGCGGTGGTCCGGCGGTGGTTCGAAATAAGGGCTTTGATCTGCGTATTCGCCATCTTTATCTATCCTATGATGGCTTTGTGAAGGCCAGCGCCGGGCGTATGGCTTCGCGTATTGGCCATGGCATTTCCATTCAGACCATTCGTGATTCGGCCAAGCTCGGCAAGCGCTTCGGGCCGGTCAGCATTACCGGCGTGCTGGTGAAGGGCGGCGAGACCCAACCGAACAGCACCACGCCCGGTGTTTTGGCGGCCACATCCGATAACGATCTGGATGCTTATGGTCTGGTGATCAACTACCACCTCCCATCGAAACAGCGCATGGTCGTCAGGCAGGCGGACAGCGCGAGCGGCCTGATTGTTGAGAACAGAAACATGTTGCAGTTGGCCATCGTGAAACAGGTGGACACGACCTTTGACGAGCGATTCCCGGAGAAATTGCTGTTTAACATCAACGGAGATTTCAGTCTCGGTTCGTGGTCGTATGCCTTTGAAACCGCTTATCTTGCCGGGCGTACGCCGCGAGCGACCACGCTTGGTCTTGGGCGGCGCAAGAATCGTGCCTGGATGGGTTATGTAAAAGGCCGGTATAATTTCGATTCCCGGCGAGCATGGCTGGCTCTGGCCCTGGGCGCGGGTTCGGGGGATAATGGAGGTGGAGAAAAACAGCGCGACTTCCAGAGTTTCTTTATGAACGCTATCGGCTTCCATCTGGCCAATATCTATGGCAACGATATTTATGGCTATGATGCCTTTCTGCCGGGAAGCCGTGCAGGAGCTGACGGCACCAACGCAGGGGGCGGATTCGCCAACACCGGGTTTATTCAGGTATCCGGGAAAATTGCACCGCTTTCCTTTCTTCCCGACAGTACCATCGAGGGCATGTTCACCTATCTGCGTGCCACGCGCAGCCAGCGTGTGGGCGAGGGTGTGCTGTTTGGCGGACTGGATGGATTTACCGCCGCACCTGGTGTGACGGAGACCAGCCACGACATTGGCTGGGAGGCGGACATCAATGTAGACCATCCACTCACCGATAACATGCACAGCTATCTGCGCACGGGCTGGTTTGTGCCCGGCTCCATCTTTGGGCCGACGCGGAGAACCGCATTCAAATTACAGGGTGGTGTTGATTTTTTCTTTTGATGGGTGAGTGCGGGACGCCTGTCCTTTTGCGCGGGGGTTGTAAGCGCCAGTCTTTCTTCACGACTCAAAAACAAGCAACACGTCTGAAAAAAGGAGGCCGGTGAATTGTTCCAGACATTGGATGGACTGAGGGTTTCATCACTTTCCGTAGATCAGATGCGTGAGGTGGACCGCATTGCCGTGGAAGAGACCGGTCCGTCCCTGTTACAAATGATGGAAAATGCGGGTTCTGTTCTGGCCGAATTTACATGCGAGCAATGGCCGCGTGGTGTGCGTGTGGGACCATTGACGGTATTGGCGGGTACGGGTCACAACGGCGGTGGTGGCATTTGTGCGGCTTACCATCTTCTATGCCAGGGCGCGGATGTTCACGTATGTCTGGCTGGTGACGAATCCCGGCTGAGAAAAGCAACTGCAAAACAATTGGCTCGTTTTCGTGAAGCGGGTGGGCTGATGATTGACACAGCAGAAACGATGGATTCAAAGCCGTTTATTGTGATTGATGCCCTGATTGGCTATGGATTGCATGGTGCGCCGTATGGATTGATTGCGGAACTGATTCACTGGGCCAACGTTTGCTCTGCTCCCATCCTGTCTCTGGATGTACCTTCGGGCCTGAATGCGGATACAGGCGCGCTTTCTCATGATACGGCATCACATCCCTGTATCCGGGCAACGAAAACATTGACACTGGCCCTGCCGAAACGGGGCCTGATCGCCGCATGCGTGGGAGAGTTATGGCTGGCGGATATTGGTATTCCGGAAACCGTATTCCAGAAGCTGGGAATTGATGCGCATTCACCTTTTGCAGGCACTGCCAAAATCCGGCTTAATACCAGTGGGGATTCGCCGGTATTTCCGGGATCACCATTGGGCTGAATTGATATCAGGATGGTGAAGGTCGCTGTTGGGCCTGTCTATTCCTTGGCGATATCGCGCAGTGCATCGCGGATAAGTTCACGGTCCTTTTTTGGCAGGTCAACCTCGAACATGCCATGGTCTTTCCGGATGAGGGTCAGCACATCATGAAGCAGGCGAATTTCTTCTTCACAGTTACGACAGGACCGGCACATTAATAAATGCAGGCGCATGCTAAACCATTCGGTGAAACTAAGGCCGCGTTCGCATGCATCCGAAGCGAGCTTGCTTGCGAGTCTACATGATTTGTTATTACTCATATCGCTTTGCTATCCCCGAACCACGTTTTTTCCAGACATTTCCGTAAAGTCAGCCTTGCCCGGTGCATAATAACGTGCAAATTGGTCGGCGTAATATCGCATGCCTTACAAATTGTATCGGTATCTTCCCCGTTTAATTCGCGCAGAGTAAATACATGCCGGTGTTGTTCGGGAAGTTTGGCGACGCAGGCATTCAAGGCCCGAAGAAACTCCTGATTGCTGCTCAATCGTTCAGGATCGTCCGCCCAGCCGTGGACAGGCTGCCTCCATTGGCCATTGGCATCAAAGAAGTCAGATGTCGGGTCCAGTTCAAGGCGGCTTGCCAGGTTCCGGTCACGAATCTGTTTACGTATATAGTCAGTAATCTTGTGTTTAAGGATGCCCACCAGCCAGGTACGGATGGATGAATCGCCGCGGAAATTCTTTTTGGCTTTCCATGCGGCAATCAGTGTTTCCTGCACCATGTCACGAGCAGTTTCTTCATTACTTAAGCGAAACAGAGCGTAGCGATACAGGTAGTCGCCATATAGCGTAAGCCATTCCTCGGCATTCCGGTTTCCGGTTTGTTCTCCGGTTTCCCCATGATTCTCTAGCTTCCTTTCACCCATGCCGTCATCCTGCCATAATGCTGGACGGCATCAACATCAGAGTACGCCGAAAAACCTGCGGTACGCTCTTGTCATTTATATACGTACTCTTCGACCAAACAGCAAACCTTGCGCTGCAAGCAAATGTAGGCTAGTTAAGAACATAAGAGGTGAAACGAGAAAATATGCAACGCGAAATTGTGGTGGTATCCGGTTGGCGCAGTCCGCTGGGCAAGGCAGGCGGTGTATTTGGCCGGATGGCTGCTGTTGATCTGGGCGTGGCGGTGGTGCGTGAGGTGATGGCGCGTTCGCCGGTGTCCTCCAGCGATTTGGATACAGTGATTATCGGTAATGTTATTCAGCCTGCGGAGGCGGCAAATATCGCCCGTGTGATCGCGTTGGAAGCGGGGGTGCCACGACTTGTTCCCGCACATACTGTGCATCGTAATTGTGCTTCGGGCATGCAGGCGGTGACGGATGCGGCGGAAAAGATTTTGGCCGGGCGCTCCGAGGTGGCATTGGTGGGCGGCGTCGAGTCCATGACGCACGCACCGCTGTTATTTCACGATCGTTTTCGCGAAGCGTTAGGGGGCTTGCAAAAGGCGCGGGATTTGCCATCCAAAGCGCGGGCGCTACTGAAGGTGGCGAAAGCCCCGTGGAAGCCACGTATCAGTTTGCTTGAAGGGCTTACTGATCCCACAGTACACCTGAATATGGGGCAAACCGCTGAGGTGCTGACACGGGAATTCAGTCTTACACGCAAGGCTCAGGATGAATTCTCCCTGATGAGCCACCAGCGGGCGGACGAGGCGTGGGAAAGTGGATGGTACGACGGTGAGGTGGTACATGTGTTTGCACCCCCGGCGTATGCGCCGGTGCATCGTGATGAAGGCATTCGCGCTGGTCAGAGTATGGAGGCGCTGGGAAAACTTAAACCCGTGTTCGACCGGCCGCTGGGAACAGTCACAGCCGGTAATAGTTCACAGATTACCGATGGCGCGGCCATGATGATTTTGACGCATCGTGAAAAGGCCGAGGCCGAAGGCTGGCCTGTTCTCGGTTATTTGTATGACTGGGCCTATTCCGGTTGCGATCCCGCACGTATGGGGCTGGGGCCGGTATTTTGTTCACAAAAACTGCTTTCGGCCCGTGGACTTCTCATGTCTGATATTACAAGAGTGGAAATCAACGAGGCATTCGCATCGCAGACGCTGGCCTGTCTGAAGGCCATGGAATCCAAGCATTTTTATGGCAAACATTTTGGCGGCAAAACGCCGATGGGCGCGCCGGATATGGACAAACTCAATGTCCACGGCGGTGCCATCGCCTTGGGGCATCCGGTAGGCATGAGCGGCACACGTCTGATTCTGACCCTGCTCAGGCAACTGAAGCATGACACGGGTGGTGGATTAGGCGTAGCGACGTTGTGTGTTGGCGGAGGTCAGGGCGGAGCGACGCTGGTCGGGAGTGATCCATGGAAGTCATAACCTTATCAAGGAAACAGGGTGTCGCACGATTGTGCTTCGCGCGCAAGGACCGTTCTGTCAATGTGCTCGATGACATCTGTATGGCGCAGCTGGAAGCGCATCTGGATGCGCTGGAGAAGGATATTCCCGAGTTGCTGGTCATCGAAAGCGCCATGCCCGGATGTTTTATTGCCGGTGCCGATCTGGATGTGATCGCGGCGGTCGATGATGCCGAAAAAGCACAGCGGCTGGCGGAGCGAGGGCAGTCATTATTTCGCCGCATTGAAGATTTGACGTGCCCTTCCATTGTCGTGGTAAACGGTGCTTGCATGGGGGGAGGGTTGGAACTGGCATTGGCCTGTGATTATCTGATTGCGGTTCACGGCGACAAAACACGTTTGGCGTTGCCTGAAATTAAAATCGGCATTCATCCGGGTTTTGGCGGTTGCGTGCGTCTGCCAAGACGTGTCGGCTGGCTGATGGCAACGGATATGATTCTGACCGGGCGCGCCATAGACAGTAAAAAGAGCAAACGTACGGGACTGGCTGACATATCCTGCCATGCAGAACAGGTGGAGACCGCGATTCAGCATCTGGCGGCGCGTGGCAAGGTGAAACCGAAACGGTCTGGCATGAATCCGTGGTGGATGCGCCTGTGGCCCGCGAGAGCACTGTTTTTCCAGCAGGTGAAGAAACGCGCTCTGGCGCGGTTCAAGCATCTCGATATTGAACAGGCCTACCCGGCCATTCCGGCAGCCATCCGCCTGCTTGAGGAGATTGCGGGCAAGCGTGAGGGTCAGGCATATGCCCGCGAGGCCGAATCGCTGGGCAGGATGGCAGTCACCCCCACATGCAAGAATTTGATTCATGTCTTTCATCTTGGTGAAGGGTTGAAGAAGCAGGAAGCGGCAAAAAGAGGGAGGAAGCATTTGGAACGTATCAACCATGTTGCAGTGTTTGGCGCCGGTGTGATGGGTAGCGGAATTGGTTGGGTGGCCGCAAAATCAGCCGATGTGGATATGCATGACGTGGCAGCCGATGCCTTGTCCCGTGCTATGAAAACATTGGCGCGTTTTGCCAGACGTGATGCAAAACGCATGAGCCGGATTCGCCCGGTGCTGGATCGTAGTGGACTGGCCGACTCTCAGGTGGTGATCGAGGCCGTGCTGGAGAACATGGAAATCAAGAATGCCTTGTGGAAAGAGGTTGAGTCGCAGGTCGAGAAAGATGCCCTACTTCTGAGTAATACATCCTCCCTGTCGGTTGGGGACATGCAGAAAGCGGTGAAGCATCCCGGGCGCATGGCCGGAATGCATTTCTTCAACCCTGCGCCGAAGATGCCTTTGGTGGAGGTGGTGGCCGGTGCGAAAACTACGAAGAAAACACTGGAAACTGTTGCCGCGCTTGCATCTGGATGGGGAAAATATCCCGTGATCGTAGCTGATAAACCGGGGTTTCTGGTGAACCGCTGTCTGATGCCTTATATGGCGGCAGCACTTCATTTGCTGGAAAAAGGCCAGCGCCCGGAGCATGTGGATGGCGCGCTCAAACATTTCGGTATGCCCATGGGCGCAATTGAACTGGCCGACCGGGTGGGTCTGGATATCTGCCGTCATGTAGGCGACCATCTTTCAAGTGCTCTTGGTGCGCATCAGGCCATGCCGGACTGGTTTGCAGCCATGGTGGATGATGGATTGCTGGGAGAAAAATCCGGCTCCGGGTTCTTTACATACGCCAAAGGTAAACGTGATGGTCTGAACCCGGACCTCAGCCAGTATGTGAAAATTGCCGTAGATTCCCGGCAGGAAGGCACAGCCGCTGATCTGGGTGGTGAGACACAGGATATGGAAGATGCTGCTATTGTGGATGCATGTCTGTTGCCCATGCTGGCCGAGGCGCTGACCTGCCTGCATGAAAAAGTGGTCGATGACCCGGCACACCTCGATGCAGCAATGATTTTCGGTATCGGGTTTCCACCATTTCGCGGCGGCTTGCTGCATTATTTTGCCACACAGGATATGAAAGATTTACAAGGCCGCATGACAGCGCTTGGACTTAAACCGGAAGGTGGTATCAAGGTGTTGGAGGCATTGGCGCATGACTGATTACTCTGAAGCAAGCAACGTTGAAACAAACGGTTCCGAGGGAAACTGCCCCGGGGGGAACATGGCTCGGGAGGCCGGTTGCCTTTCCGATTTACTGCTCGAATCCCCGGATGCGTGGGCGGATTCGCCGATGCTGGGGTGTCGTGAAGATGATGCATGGCATTGGCTGACGCGTGCTGAAGTTCAGCAAAAGGTTCGGCGTGTAGCGAGTTGGCTATATTCAACAGGTGTGCGACCGGGTGACCGGGTAGGACTTCTGGGGCACAACAGTCCCGAGTGGTGCATCGCGGACTTCGCTGTTTTGAGAATTGGTGCGGTGACCGTACCCGCATACTTCACCGATCCTCCCGAGGCGGTGCAATATGTGTTCGAAGATGCAGGCTGCAAGCTGATTCTGGTGGAACCGGGTGAACAACAGGCCAAACTGGATGCGTCCAAAGCCCCTGTGTTCACATTCAAAGACGGTACGTCCGGCGGTGTGGAGAGAATCACGCTGGATGGCATTAGCAGGGATACTTCATTCGATGGTGAAATCAATGTGGAGAAACCCAAACGGGATGATGTGGCGACGCTGATTTACACGTCGGGAACCACGGGTAATCCCAAAGGCGTGATGCTTACACACGGTAATTTGCTGTCCGATGTGACCGCCGAACTGGCTGTGATTCCGGTTTTTCCAGACGATGTATTTTTATCTTTTTTACCTCTTTCACATGCCTTTGAACGAAATGTGGGTCAGTTCCTTCCGGTCGCCTGCGGCACGCGCATTGCTTACGCCGAGGATATCACCACGCTGATGCGTGATATCCCCGAAGTAAAACCAACGGTGATGATTTCCGTCCCGCGGTTGTATGAGAAAATCTATGCCGGTGTACATGAGAAGTTGTCGCATGCGCCAGCCATCAAACGTAAATTGTTCGACAAGGCGCAGGCACTGGGTGCGGAGAACTTTGAATTAAAACAAGAGGGAAGCAGTCTTTCCGGCGGCAAGGCCATTGTCTTCAAGGTGCTGGATCATATTGTGCATGGAAAACTGCGCACCAAACTTGGCGGCAGATTGCGCCTGTTTATTTCCGGTGGCGCGGCCCTGCATCCGGACATTGCAAGATTCCTGCTGGCTGCTGGCATTACGGTTTGTCCGGGTTATGGCCTGTCCGAAACATCGCCTGTAATCACTGTAAATCCGGAACAGAAAATCAAGCCGGAAACGGTTGGCCCGGCGCTACCGAGTGTGGAATTGAAGGTGGGCGAGGATGGTGAGCTGTTGGCGCGTGGTCCCATGATTATGCGGGGCTACTGGAACAAACCGGAAGAGACCGCACAAGTGCTGGATAAGGATGGCTGGCTACATACGGGAGATCTGGTCGAAATGGATGCGGATGGTTATGTGCGCATCGTGGATCGCAAGAAGGAATTGATGGTGCTATCCAACGGCGAGAATGTACCGCCCGCCCGTGTGGAGAAACGCCTGGCCATTGATGCGTGCGTGTTGCAGGCGATGGTGGTGGGGGATCAGCGTCCCAACATTACGGCACTGGTTGTTCCGGAAGCAGCACAATTGGGCGCTGTATGGAGCCGCGAACGAAAGCGCCCATTGCCGGAGAACTGGCGAGAGAATGCCGATGTACATCAATGGTTGCTGGAACGCATGCATCGGCAATGTCATGAATTGCCGAGCTTCATGCAGGTGAAAAATTTCGTCTTTGTGGAAGAGGAGTGGACTCAGGCCGAAGGGATGCTGACGCCCACGCTCAAGTTCAAGCGGCGCAAGGTTATGGCACGGCATCAGGAAGAGATTGATGCGATGTATGAGGAAGAATCCACTACGGCATGACAAATGTCGATGTAATAATACAGCCATACAGCATTGACATTTAACTACAATGTAATTATAATAACTCCATGAATGCCCTGCGTTTTGAATGGGATGAGTGTTCAACTTCGAGTATTGGTTGTTTGCCATTGTGAAAGGCATCCGGATGTCATCCGCATGATTTCAGCCCGGAAAGCCAGCAAACAGGAAAGAAATCAATATGAGGAAAAAGTTTATGCGTAAATCTTATGATTTTTCCAAGTCAGTTAAAAATCCATATGCAAAGCGGTTTAAGAAACAAATAACCATTCGCATTGATGAAGAAACTATTGCCTATTTCAAGGCAATGGCAGAACAAAAAGGTATCCCCTATCAAAGTTTGATTAATTTGTATCTTCGAGATTGTGCAAATGAGCACAGGCAATTGGAAACTAAATGGGGATAAAAGCAGTTAACAAATCGCTCATAGTTCGGGAGGATGCATAGTTGACTATTTGATTCTAGCAGCCTGTCGGACTTAGCCTAGCAGTCTGTCGGACTTAGGCCCCGAGCCATGATAGGATACACGTACAGCAAGGATTGTGGAGGGACTGGATACGGAAGCATTGGAACGGACCTACGGAGGAGGCGGCAGCGCGCCGTATCATCCGAAGATGCTACTGAGTTTGCTGTTTTACGGTTATGCGACGGGTGTGTTTTCAAGCCGCAAGCTTGAGCGTGCGGCGTATGATTCAGTGGCCTTCCGTTTTATTGCCGCCAATACGTATCCT
>JAUZQZ010000118.1 GCA_030950745.1 Mariprofundaceae bacterium | reverse complement strand
TTACTGCGCAGCCGAAGCTTGGGTTATACAGGATAGGTCTGCCTGGATTTCGGGAAAACCACCCGATCAAAGCCCAAACGGGCAATGATCGGGGAGATAAACAGCGGCAATTGCCGAGATTTGGTTCAATGAGGAGAAATGGGAAATAAATGAGCGTTTTTCAGACCATCCCTAAGTCTGGTTCAAATATAGATTTATGTCAATACTTGGCTGTCGTTGCAGTGCCCAGTAGCTTCACGGCATGATTGATTCTCCTTCCTCACAAGCTGTTACCATCATCGGTGCAGGTCTGGCTGGTTCCGAAGCGGCATGGCAACTCGCCAGACGCGGCATCCACGTCAAACTCCATGAAATGCGCCCGGCGACGATGACGCCAGCGCACAAAACCGGTGAATGCGCCGAACTGGTCTGCTCCAACACCTTCCGCGCTGATCATCTGGAAAATGCTGTTGGCCTGCTGCACGAGGAAATGCGGCGCATGGATTCGTTGATTATGCGTTGCGGCGATGAAGCGCGCATACCGGCGGGCACGGCGCTGGCCGTGGACCGCGAGCAGTTTTCCGGACTGGTTACCAGAGCATTAAAAAACGAACCACTGATTGAGATCGTTTCCGGTGAGGTGACGGAAATCCCGTCAGATGGAATGGTTCTGATCGCCTCCGGGCCGTTAACCAGTGATGCACTGTTCGATGCCATCCGAAAGCTGACGGGGGAAGAGCATCTAAGCTTCTTCGATGCGATTGCGCCGGTGGTGGATGCCGAAACGGTGAATATGGACATCGCCTACTGGAAAAACCGGTATGATAAGAATGTGGAAGAGGGCGAGGCTGGCGATTATCTGAACTTCCCGATGACGGAAGCGCAGTACAAGGATTTTATCCATGAACTGGTGGAAGCTGAAAAGGTTGCCTTCAAGGGGTTTGAGGATATCCCGTTCTTTGCGGGGTGCATGCCCATCGAAGAAATGGCCGAACGCGGGCTGGATACGCCGCGTTTTGGCCCGATGAAGCCGGTTGGGCTGGATCATCCTGTTACGGGTGAAAAGCATCATGCGGTGGTGCAGCTTCGGCGGGACAACCGCATGGGAAGCCTGCTGAATATGGTCGGTTTCCAGACCAAGATGACCTATGGTGAGCAGAAACGTGTATTCACCATGATTCCGGGGATGGAAGATGCCGAGTTTTTCCGGCTGGGAAGCCTGCACCGTAACACCTTTATCAAATCGCCTGCTCTGCTTGATGGCACATTGCGCCTGAAAAAAGAGCAGCGCATCCTGTTCGCCGGGCAAATCACCGGGGTTGAGGGTTATGTGGAGTCCGCCAGCATGGGGCTGATGGCCGGACGTTTTCTGGCGGATATGATGCACGGCAAAGAACCCGATACACCACCTGCCGATACCGCGCATGGCGCGCTACTCGCACATATCTCCAGAACCCGTCTCGAAGACTTCCAGCCGATGAACATCAATTTCGGCTTGTTGCCACCGGGGCCGAAAAAGGATGGTAAGCGAAGGCTTAGCAGGGTCGACCGCCGCCGCATGGTATCGGAAAAGGCCTTGGCCTCGCTCGATGGCTGGATGAATATATGAAAAAGGTTGGTTTTTTGATCTGCATCGCAGGTTCGGTTGCAGCTATCCTGATCCCACCCTATAAGCTGGCCGGCATCGGCGATCCTCGCTGGGGCTTCATCCTCGCCGATATCGTGGCGGCTTTCGGCCAGCATATTCGTATCTATGATCATCTGGACGTGCAAACCCTGTTGATGGAACTGATCGCAATCAATCTGATCGGCGTGGCACTGATTCTTGTTAGCCGTAAATAGAGTCGTTCTTCTCCTGGGGACGCTGCTGGCAGCGTTTCCTGTTCTGCCGGAAGCTGCCACGCAAGATCAGGTTCAATTGGAGCGCATCGCCAAACTAATTTTCCAGAATGAATGTGCAGCAAAAGAAGCCTGCCTGACTTCATGGAATAAGGGTGAGGAATTTGCCTCACTCGGTATTGGCCATTTCATCTGGTACCCGCAAGGCACATCTGAAAACGACAAACATTTCAGTGAAAGTTTTCCCAGACTGATTCGTTTTATGTACGAGCAGGGCGTTGAGATACCCCCATGGATTCAGGCCGATAAGGGCTGCCCGTGGCCGAACAGAAAAGCATTTAAAAATGAACAAAAAACACAAAAAATAACAGAATTACGCCTCTTTTTAATCAAATCGATGCCATTTCAGGCTAGTTTTATGCAAAAACGACTAAAAGATGCCCTTCCCCTGATGCTAGCTACAGTGCAAGAGCGCCAGCGTAGCCATATCCGCCAGCAGTTTGATCGGGTTGCGACAGCCCCGATGGGTATGTATGCATTGATGGATTACGTCAATTTCAAGGGAGAAGGCGTCAATCCGAAGGAGCGCTATCGGGGGCATGGTTGGGGTTTGTTGCAGGTTTTGGCGGAGATGCATGGTGAACTGTCCGGCATTGCCGCCATCACTGAATTTGCACATTCCGCCGATATACTGCTAACCCGGCGCGTGGATCTGTCTCCGCCTGAACGCCATGAATCCCGCTGGCTTGCCGGATGGCGCAAGCGTATACAGACTTATATAACTGAAAGTTGAAGCGCGTATGTAGTCCCCCTTGAATGAAGCGGCTGTTTGCGTACATTCCCTCCCCATGCGATTACTCCTTATTCTTTCCCTCTTCATTCCGCTTGCCACACAGTCCTATGCCTCAGAAAACCTCCCGACATCGGGAAAATTGCAGCAGGCTGTATTTAATAATGGCGTTAAACTGATTGTCGAAGAAGATCATTCCGCCCCCGTAGCCATGGTGCAAATATGGCTCAAGGTCGGCGGTCGCGACGAAGTTCCGGGCAAGACCGGACTGGCGCATGTGTTTGAACACATGATGTTCAAAGGCTCGAAAAAACTTGCCCCCGGTGAATATTCTCGCCGTATCGCCGCCATGGGTGGTAATGACAATGCCTTTACCAGTCACGATTACACAGCCTATTTCGAAACCGTTCCGTCCGACCGTGTGGATGAAGTGTTATCCATGGAGGCCGAGCGTTTTGGGCACTTGAGACTTGCGGCGGATGATTTTGCCAAAGAAATCCGGGTGATTATGGAAGAACGCCGCATGCGCACCGATGACGATCCGAACAGCCGAATGTTCGAGGAACTGTCATCCGTCGCTCTGCGCCTGTCACCGTACCGCGATCCGGTCATCGGCTGGATGCAGGATTTGAAACACCTGAGCATTGCGGACGTGCGGGCCTTCTACAAGGCTCACTACATCCCCGGGAGCGCCACTGTGGTGGTGGTGGGTGACGTAGATTTCGAGCATGTCAAAAGGACGGTAAAACACACCTTTGGAAGGTTGAAGAAACGACCGGTTGCCGCACGCTTCAATCCGGTAGAACCGGAACCCATCGGACCGAAGCGGATGGTGGCGCTTTTGCCCGCCCAATTACCTATGCTGGCTATTACCATGCCGGTGCCGGTATGGCATCCGGGAAAAAATGATGCGGAGGCTGCGGCGATGGCGGTGGCGACCGAAATACTGGCAGGTGGCCGTTCGGCCATTCTCAACCGGGAGATTGTGGACAAACAGCGCAAGGCATTTGCCGCTGCTGCCGGTTACGATGCTTTCGGTATGGGGATCGATTTGTGGTTTGCCTACGGCATGCTCGGCCCCAAACAAACGCCGGAGGCATTCGAAAAGGCCTTCTGGGCGACGATTAATCATTTAAAAAAGACGGGGCCGGACAAAGCGCAACTGGCGGCCGCAAAACGGCGTATGATTGCCGATGAGGTGTTTGCGCAGGATTCTCTGTATTTGCGGGCCAAAGAAATCGGTATCCTGGAGACAATTGGTATCGGTGCGGACAAGCGGGATATCTGGCTGGCCACTATCCGGAAAGTGACAGCGAAAGATATCAAGCAGGTATTGAAACGCTGGATCAGACAGGAACGATCCACGACCGGATTATTGCAACCGGAGGCGCACTCATGAATAGTAACTGCTCATCTACCCCGTCTTTTGCTCCATGGCAGCGTTGCTGCGATGCTCAAATCCTCACATATAAATATATATGCTCTGGTTCTGCGCTTCTCGCGCCTTGCCATGAAACAAAATCCATGGCACCTGAGCAGTTACTATGAAAAGAATAGTGAACTATTCCTTGGTTCTATTGTTGTGTTTCTCGGCCATCCCAGCCGCACATGCCGTACCCCCCATTCAGGAGAGCAGGCTGGACAACGGCTTACGCGTACTGCTGATGGAGGCGCATAACGTGCCCATGGTGGTGATGCGCCTGACCGTACCTGCTGGCAGCTATCTGGATCCACAAGGAAAGGGCGGTACGGCTTCGATGCTTGCGAGCATGCTCGGAGACCACACGCGGAAACATGATTACGTGTCGTGGGCCGATTTACTCGATGCGCAGGCTATCCGGTTTGGAGTGAGTGCCAGCAGGGATAGCCTTTCCATTGGCATGACCGTATTGAAAGAGGCGTTGCCGGAAGGCGTTGATGCCCTGACCGAAGCGGCGTTGATGCCGGGCTGGAACGGGAAGCGCTTTACTATCCTGAAAACGGATGCAATTTCCGCAGCCAGGAAATCAATGGAAGAGCCGGGCATTCGTGCTGCACAGTTGACTGCCCGCACGCTTTATCCACATCATGGATATGGTCATCGTTCGGGTGGCGATGTTGATAGTCTTGGGCGGCTTAAGCTGGCTGATTTACAGTCGCTGTATCACCACCAGTTCAAACCACGGGGCGCGGTGCTTGCAATCAGTGGTGATGTAACGATGAAGGAAGTGCTGAAACAAATTCAGCCGCTATTGGCCGGATGGAAGGGGGCGCCTGAAAAAGTATTGAAAGATACTGCAAAGCCGGAGATTGTTCGCGGCCAGAAGCACCATGTTTTGATGCCCACGCGGCAGATGACCGTGCAGCTTTCCCGCTTGGGGCCGTCCCGTTACGCACCGGATTTCTTTGCCGATATGTTGCTCAACCATATTCTGGGCGGTGGCGGTTTTGCATCCCGATTGATGAATGAGGTGCGTGAAAAACGAGGACTGGTTTATGGCGTCTATTCCTATTTTTCCCCGTTGGCGGTCTCCGGTCCTTTCGTGGTCACCCTGCAAACCCGTGCTGATCAGGCGGAACAGGCACTCAAGGTTGTACAGGATGTTATGCGAAACATGTACGATGGCCATATCAGCCAAAAACAACTGGCTGCGGCCAAGGCCAACCTGACCGGTAGTTTTGCTCACCGTATGGATTCCAATGCCAAGCGCGTGGGGCTGATGTCCATGATTGGATTTTACGAATTGCCGCTGGATTACCTTCAGGTGTGGAAGAAACGCATCAATGCGGTTAAACTGAACGATGTCAAGGATGCCGCTGCTCGTTTTCTCAACCCGGAGGGCTGGAATACGGTACAGGCCGGTCCGCAACAGGGGAAGAAGAAAACATGATGAAGACCATACTTGTCGTTGAAGATTCTGGCTCCAGCCGGGATCTGACGGCACATTTCCTGCAGCAGGGTGGATTTCGCGTGCTGGAAGCCGAGGATGGGGAGCAAGCGCTGGGGATTCTCGCAAAGCGTTCAGTAGGATTGATTCTGGCTGATATCATGATGCCGAACATGGATGGCTGGGCTTTCTACAACGAGGTTCGCAAACAGAAGCAGTATAACCTGACACCATTCGTGTTTTTAAGCTCACTGGATAATCTGGATGATCAAATCAAGGGTTTGACGCTGGGCGTGGATGATTACATCACCAAGCCGGTGACGCCACAGCAATTGATTGCACGCGTAAGCACGGCCCTGATGCGCGGCGAACGCCTCAAAAACTATTTCTACCGTGACCCGGTGAGCGACCTTGAGACCCCCGGATATTTTCGCCATATGCTGGCATTGGAAACCGAACGTTGCCGGGATAATGTCAGGTCGTTGAGTCTGGTCATGGTAGACATTGGCAACTACGTTTCCCTGGTACGCGGACAGGCAGACTGGTTTGCGCAGGGTGCTGTAATGGAAAGCGGGCGCACCATACGCCAGCAACTTCGGAGCTTTGACTTGTGTGCCGATATGGATCAGGGACGTTTCGCTATTTTAATGCCTGAACAGGGTGAGGGTTCCGCCAGAGCATGGGCCGAGGCTTTGCGCGGCGGCTGGAAGGTGGGACTGGTCTGGCCGGAAACGGAGCAACGTATTGGTGTCGATATCGGGTTCACGGTCGATGCCATCGTGCCAGGAGACACCGATCCCTTGAAGGTGTTGGATAAACGTCTGGAATCGTTTGTGCGCAAATGGTAATCCTCTGCTGTAATTAGTATTAACAGGCCCTAATCCATGCGTATCACCGCAGGCCGGTTTCGCGGCCGCAATCTACCGATTCCCAAACATGCAGGTGTTCGACCCACGCCATCAAAAGTACGGCAGGCTCTGTTCAATATTTTGGGAAATATCGAAGGTGCATGTGTGCTGGACTTATTCTCCGGCTCCGGGTTGATGGCACTGGAGGCTCTGTCACGCGGTGCGGTAGCGATAACTTCAGTGGAGAAAAACAGGCGCATCTTTACACACTTGCAAAATATCCGGGGCAACTGGGAAATACAGGACGAATGGCAATTGTTGCATGGTGACGTGCAGGGGACGCTTCCCCGTCTTGCCGGGCGGCACTTCGATCTTGTTTTTGCCGATCCACCTTATGCACAGGGAATTAGCGAGTACATTCCGTGTTGGCTGGATGATGCCCACATTTCCTGTAGGCAACTGGTGATTGAAGAATCGGCCCGTGTTGACCTTCTGTGGCCGTCAGGCTGGACGCAGGCACAGTTGCGGCGCTATGGTGACACCTGTCTTTACTTTCTTGAACCGGAGGCGGCGTGAAACGTACTGCAATTTATCCCGGAACCTTTGACCCCATTACACTCGGCCATGTGGATGTGGTCCATCGCGGACTGAAGCTGTTTGACCGCGTGGTTATTGGCGTGGCAGCCAATCCAAACAAGCAGCCGATGTTTGATCTGGATACCCGTCTTGCCATGGTGCGTGAAACGTTTACCGGGAAAGCTCGTATAGAGGTCGTATCCTTTTCGGGCCTGCTGGTAGAATTGGCACACGATCAACATGCCAATGCCATCCTGCGAGGCTTGCGTGCGGCTTCAGATTTTGAGTATGAATTCCAGATGGCAACGATGAACCGCAGACTGGACGAGCGGATCGAAACCGTGTTTGTTATGGCGCGTGAGGACTACACCTTTGTTTCCTCGCGCTTTATCCGGGAAATCTCCGGTATGGGTGGAGATGTTTCGGAACTGGTTCCTCCTGCTGTATTGCCACATTTGATGCCATAATTAGTTAGGTAATCAGGCTCAATCTGAGCAGCCACATCAATTCTGTTGAGTATTACATTGCCCACACCATCTCAATCGCCGCCCATTCACCTTGAGTATCAACGGGGCGGATGCTCTTTAACCCTTCGGCCTCATACCTCCGGCAAATATCTTCGACCTGCGTAGTCAGCACGCCGGACAGGATGAGTGTGCCACGGGTGCAAGCGGCCAGTTGCGGGGCCATATCCATCAATGGTCCCGCGAGGATGTTGGCGACGACGAGGTCACATTTCCGGTTCGGAGGCTTGTCTCCCCATTGGCTTAGAATGGATACGTTGTTGATGGCTGCGTTTTTGTGGCAGGCATCTACAGCATCCGGATCGTTATCCATTGCCAGCACATGTTTGATACCCAGTTTTGCGGCGGCAATGGCCAGAAGCCCGGAGCCCGCGCCCATATCAAGCATCATTTCCGGCATATTCTTTTTGCAAATGCGTTCAATTGCTTCCAGACATAGTTGCGTGGTGGCGTGTGATCCGGTGCCGAAGGCCATGCCGGGATTGAGTACGATGTCCAGGCGATCATCCACAGGTGGTTCACAGAATGAAGGGCGAATCCACAGACGCTTGCCAATTGGTATGGCTTTCCAGTCCTTTTGCCATGCGGTTTCCCAGTCGTCTCCCAGAGCATTGAGGCAAATATTCACTTGTGGTACACCAGACAGCATGGCCGCCACGACGATTGAAGTACGCATCTTTTGTGGGTTGTCTCCGGCAGTAAACCATGCCACATGTTCGGCATATCCTGTTTTTGTATCTGTTTGCAGGGCTGTGCCCGCCGCATCCATGCTGTCGCACAGCCGTTCAAATACAGTGGCCTTTATACTTGCCACAGGCAATCGCAACTCCAGCCAGATATTTGGTGATGAAATCCTTTCTTGCATCTTTTTCCACTCTCCGGTGCAATGTCACTTCTTTATCTTACGACAAGTATAATGGCTTCGTGTGAAGTTATTAATTCAAGGATAAGACCAAGAGGTGAGTGAATTTGCAGCATTCTTCCCCATATATGATGCGCGTTAAAGACTCGGTTCGCTTAAGCAGCCCCGAGTGCGATGAAGTGGTGGTGAAGCTCGAGCTTGAACCCATGCAAGGCAATGCCCTTGAGCCATTCATGGCTGGCAAGGTTGCCCGCCTGGGGCTTCCCGGACTGAAAGAGCCCATGCCGAGTTATTTTGCCATTGCATCAGAGCCTGGCTGTACGGATTACTATGAATTTGTGATCAAGGAACGGCCCGGTATTGCAAACCTGTTGGCTCAACTGGAACCCGGTGCTTCAGTCGAGGTGGACGGGCCTATGGGCAAGGGGTTTGATTTATCCCCGTTCCACGGGTGTAATGTATATCTCATCGGTGTGGGTACAGGTATTGCCCCATTGCGCAGCGTCTGGCGTGATATGCTTTCCCACCGTGATGACTATGGAGACATTGCCATTTATGCCGGATTTCTTACCCCCTGCCACCGCTTGCTGACGGATGAACTGGAATCGTTGGCCGAGCACAATATTGAAGTCAGCGTATCCGTAAAGACAGGCAGCGATGTATGGGATGGCCCCATCGGGTATGTACAGGACATGCTCAAAGCCGATGCACCTGTCGGGGAAAATGCAGTTGCCTGTCTGGCAGGAATGAACGCAATGGTGGACGCATGCCATGAAACGTTGCAGAGTCTCGGTTTTAATGACAGCCAAATCCTGCTCAACTACTAATTTATCTACGCAGACTTCTTCTCTGGTACTTCCATTATTGGCTCTGGATATTGGCGGCAAGCGCATCGGTGTTGCCGTTTGTGGCCGTCTGGGGATTTCAGCCCGTGGCATTGCCTGCCTGCACCGCAAGGATAACGGATGGCCAGGCCAGGTATTGAAACTGGTTCGGGAATATGGCTGCCGGGGGATTGTTGCGGGTCTGCCTAAAAATATGGATGGAACGGAAGGTGAGCAGGCTGCCGATTGCCGTGCTGCCGCAAACGAACTGGCGGTGCAGACTGATTTGCCCGTTGTGTTCCAGGATGAACGCCTGTCCTCATGGACGGCCAGAGAACGCCTGTTTGCTCAGGGACTGAGTGAGAAGAAGGTGCGTGCAAAGATCGACCAGACAGCAGCAGCCGTCATCCTTGAGGATTTTGTGTCGGCACATCCGGAAATAAAAGAATGAGCGAGACGATCTTTGACAGCAAAACTGTTGAGCAGGCTCTGGACACCATGGTCCGCGCACTCCGGTCAAATGAAGTGTATATGATTGGCATCCAGCAAGGTGGAGCACGGGTTGCCGATACCTTGCAGCAACGTCTTGAATCCAGCGGTTGCCATGTTGAGCGAGGCAATCTGGACATCAGTTTTTACCGGGATGATCTGGACACCATAGGGCCGAATCCCGAGGTGCGCCCAAGCCATTTGCCGTTCGATGTCTCGGGCAAGAACATCTGGCTGGTGGATGATGTGCTGTACACGGGCCGCACCATCCGTGCAGCACTCGGTGAAATTTTTGACTACGGACGTCCTGCCAGTATTCATCTGGCCGTGCTGGTTGATCGGGGTGGGCGCGAATTGCCCATTGCCGCTGACTGTACCGGTTTATTCTGTGAGGCAGGCGTCAATGATTCGGTGAAGCTGGTGACGAATGGAGACTGGCACATTGAACAGCACGAGGTGGTGGCATGAAGCACCTGTTTGGTATCGCACAACTGTCGCGCGAGCAGATTGAATACCTGGTGAATCTCGGAGCATCTTTTGTAGAGCTATCCCGCCGTTCCGTTAAAAAGGCACCGACACTGCGCGGTAAAACTATCATTAATCTCTTCTTTGAAAATTCAACACGGACCCGCACCAGCTTTGAACTGGCCGGGAAGCGATTGTCTGCTGATGTGATTAATATTTCCGCTTCAACATCCGCGACAAAGAAAGGCGAATCATTGCTGGATACGGGTGAAACGCTGGCGGCCATGCAGCCGCACGTGCTGGTTATCCGCCATGCTATTGCCGGAACTTGCGAGTTCCTCGCCGATTACCTGCCTGATACGTCCATCGTGAATGCCGGCGATGGAGCCCACGAACATCCAACCCAAATTTTGACCGATTTACTGACATTGAAACAGACATGGGATTCGCCGCAGGGCAAAGTTATAACAATTGTGGGCGATATCGCGCATTCCCGCGTGGCACGATCCCACTTGCTGGCAGCACAAAAACTGGGATATTCCGTGCGCGTTGTTGCACCGAAAACACTGCTACCGCTCGCTATCGAACGTTTTGGTTGCGAGGTGTACCACGACTTCGATGCAGCGATCCCCGGTTCCGATGTGCTCTACATGCTGCGGATGCAGACCGAACGGATGACATCAAGCTGCTGTTTTCCCTCTATCCGGGAATACCATGAAGCTTATGGACTTAATCGCCGCCGACTGGACATGGCGGGTAAGGATTGTGTAGTCATGCATCCGGGGCCGATGAACCGGGGTGTGGAAATCACGTCGGATGTCGCGGATTCGGCCAGAAGCCATATCCTTGATCAGGTGGAATGCGGGGTTGCGGTGCGCATGGCTGTGCTGACGGCGCTGTGTGGCGGCGGCCAAACGGAACCTGTACGGCGCAGCAGAAAACGCGAACAGGCCGAAGCTGCCATGAAGGCGCAGGGGAAGCTGTTATGATGGATGTGTTGATCCACGGCGGACGCGTTATCGATCCGGCCAACGGGCTGGATGGTATTGCCAACGTTATGATTAAAGACGGATGCATTGCCGCTGTCGGCGAAGGGAAGCACAAGGCAGGTACGGAAATCGATGCCAGTGGGCTTATCGTCTGTCCGGGACTGGTGGACATGCATGTGCATTTGCGTGAGCCGGGACAGGAATGGAAAGAGGATGTTGAGTCCGGCTCAAAGGCGGCAGTCGCGGGTGGTGTTACCAGCATGTGCTGTATGCCGAATACCACACCACGGCTGGATCATGCCGGTGTGATCCGGCAAGTCATCGAACGGGCAGGCGAGATTGGACTTTGCAATGTGCATCCCATTGCTGCGGTGACGAAGAATCTCGACGGCAAGGAACTGACTGAAATGCGCGAACTGGCGCATGCCGGGGCCGTCGCCTTTTCCGATGACGGCATGCCGGTTTGGCATGGTGGCATCATGCGCAAGGCACTTGAATATGCGTCCAGCTTCGGATTCCTCATTATTCAGCATGCGGAGGATCTGCAACTGACACAGGACGGGTGCGTCAACGAAGGCTGGATTTCCACGCAACTGGGCGTAGAAGGCATGCCTGCCGAGGGCGAGGACGATATGGTGGCGCGCGACATTATGCTGACGCGACTGGTCGATGCGCGTTATCACGTTGCGCACATCTCTTCGAAGGGCGCGGTGGAACTGGTTCGCCGGGCCAGAAACGAGGGGCTAAAGATATCGGCTGAGGCTGCGCCGCATCATTTTGCACTGACCGAGGAGGAAGTGCTCGGATTCAACACCGATGCCAAGATGAACCCGCCACTGCGTACTGAAGAAGACCGGCAGGCAGTCATTGAGGGTTTAAGCGATGGCACGATTGAGATCATTGCCACCGACCATGCGCCGCATCATGAAGATGATAAGCGCTGTGGACTTTCCTGCGCTGCCTTCGGTATTGTGGGTCTGGAAACGATGCTGCCGGTCTCATTGGGACTGGTGCGTGACGGCATGTTGTCGCTGCCTGACCTGCTTGCAAAAATGACGAGCAATCCAGCGAAATTGCTGAATCTGGATACCGGAACCCTGTCCCATGATGCCGTTGCCGATGTTTGCATCTTTGACCCGGAGGCCACATGGAGGCTTGACCGTAACAAACTGTTCTCCAAATCGAAAAATACACCGTGGCACGATAAGGCAATGACTGGGAAAGTGACACATACCATCAAGGGAGGAAGAATCGTTTTCGAGCATGGAACCATTCATGCATGAATCATTTCGAAATATGATTTTTGAAGAACAAGCTGAGGTTATTGCCAATATTCATTACCCCGGCGATCAGTTCATCCTGAGACTCAAAGCACCGAAAACCGCTCAACACGCCAAGCCGGGGCAGTTTATTCACATCCGTGTTTCACCGGATCGATCTCTTCGCCGCCCAATTTCTATCATGCTGACTCACCCGGGGAAAGGAACGGTTGACCTGCTGGTCAAGGTGGTTGGTGACGGCACGAGGGAATTGCGCGACCGGGCAGTGGGTGAAATTTTGCCCCTGCTCGGCCCCATCGGCAGACCGTTTGATTTGAGTGATACGGCACGGCGCTATGTGATGATTGGTGGTGGCGTCGGTATTCCGCCGATGATTTTTGCTGCGGACGCATTGAACGGCCAGGCGGATACGGCAGTTTTTGCCGGCTCGGAGGTTGAGTTTCCGTTTGCACTGAAACCCTCACAATTTTTGCTGCCCGGCATTGGTGGTAATACCATTCTGGGTATCGCTTCACTGGAGGAGCGTGGCATTCCATCCCGCCTTGCATCCAATGCAGAGCTTTATGGTTGCTACGAAGGGTATGTGCCTGACCTTGCCAGGGATTATCTCATGGCGCTGGGTGAAGCGGAGCGGAGTCGTTGCATCCTCCTGGCCTGCGGGCCGCACCCCATGCTGCATGCCGTTGCCAGACTGGGTCGGGAACTTAATCTTTCAACACAACTATCGCTGGAAGAATACATGGCTTGCGGCATTGGTGGCTGCGCCGGCTGTGTGGTCAAAACACTGGAAGAGGACGGCGAGCATTACCGCCGCGTATGCGTGGATGGCCCCGTGTTTTCCGCCGACATCCTTCCCGGGTTCGCCTGACTCCGGCGTTTGCCGATACCACGGACATTCGTGATGCTGCATATCATACAGATAACCGACTTCCATCTGTTTGCTGATCCGCAGGAAACGCTAAAGGGAGTAAATACCCTGAACAGCCTGAGTGCGGTAGTGCGGGATTGCCGCCGGAGGTATCCGGCGCCTGATCTGGTGCTGGTGACGGGAGATGTCTCACATGACGGGTCAGCCGCCTCCTATCAGCAGTGTGGTGGTATTTTGGCTGACCTGGCTGCGCCGGTCATGTTCCTGCCCGGCAACCACGATGTTGTGTCCGTTATGCAACAGGAGTTTCCGAGTGGGCGTATCAGCAATGAGCGGTGCCAGCAACTCAATGGATGGAACATTATTATGCTCAATACCGCCATGCACGGTGAAGAAGGCGGGTTTCTTGTTGTGGATGAGTTGGCTTTTCTCGACGAGATGCTGCAAAACTGGCCGAATTACCCGGCGCTGGTTGCATTGCACCATCCCCCCGTGGTTGTTGGCAGCCGCTGGCTGGATGCCATTGGCCTCGTTAATGTTGAAGAATTCTTTGATGTATTGGATCGTCATCCCCAGGTTCGGGGCGTTATTTTTGGTCATATTCATCAGGTGTTTGAAATGCAAAGAAAGGGTGTGCATCTCATGGGGACGCCATCCACCTGTATTCAGTTCATGCCGAATGAAGGTGATTTTGCGCAAGATCATCAGAAGCCGGGCTATCGCCACCTGACATTGCATGTCAACGGTGAAATTGAAACGGGTGTCGCCCGCATTGCCTGAAACGCCATTACCTGAAACGATTATTTCCGGTGGTCAAACCGGCGTGGACCGGGCTGCGCTGGATGCAGCACTTTCGCTTGGTCTAAACTGCGGCGGCTGGTGTCCCAGGGGGCGCAGGGCTGAGGATGGCACGGTTCCTGATTTCTATCCGCTTAAAGAAACACCGGGTCGGGATTATATCCAGCGGACGGAGTGGAATGTGCGTAATTCCGGAGCGACGCTGATTCTGTGCCGCGGCAAGCCTTCAGGTGGCACGGCCATGACAGTGCAGTTTGCCAAGGCAGCGGACAAACCATTTTATTTTATCGATCTGCTTGGGGCAAAGCCCGACCAGGAGGCCTTTCGATGCTGGATGTCTGAACACCAGGTGAAAACACTCAATATTGCTGGCTCCCGGGAAAGTCAGCATTCTGGTATTTATCGTCAGGCGTTTACGTTATTGCTGACTCTCTTAGCTTTCTAGGCAAAGTTCCTTCCGCACGGTTCAATGCTGTTTCGTCATCCACATCAATCCAGAATGCACCACTCACATCGAGGGTTACAGCCTTGCTCTCTGCCGTCAGCCGCATCACTGCCGCACTTAACGAACCCTCCTGTGCCGCTATGGCATCGGACAGGGCCGTAAACAGGCCGCGGGTGCAGAGGAAGGCACCCGTATCAAAAGCATCGAACACATCTATTCCCTTTCCGATGGCTGCAATATAACAGTCTTTGCGCCGTACGCGGGTCACGTCTTCCATGTCTACCAGCGGATTATCAAGATTACCATCCACTGCCAATATTAATCCGTCATCGGGCGGAGTGGCTTGTATCAGGCGGCGCAGCATCTCCGGATCGAATACATGGTCGCACATGACCAGTAGAAAAGGGTCGTTCACAGCTGATTTTGCAGCCAGAGTTGAACTTCCGTTACCTTCCCTCCAGCCCTTATGGCGAATGATATGTATATCGACATCAAGTCGACGCGCCAGATCGTCTGCAAATGTTGTGATTTCGTTTGCCCGGTAACCACAGACAAGCACAATGTGCCGAATTCCAGCAGCTATCAGGGTGTGAACGCTACGTTCCAGCAAAGGAATCCCGAGCAGAGGGATCAGGGGTTTGGGGTCTTCCCGGTTCGCGAAACGACCACCTTCTCCGGCCGCCAGAATGACAGCCGTGTTAGTCTTCGGTGCCTGATTCATGAATAATGAAAGCTAGAGGCGAGCGGCAAAGGTCTCCGGTTCTGCATCATCAGAATCAGCGGGGGTGTTCGCAGCCTGATCTCCGGCGATAAATGCTTCGGTCATGCGCCATGCAATCTCGTCCCCGTATTGTTTCGGCGGATGTTTCATGAAGAAGGCGGATGGACCCTCCACGATACCAGCCAGATTACGGTCACGAGCCAGTTTGCAACAGCGAACGGCGTCGATCACGACACCTGCCGAATTCGGGGAATCCTCCACGGAAAGGCGCATCTCCAGATGCATGGGCACATCGCCGAACATGCGTCCCTCCATGCGGATAAAGGCGACTTTATTGTCCTTTTGCCATGGCACATAATCACTGGGGCCGATGTGGATGTTCTGGTCATTCAGTCTTTCGGGCAGAATCGATTGTACCGCTTCCGTCTTGGATTCCTTCTTGGAAGCCAGCCGCGTGCGATTCAGCATATTGAGGAAATCCGTATTGCCGCCTGTGTTTAACTGATAGGTGCGGTCAATTTTAATGCCACGTCTGGCGAACAGGCTGGTCAGCATGCGGTGGGTAATGGTTGCGCCAAGCTGAGATTTAATATCATCGCCGATAATGGGCAAACCCGCAGCGGCAAAGCGCTTAGCCCATTCGGGATCGCTGGCAATAAATGCCGGCATGCAATTGACAAAGGCCACGCCTGCATCCAGCGCGCATTCGGCATAAAGCCGTGTGGCCTGCTCGGAGCCAACGGGCATATAGTTGATCAGCACATCGGCGCCACTTTCTTTGAGAGCCTGTACAATATCGTCTTTGCTTGCTTCGGGCGCATCGGCAACCATGAATGTGTTTTCGTCAGGATATTGGGCCATGTGCTCGGAAACGCCATCCAGCACCTTGCCCATGCGCACGACCGTTCCACCGGACGGCAAGCCGTTGCAAAACACAGTGGTGCAATTGGGGGCTGCGAAAATAGCTTCATGTACGTCGCGTCCCACCTTACGTCGGTCAATATCAAAAGCTGCGACGATTTTCAGATGGTGGGGTGCATAGCCGCCGATTTCCCAGTGCATCAGTCCAATTGCGGATTCCCGCTTCTCCGGTGTGTAGAAATGGATGCCCTGCACCAGCGCGCTGGCACAGTTACCCACGCCTGCAATGGCAACCTTTACATTTTTCAATCCAATTTCCTTTGGCATCCGTTATGGCTCCAACTTTTTCCACACTTAAAGCGGTAACGACAGAGGCATTGTGTCCCACCTTCCAATGCCTGTTGACCGCGATGCACAGGCATGGACGGGAACATCCCCGTCATTTGGGGATGAGTCCTATTATGGACCGGAATATTACAGTTCGGCAAGGGTGTGAAAGCATCAAAACTCACGAAGCAATTCTGTAATGCCTGTTTTGGAGCGAGTTTTTTCATCCACCTGCTTAACAATGACGGCACAATACAGATTTGGTCCACCGGATTTTCCCGGCATGGAGCCGGAAACGACCACGGAATATGGAGGCACTTCACCATACAGTACTTCATCCGTGGCACGGTTGTAGATGCGCGTAGATTTGCCAATATACACCCCCATCGACAATACAGCGCCTTCGCGAACAATGACACCTTCGGCCACCTCAGCACGCGCGCCGATAAAGCAATTATCCTCAATGATGGTCGGAGTGGCCTGAAGAGGTTCCAGTACACCGCCAATACCGACGCCACCGGAGAGATGGCAGTTCTTGCCAATCTGGGCGCAGGAACCCACCGTCGACCAGGTATCGACCATCGTTCCCTCATCCACATAAGCACCAATGTTCACATAGCTTGGCATCAGCACGGCTTTCGGTGCGATGTAGGCACCTTTGCGCACTGTTGCCGGCGGCACAACGCGAATGCCCGCACTACGAAACATATTCTCGCCCCAGTTGGCAAATTTCAGTGGCACCTTGTCGTAATAATTGGAGACAGCGCCACTGATGAGTTGATTATCATGCAGCTTAAAATACAGTAAGACTGCCTTCTTCAACCATTCATGCGTCACCCAGTTGCCATCATCATCTTTTTCCGCCACACGCACGCCACCATCGTCCAGTAACTGGATGGTATGCTCAACGCCCTCGCGCAATTCGGCATCTACGTCCCGCGCCGACCACTGGTCACGGCTGTCCCATGCATTTTCGATGATCTTTTGTAGGTGATTCATATTCCTCCTCCTAAATATTCCATACCACGCAGCTTAGCGTAAAAAATAGTACGGGGCAGGGGTTTAGTCGACAAGCACTTCGTCCGGACGTGTATGGCTTAAAAATTCGATGTTGGACATGCTTAAACCGTACGCCCCCGCATAGCCGAATACGGCAATATCGCCGATGTCGGCCTGCTCAACATAAACATCATTGGCTAATTTATCCGCGCCGGTACACAGCGGGCCACCGAAATATACTGATTCATCACGCACTGATTCCTGGCCGTCGAACAATTTGGGCCGATCCATATGTATGATTGACAGCGGATGGTTGATGGCCAACGCCGCTGGTCGGCGGAAATGGTTGATGCCGCCGGCACAGATCACTTGTTTTTTGCCACGACTTTCCTTGATATCGAGAATTTCGGTGCAGAACCAGCCGGAATCGGCCGTAAGATACCGCCCCAGCTCGAGAAAAAACGTGCGGTCGGCAAAGCCATAATTATTGATCAACGCCTCCAAGCCTTCGGCATAGGCCACTGGATCGAAATCACTTCCCGTTTCCAGATAATCCACGCCGAAACCACCGCCGAAATCAATGATATCGCAGGCGACATCCGGATACTGTGCCTCGATCTTTTGCGCCATACCGAATACCAGCTCACAGTTTTTAATCAGATCATCCACGTTGAGTACCCCGGATGCCGCATACACATGCAGTCCACGGAAATTCAAATGCGGAAGTGCCAGCATCTGTGGCAGCGCGGCATCCAGTTTTTCCTCATCAATGCCAAACTTCTTGCTACCACCGGAAAATGTCGTTTGTGCCTCGTGAATGGCGAAATTGGTATTGATACGCAGCAAGATGTCCTGGGTGTTATCCAGTTCGGCACATATGTGTTCAAGCCGGTACGCTTCGGTCAGTGACTCAATATGGATCGTGCGTATGCCGTGTTTCACACTCCAGCGTAATTCCTCCGGTGATTTTCCGGGACCGGTGTAAATGAGTTGTGATGCAGCAAAGCCCGCACCAATCGCTCTCTCTGCCTCACCCAGGCTGGCGATTTCAATGCCCTCTGCACTGGCTTCGTACGCCGTAGCGAGAAATGCCGGGTGCGGGTTGGCTTTCATGGCATAGAATATTTCCACACCCTGCGGCATGATCCGCTTCAGTTGTTCAATTTTTTTGTGCATGGCCGAAACATCGTAGATATAGCAGTTCAGCGTGCCGCCATTGCCAGCCCGTGATCTGATCTCAGCCTCGATATGCTGCGGAATGTCCATGTCTAAAATCTGACGTTTTTCAGCCGTCTGGCAAGCTCGGCGGCTTTTTCCGGGCCATCCACAAGGGCGGCACGTATATACCCGGCGCCTGGGTTGCAGCCATCGGCATCGTCGGCGGAAAGATACGAGCCGGGCAGTACCGTAACGGTTTGCTGCTCGAATGCTGCTGCGGCAAAGGCTTCACCATCACTCACGGGCAGCCAGGCGAAGAATGAGCCGACAGGCGGTTCACCTTCTCCGTAGGCTTCAAAAAACATCCGCAGGCTTTGGCGATAGATATGTCGCTGCTGCTCTACATGCGTTTCGTCTGACCATGCAGCGGCAGCAATATGTTGTAGCGGCAATGGTGTGGCCGAACCTGTGTAGCTGCGCAACTTGGCAAATCGGGCAATAAGCTGTGTATCCCCGGCAATAAAGCCCGAACGCATGCCGGGCAGCGCCGAACGTTTGGACAGGGAATTCATGACCAGACAGCGCGAAAAATCTTTATTCCCCGATTGCTGGCATACTTCAAGCAGCCCGGCAGGCGGCATGTCCTGATAAATTTCCGAATAGCACTCATCGGCAACGATATAAAAATCATGCGTATCGGCCAGTGTCAGCAGTTGTTTATAATAAGCTGTATCGGCGACCCAGCAGGTCGGGTTCGATGGTGAACAAACATAAACAAATGCCGTGCGTTGCCACACATCTTGCGGCACGGCATTCAGATCGGGGGCGTAGCCTGTTTCCGGCGTGCATGGCATGAAATAAGGCTGGGCACCGGCTGTGACTGCCGCACCCAGATAAATCTGGTACATCGGATTGGGCATCAATACAAATGGTTTTTCAAAGGGTTTTCGATGAAAGAAATCGGGGTTTACCAAGGCGTGCGCTACGGTAAACAGCGCTTCGCGCGTGCCATTGGCGGTTAAGACCTGCGTATCGGGATTGATAGATACAAGACCATATCGCCGCATCAGCCATGCGGCGATGGCTTCGCGCAATGCCAGTATGCCCCGGCTTGGCGGGTATCTGGAAAAGCCGCTTATATGCGCATCCAGCGTTTCCCGTACAAAACCGGGTAGCGGCAGCCTTGGCTCACCTGCCCCGGCATCAATATGTGCTAAATCCGGATTTACCTGCACGTCCGCAAGCAATGCCTTCAACCGCTCAAACGGATAGGCGCCCAAAGAGTCCAGGCGCGGTTGCGCGTGTTTCATTCCATCATCTTTTCGGCGCGGACCCGGATGGGCTTGCTCCATACGCCCAGGTTGCCGGCAGAGTCTACGGCGCGTATACGGAAGGAAAATGCACGCTTATACGTTTGTAGGTTAATCGTGCGCGACAGCACTTTTCCTTTCTGGCCGCGAATAGCAGGCTGATTGAAAAAACGTTGCCAGAAGGCCGGACAATTGCAATGTGGATCAATTTCGGCCCGGTCAATATGATAACCGACAGGGCCAGTGCCTCCGAGTAAGGCAAAGGTTAAACGCAAACTGTTACCGGCCATGTCATGCTTTAATGCTTCGATATGTGGTGGCTTGCCGGTATCCACCTGCGGCATTTCCTTGCGACCGCAGGCGCTGAGCAAAATACCGGTTATCATGAATAGAATAAGCGTCTTACGCATCAGCATTCTCCAGTTGTGTTTTCCATTGCGCACACTGTTCACGCACCTGTACGGGCGCGGTGCCACCCACATGATTGCGTGCGGCTACGCTGGATTCCACCGACAGAGTACGAACCAAATCTGCCGTCAGGCGTACATCAATAGCGGTACAGGTGGATATATCCATTTCATGCAATTGTATGTCTGCATCAATGCAATGTGCGACTGCCTTGCCCACAATCGCATGTGCTTCACGAAATGGCACCTCCGCCCGAACGAGCGCATCGGCCAGATCGGTTGCCGTGGAATATCCTGTTGCTGCCGCCTTGCGCATGGTCTCCTTATTCACTGCCATGCCCGGCAACATATCGACGAAGATGCGCAGGCAACCCTCCAGTTGATCAAAGGCATCGAATATCGCAAATTTGTCTTCCTGCATATCCTTGTTGTAGGCCAGCGGTAATGATTTCACCGTTACCAGCATTGCTACCAGTCCACCGATAATGCGGCCAGCCTTGCCACGCACCAGTTCCGGCATGTCCGGATTCTTCTTTTGCGGCATGATGGAAGAGCCTGTGCAAAAAGCGTCCGAAAGTTCAACAAACCGGAACTGGGCACTCATCCACAAAATCAGTTCCTCGGAGAATCGTGAAAGGTGTATGGCGCAAATTGAACAGGCCGAGAGCAATTCCATGACAAAATCACGGTCGGATACCGCATCCAGTGAATTGCGGCACGGGCCATTAAAGCTCAGTTCTGCCGCCGTAAAATGGCGGTCAATCGGGAATGTCGTTCCCGCCAGCGCCGCAGCACCCAAAGGGCAATGGTTCATGCGCTGGCGTGCATCCAGCAAGCGTCCGGTATCACGATCCAGCATTTCCACATAAGCCAGCAGGTGGTGACCAAAGGTTACCGGCTGCGCCGTCTGCAAATGAGTGAATCCGGGCATGATGGTGTCCGCATGTTCATGCGCCAGCGTCACCAGTACGCGTTGTAGCGAATGAATACGGGTCAACAGTTCATTCACCCGCCGCCGCAGATATAACCGTATATCAGTTGCCACCTGATCGTTGCGGCTTCTGGCCGTATGCAACCGCTTGCCCGCATCGCCAATCGCGTCCGTCAGCCTTGACTCAATGTTCATATGTACATCTTCAAGTGCTACGGTGAACTGCATCTCGCCGCATTCAATTTCAGCTTCGATGTCGTTCAATCCTTGCAGGATTTGTTTTACATCATCGTCGGCAAGAATGTCTTGCCGTCCTAGCATTTTGGCATGCGCGCGGGATGCGGCAATATCCTCACGATACATGCGTGCATCCACATCAACCGATGCGTTGAATTCTTCTACGAATTTGTCGGTGGGCGCATCAAAGCGCCCGCCCCAAAGCTTATCTTGTGCCATACATATCCTCACTTTGTCGGATGAACTCTAACGAGAGTGCATCCAATCGGAAATGGTGGTTATTTGGAGGGGTTAAATGACAGTGAAATGGAATTGATGCAATAGCGTTTACCGGCGGGTTTGGGGCCATCGTCGAAAACATGGCCGAGGTGCGCATCGCAGGCGGCGCACAACACCTCGGTGCGGCGCATGAGCAGGCAAATATCGGTTTGACAGGCAACGGCATCTTCACGAATCGGGCGGGCAAAGCTGGGCCAGCCGGTGCCTGAATCGAATTTGTCATCACTTGAAAAGAGGGTATGACCGCAGCAGACGCAGGCATATGTCCCGGCATCATGGCAATTATGGTATTCACCGGTGAATGCCGGTTCCGTATTCTTCTTGCGGCAAACCCGGAATTGTTCCGGCGTTAATTGTTCGTTCCATTCGGCGTCCGTTTTTTCGATTCGTTTAACCATTTTCTTTACCTCCGTCAAACATGATGGTTGTGACCGGACTGGTCAATGCGGCAATGGGCAGTTGCGCTTCCAGATACGCGACGGTGCTACGCTTGCCGTGCGTTTGTGGATGTTTGGCGATGAGGAAAGAACAGATGTCGCAGTATTCCTCGATGGAGATATCGAAGGTGCCGATGCGGCGGGCCAGTGCAATGATTTCCTCCTTGTCGAAGCCAATCAGTGGCGACAGCAACGGCAAGTCGGCGGCATCGTAGATGGCCTGAATGTTGGCCAGCGTCTGGCTTGCCACCTGACCCAGTGAGTCACCGGTGACCAGGCCTTGCGCATGCATGTTGTGGGCAATTTTTGCCGCTTCGCGGATCATCTGCCGCTTATAGATAATCATGCGGTAATCGGCTGGAACCGTCGCAATTGCATGTCGCTGGAATTCCTCCAGATCGATGAGAAACAGTTTCACATGTCCCTGATAGCGGGAGAGTTGCGCCGCCAAATTCCTGATTTTAGCGAAATCGCGGTTGATGGTGCTGTTGTAGCAGTGCACCAACACCACGTTCATGCCGCGTTTCATCATCGTGTATGCCGCTACCGGTGAATCAATGCCACCGGAAAACAGCACCACACCCTTGCCAGAAGAACCGACCGGCAAACCGCCAATACCGGAAATTTTGCGTGTGTAAATATAGGCGGCGTCACGACCGATTTCGATGCGCACATCAATGTCCGGATGATCGAGATTGACGGCCAGATTCAGTTGTGTTTTGAGGTAGCCGCCAATCTCGAAATTCAGTTCGGGGGAAGCGATGGGGAACTGCTTGTTGCCACGCTTGGCAGTCACGCGGAACGGCCTGCCGCTCACATCCTCGCCATAAGCCGCAAGCACTGCCTGTTTGGCGGTTTGCTGTATGGTTTCCAGCGAAAGTTCGGCCTCATGTACCACGGAGAAATTGCGGATTCCGGGAATCAGTGCCAGATGCTCCAGCAAGCCATCGGAAATGCTTTCCACATCGGCCAGCATACGTCCGTATTCACGGTGGAATCCGTCGGGTTTCAGAATCGGTTTGATGACCCGTTTGATATTGCGCGCCATCTGGCGCTCGAAAGTAGAACGGTTCTTGCCCTTGAGCGACAGTTCCCCGAAATGAAAAAGAATTTTTGGCATGTGCGGCAGCCTAGCGGCTTAGCGTTTCAGTTGCAGTGATTTGACTTCATGTAACCCGCAGAGCAATTTGCCGGATAGAAACAGGGGGGGCGTTCCCCTTTTTACTTTTAATATGTGATATGAGCCACTTGCAAAACTCATGAGCGGCAATCGGCTTCCCCACTTCGGCCCATTTCCGAGCTGGAATTTCGGTCCATGGAACCACCATGCACCTCATTCCACCCCGGAAATGGACTCAAAGTGGGATTGCCGCTCATCCACCCAGAGT
>JAUZQZ010000117.1 GCA_030950745.1 Mariprofundaceae bacterium | reverse complement strand
GTTACGGTTGAGTGATGCAAAGACCACCGTCTGACACTTTACACCTGTGATATCAGGCCCTACGCTAGTCCAGAAGTGAACATAAGCGGGAAAACAAAGGTGTTTGGAATCATTGGCGACCCGGTCTCGCATTCGTTGTCGCCATTGTTCCAGAACCGATTTCTGGAGCAGTGCGGAGTGGATGCCGTGTATGTGCCGTTCCGTACCGGGAGGGGCGATGTGGCCAGAGCGTTAGAGGGCTTGTGGGCCGCAGGCGTTGAGGGGTTCAATGTGACCGTACCCCATAAGGAGGTAGTGTTGCCTATGGTTGAGGCTGATGCAGCCGCGCAATGTATTGGTGCGGTGAATACGGTCAGACGCCATGCTGCCGGATGGCAGGGGACCAATACTGATTGGCAAGGTTTCCAGGATGTGTTGCACGGCATGGAGATTGATGTCAGCGGGGCTGAAGTGTTTCTGTTTGGTGCGGGCGGTACCGCGCGGGCGGTGTTGTATGCTCTGGCGCAGGAAAAGGTTGCGAAAGTCAGTGTTTGTAATCGAGGGCAGGATCGGCTTCATACCTTCATTGGGTACGCCAGTGAAACCTGGCCAGAATTGGCTGTTGAAGCAGTGGCCTGGAATCAGCAGGATGTTGGTGAAGCATGTGAAAGGGCGGTGCTGATGGTGAATACGACCAGTATTGGTTTGAAGGACAAGGCGGAACGTTTCCCGTTTCAACTCCCGGGGAACGGTGTGGCGCTGGATGCGGTTTATGCACAGGATGGCAATACTGCATTTGTATGCGCGGCGGAACAATCCGGGCATAAAGCGGTTGATGGACTACCCATGTTACTGGCGCAAGGCGTGGCGTCCTTCTATTATTGGCATCAAATCGAACCTGCGCGGGTACCTGCCCTGCGCTGGCTGGAAGCAAGGCTTGGGAGAGAATCCACTGACCTTCCAGGATGGGGGAATGCAGTATGAAGTCTACACGGCTGGGCGATATTCTGCTGCGTCAGAAACGAATTACCCGTGAACAACTGGATAATATTATTCGTGAGATGAATCTCAATGGCGATACGCTGGTATCGCAGCTGGTCAAGCAGAATCTGTTTGCCGAAGAAGAAATCACCAAATTTATCGCCAAGAGTTTTGGCCGTCCCATTGTTGATCTGGAAAAGATTGAAGTAGAATCGGATATTACCAAAATTTCCATGGATATCATGCGTAAGAATATGGCTATGCCAATCAAGCGGGCGGGGAATGTACTGACGCTGGCTGTGGCTGACCCTTATGATATCAATGCTTTGGACGAAATGGCCTTCATTAGCGGCTGTCAAGTTGAGGTGGTAATTGCTCCTGAGCGTCAGCTGCTGCAACAACTGGATGAGGTAGGCGCCGCCGAGGAGCATCTGGACGATTTAATGTCCGATATGGGCGCCAGTGATATGGAAATTGTGGATACCAGTGAGGATGAGCTGGATGAACATACGTTGGCGACGGAAACGGAGGCGGCACCGGTTGTCAAGCTGGTGAATCTTGTTTTGCTTGATGCGATCAAACGCGGCGCATCGGATATTCATCTTGAGCCTTACGAGAAAGTGCTGCGGGTGCGTTACCGAATTGATGGCGTGCTACATGAGATCATGCGGCCGCCCATGAAGTTGCGCGATGCGCTTGTATCCCGTATCAAGATTCTGGCGCGGCTGGATATTTCAGAGCGGCGCTTGCCACAGGATGGCCGTATCAAGCTGCGTTTATCCAGGGCAAAGACGGTGGATTTTCGTGTGTCCGTGCTGCCGACCCTGTTTGGAGAGAAAGTCGTGATGCGTCTTCTTGATCCTTCCAGCCTGCAACTGGATATGACCAAGCTGGGTTATGAAGAGCAATCATTGCGCTGGTTCAAGGAGATGATTCATCAACCCTATGGCATGATCCTGGTGACAGGCCCCACGGGATCGGGCAAGACGGTGAGCCTTTATTCGGCCGTGGCGGAGCTGAACCAGCCGGGTGTGAATATCTCAACGGCCGAAGATCCGGTGGAGTTTAACTTCATGGGGATCAACCAGGTGAATGTGCATCCGGAGATTGGTCTTGATTTTCCCCGTGCTTTGCGCTCTTTTCTGCGGCAGGATCCGGATATCATCCTGATTGGTGAGATCCGTGATCACGAAACGGCTGCTATTGGTATCAAGGCGGCACTGACCGGTCATCTGGTGCTGGCAACCCTGCATACCAATGATGCGCCATCCACCATGAATCGTCTGGTGAATATGGGCATGGAGAATTTTCTTGTGGGATCCGCAGTTAATCTTGTTTCGGCACAACGCTTGGCCCGGCGCACATGCGCGGAATGTGCAGAGATAGTTGAGGTTCCAGCAGAAGCGCTGATCGATGCCGGTGTTCCTGAAAGTGAAGTCGGCGATTTTCATCCGAAACAGGGGAAAGGGTGTCCCGTATGCAATGGGACGGGTTACAAAGGTCGTGTGGGTATTTATCAGGTGATGCCGATTTTTCAGGAAATCCGGGATGCAGTATATGCAGGAGAGAATGCGGATAAAATTAACGAAATTGCAGTCAGTAAGGGAGTCAAAACGCTGCGTATGGCGGCGCTCTCCAAGGTGAAAGAAGGGGTTGTTTCTCTCGAGGAATGCTTAAGGGTAACGGTGACGGACTAATGGCAATTTATCGTTGGCAGGGGAAAACGCGGTCGGGCCAGGAACGCTCCGGTGAAATGGAGGTAGCTAACCGTGATATTGCGGTGGCTACTTTGCGGCGTCAGGGAATGGTTGATGTTAAGGTCAAGAAAAAACCGACTGAAATTATTCTTTTTCCCGAAAAAGTGACGGAAAAGGACATTACGGTGTTTTTTCGCCAGTTATCCACTATGATCAATGCGGGTCTTCCTCTGGTTCAGTGCTTTGAACTGGCCGAGCGCGGTACAGAAAAAAAATCTATGGGAAAATTATTGAAAGACGTGCGCACCGGGCTGGAAAGCGGTACCCCCTTGGGAGAAACTATGCGCCAGTTCCCCAAGGACTTTGATCGCCTGACCTGTTCGCTGATTGAAGCCGGTGAGCAAGGCGGTATCCTGGATACCATTCTTCTCAGGCTTTGCACCTATAAGGAAAAGGCGCTCTCACTTAAAGCCAAGATCAAATCGGCCATGGTATATCCGGCAGCTATTATTACGGTTTCGTTTATTGTCACGTCGATTTTAATGATTTTTGTGATTCCGGTGTTTGGAGAGATGTTTGCGGGTTTTGGTGCGGATCTTCCCGGACCAACCAAAATCGCTATGGCGATCTCCGATGCTTTTGTTACATACTGGTATGTGGTGGTGGGGGCTCCCATTGCCCTTGTTTTCGGTGTGCGGTATCTCTACCAGACGCCACAGGGGCGTTATCAGATTGATAAATTATTGCTGAATCTTCCCGTCATGGGTGATGTTCTACGCAAGGGGGCTGTGGCACGTTTCTGCCGGACATTTTCAACGCTGGCCGCCGCAGGTGTGCCGATTCTCGAGGCGATGGACACCGTGGCGGAAACCGCGGGCAACATGATTATCGAAGAAGCGGTGCTTGCGGCCAAGGAATCGATCAGCCAAGGGCAGACACTGGCCATGCCACTTGAGCAAAGTGGCGTTTTCCCCGTGATGGTGACGCAAATGATCAGCATTGGTGAGGAAACGGGCAGCCTGGAGGATATGCTGGCCAAAATCGCGGACTTCTATGAAGAAGAAGTGGATACCGCGGTGGATAATATGACGGCATTGATGGAACCCCTTATCATGGCTTTTCTGGGCGTCGTGATTGGCGGGCTTGTTATTTCGATGTATTTGCCCATCTTCCAGATGGCTTCGGTGGTTTAACCCGAACTATTCATGAATACTGTTCGCCCTTGCTTGTTCCTTTGTTCGCAACGAATCCCTCGTCCCCCAGGGGATACCTTCTTGCGCAACACCCCAGGGCGCCCTCTCTTGCGCAAGCGCAATTCACCTTGCCGCAATTCACCTGATCGGGCGTCCATATGCATGGCTACGCACTTCTTCTTCGGAATGGCCGCTTCGGGGCCACACTGTCCGTTGCGAACAAAGGCCCGACGTACAAAAAAGTCAAAGGCCATTTGGACGCCCGCAAGGGCGGGGCGAAGCCCTGAGGGCCAGCGGCCCGAATCAATCATCACAGCGATCCATGAATAGTTCAGGTTAATTCAGGTTATTCGTGGAAAATTCAGACTGATCTCCAAACTTGTCCTTCATTGATTCACCTGACGGAAACAGTCAGTGCCCTGTCCCATGGCCGGGACTTTGAGGGGTAACGGATTTATGGGACAGGACACGGATAAGCCTTCCGGTTTACAATCAGAAATAAGCAGTAAAGCCGGGGATCAGATAAAGCATCTGCTAATTGCCAGGGCCATTATTGCGGCACTGCTAATGCTCACCATCGCTTACTTTTATTTTTATCCTTTACCCAGAATGCAGCGCAGCATGCTGGTAACTGCAGTACTGCTTCAGGCCCTTTTGCTCATGGTGCAATGGAAGTTGACGAACACACATGTTTCTCAGGGTGTACAGATTGGCTTCCAGCTTCTGGGTGACATGTTTTTGGTATCGGTGCTGGTATTTGTTACGGATGGGCTGGCCAGCCCCTTTGTTTTGCTGTTCGGCCTGCTCATTATTGCGGCTGGAACCCAGATGCAGGCGATGCTATCGCTTACAGTGGCTCTTGCTGCAAGCGGGTGCTATCTGGGAAGTGTCTACATAGCTGCATGGCATGGTCAGCATGTGCTTTCGGTCAATGAGTCTCTGTCTGTTTTGATGCAGGTATCCGCTTTACTGCTTGTTGGTGGCGTCATGGGCTATATTGCGCGCCGCCAACAATGGCTGCTCGTGGAGGGCTCGCAGGTTGTCCGCATGCATCGCAAACTGAAGGCACTGCATGGACAGGTGATGGAGACCATGCATGATGGGGTGCTTGTTCTGGATGAAGCTTGTTATGTATCAGACTGTAATCGGGCTGCTCGTTCCATGCTGGCTGCAGGTGGCGATATCCAGGGACAGCTTTTGTCCAGAGTGATGCAGTTGCCGGTGCAACTGCATCATTTTTTTGAAGATGGGAACAGGCATGCTTGCCGATGCGAATATGAAAAACAGGGGCGGATATTGTTGGTCATGGCCATACAAATGCCGGAAGGTAATGAACAGGCCAAATGGTTATTGTCTCTGGTAGACATAACGGACTTTCGTCAACTTGAACAAAAACTGGCAGGTCAGGAAAGACTGGCGGCAATGGGACGCATGGCCGCTATGCTGGCGCATGAGATTCGTAATCCTCTGCAAAGCATTGGACAGGCCGTTGAAATCCTTTCAGGTGGGCAGAATCATCAACGGCAGGAAGTAGGCAATATTATGCGGGAAGAAGTTCAGCGTCTTGATCACCTGGTATCGGACATGCTGGACTATGCGAAACCTTTGTATCCCAAGCCGGAACCTGTTGCCATATCCGATGTGATCCACGCAGCGATCAAACAAGTAGATGCACAGGGAAATATGGACATCCACCTGGACTGTACGATCAGTGAGCTTGAAATTGACACCAGTCACTTACGGTTGGTGCTCGACAATTTACTGCGTAACGCAATGCATGCAAGCCCGGTGGTGGGCAGTATTCGTGTTCGCATGACGGGTGATGGACAATGGAAGCTCGAAGTGGAAGATGAAGGCGGTGGTGTGCCCGAGGCAATGAAGCAGCATGTATTTGAACCCTTTGTCAGCGGCAAAGTGGATGGTGCGGGATTGGGCTTGGCTACCGTGTGGCAGGTGTGCCAGTCCAATGGGTGGGAAATTATGGTGGATGATTCGAACGGAAAAAGTGGAAAAAAAGGTGCTAAATTTACTGTGACGGGGCCACTTTACGCCACAGGAAATAGACCTGGAGGAGAAGAGTTTGGCCAGCATATTACTGGTTGAAGATGACAAGAATGCTCGTCGTTTGATGGCTCTTGGGTTGGAAGGGAAGGGCCATAATGTGACCATCTGTGCGAGTCCCGATGAAGCCAAAACGGCGCTAACACAAGATCAGTTCGAAGTTGTGTTGACTGACCTGCGCATGGAAGGCAGGGATGCCGGCCTGGACGTGGTGCAAATGAGCGTGCGCGAACAACCGGAGGCTCGCGTATTGCTTGTGACCGCGTATGCCAGTGCCGAAACGGCGGTGGAAGCCTTGAAGCATGGTGCGTTTGATTATCTGACCAAACCGGTTTCAGGTGAAGATCTCGCTCAGGCTGTGGAATGTGCTTTGGCTGATATTGAAGAAAACAGGGGACAGGGGACAGAAGGCGAAGGAAAGAGGACAGGAGACAGAGGACGGAGGGTGGAAAACAGAGGACGGAAGACAGAAAACAGAGGACGGAAGACAGAAGGCGGAAGACAGAGAATGAAGGCTTAATCGGACAATCCATTGCCATGCGGCGTGTCCGGGAAAGGCTTTTACGCGTGGCTAGAAGGGATTTTACGGTACTTATTTCCGGTGAGTCCGGCACGGGGAAAGAGGTGGCCGCCCGATTTGTCCATGCACATTCCAGCAGGAGCCGAGGTTCCTTTGTGCCGGTACATTGTGGTGCAATTCCTGCCGATCTTTTTGAATCTGAGCTATTCGGACATGTTCGGGGAGCGTTTACGGGCGCTGAGCACAATCGCGGCGGCTTGATGGAGTCGGCGAATGGAGGCACGCTGTTTCTCGACGAAATTGGCGATATGCCTTTGGCTATTCAGGTCAAGCTGTTGCGTGTGCTACAGGATCACTGGGTTCGCCGGGTCGGTGCGGAGGAAGAACGAAAGATAGATGTGCGCGTGGTTGCCGCAAGCAATCGTGATCTCGCGGCAGAGGTTGAGCGCGGGAACTTTCGGCAGGATCTTTTTTACCGCCTGAATGTAGTGCCGGTGCATATGCCGCCCCTGCGGCAGCGGCAGGAAGATATTCCGCTATTGGTGGATCACCTTCTGATGCGCTGGTCACAGGGAGAGGAGCGGCTTCGTCTTGCGCCTGAGACCATGAAGAAATTGGCCAGTCTTCCCTTACCGGGGAATGTCCGGGAACTGGAGAATCTCTTACAGCGTATGATTGCTCTTACGGATGATTCTGTGCTCACCCCGTCCATTCTGAATGAATTACGCATAGAGGAAGCACCGGGTAAAGAATTGTCTCTACGGCAGTTGCAGGAGGATGGCGTAAATCTGGATGATGCACTGGAAGATGTGGAACGTCGTCTGGTACGGCAGGCGCTGGATGAAAGTCATGGCAATATTACCAGAGGTGCGGAACTTCTTGGCGTTAGTTTTCGTTCATTGCGCTACCGTTTGCGCAAGTTGGGACTCAAGGCATCGTGATTTTTCTGGTGGCTGGATGTGTGTTATTGGGGTTGGTTTTCGGGAGTTTTGCCAATGTGTTGGTATATCGCCTGCCAAGAGGGGAATCCATTGTCTCTCCCGGTAGCCGTTGTCCGTCCTGCGGACACGCGCTTTCATGGTACGAAAATATTCCACTTGCCTCCTGGCTGGTATTACGGGGGCATTGTCGTCATTGCGATGAAGCGATTTCCATACGTTATCCTCTGTTGGAACTATGTCTTGGCTTAACATGGGGGTATATGGCCTGGCATTTTGGCTGGGAGATGGAACTCGTGACGGCCCTGATTTTCAGTATGATGTTATGGGTGTTGACATGGATCGATCTTGAGACCGGGTTGTTGCCTGATGTCATAACTCTCCCCGGTATCGCTATCGGAATTGTTTTTGGCATGGTTCTGGGGCATTTACAGGATAGCGTGATTGGAGCCGTAGCGGGCTACAGCTTGTTCTGGCTGGTTGCCAGGGTGTTTCTTCTTTTGACTGGCCGTGAAGGGTTGGGTTACGGTGATTTTAAACTATTGGCGATGTTGGGGGCTTTTCTGGGTTGGCAAGCGCTTCCCTTTGTCATCTTTATTTCGTCATTCTGTGGTGCGGTTATTGGAAGTATTTATTTATTGCTGACACGCAAACATGTGCGAGCGCAAATTCCTTTCGGGCCATATCTGGCAGCATCAGGCATGATCTGGTTGTTGTGGGGTTCCGATTTATTAAGATGGTATCTTGATGTGATCAAGCCTGCATGATAGCGCGGGTCGGACTGACCGGTGGTATCGGTAGTGGAAAATCGACTGTGGCAAACATATTTTCAGAATTTAAAATTCCGGTTCTGGATCTGGATGAAGTTGGCAAGTGCCTGACATCGCAGCCGGATCACCTTTCGATGCTGGTCAATGCATTCGGCGACAGGATATTACGCGGGAATGGAAGTCTGGATCGGCATGAGCTGGCGCGTATTTGTTTTTCCGATGCCGAAAAAACAAAGCATCTGAATCAGATTATGCATCCGCCTATTTGGGATGAAGCAGAGGCCTGGCTCGCCCGCCAGCATGCGTGCTATGCATTGATTGAGGCATCCGTGCTGATTGAATCCGGTGGCGTATCCCGAATGGATGATGTGGTGGTAGTCGTGGCCGACGAAAGTATTCGCCGTGAACGCGTGCTGGCCAGTAGAGATATGGATGCAGCGTCTTTTGATGCTATTGTTCAACGGCAGTGCAATGATGATATCAGATGTGCAACAGCAGATTATGTGATCTGGAATAATGCTGAGAAATCCGTCTTGCATACAAAAATTAACACACTTCATCATCAACTCATGGGAAAATATTCGCAAATGTGAACAGGTCCTAAATGAATGATGTTAGCAACAAATAGAGTTGTCCGGTTTTAGAGCGCAAGGGTTGTCCGGTTGTGTTTGCATTCATTTTGTTGCCTTTATGTCTTGTGGTGGAAGTTCCGGCTTGCTGATTTCGGATTTTGTAACAGCTGGAAATTCAGCGCTCCTTCTTGGTCCGTGAAAGATGGCCAGACTGCCATTGATGTAGCGATGGATACGCACCCTGGCCTTGACGTAGTGATGGCGGTATTCATTCGCAGGGATTTGCAGGACTCTTCCCTCAAAGCTAACCGTGTTGTCCTTATTGACGGTGCGCTCCTGCTGTTCACAGAGAATGTCGTCAAGTGAACCACCAAACCACTGCACGAATGCCGAGGCCTGCATGGCCGCTTGCACTGTGAACTCGGCGTTGAAGGCTGGCATGTACACATGCTTCAGGTAGGCGTTGGCTTCATCCATGTCGGCAATACCTGCTGCTGCAAGCTCCTTTGGCAGGCGCTCCTGATGCAGCATCATGCCTTCCATCGGCGCGCGCTGACGCTGCTTTCGGTGTTTGCCTTTGCCTTTGGCTTTGCGCACCATCCCCGCGCTTTGTAATGCCGTCTTCACCCATGTGTAGCTGCGTTGCCCGTCATGTTCACGCCTGTAAAAGCTGTAGAAGTGTTTGACATTCCAGCCGTTGTAACGACTGTCGTACAGGTCGGTCAGTTGCAGCACTTCGTCCACTGGGGCACAGCGATTGGAGGCTTGCGTCAAACGCTTGTCCAGCAAACCTGTTTCTCCCTCCATCCGATAACGATCCACATAACGCCGGAAATTGCGTTCACTCATGCCCAGCAGACAGCCTGCCTCTGCCTGCGTGAGCTGACCTCCCTGCCAGCCCACATACGCTTCATCAAACCTCATCCGCCTGACCTCCTGTAACAATCTTGTTCGTCTCATCTCTGATTACCTCTCGGGCAATCTTCAGACCGGACAACTCTTGTGCTACTGAACCGGACAGGTTATGTGTTCCTGACAAATTCTCGGCAAGCTCTTGCAAACAAACCACCCCCTCCGTATAGTGCCGCGCTCGCTGCCGGGATAAGCAACCGTCCGCAGCAAACACACTCGCTTCGGATGCGCATTGATTCCGGGGCAGAAATACCGAGAGAGGCGCCGTGTATTACGAAACCGTTTTTATCGTCAACCCTGACGTTTCCAAAGAAAACACCGAAGAATTAACCGATGCTCTGGTCAAGCGTGTTGAAAAAGCGAGCGGCCGTATCGTCAAGCGTGAATACTGGGGTTCGCGTCCGCTGGCCTATCAGATTGCCAAACGCAAACGAGGCCATTATGTGCTGTTGGTCACCGATGGTGAGGTCTCCGCCGTACAGTCGCTGGAAGAAGGCCTGCGTTTAGAGGAGCGTGTCCTGCGTTTTCTGACCACCCGCTTGCAGGAACTTTCCGACGAACCGTCACCACTACTGCGCCGTCAGACCAAGAGTGCCGAAGCTACCAAGAGTGAAGAAAAACCAGCAGAAGAGAAACCGGCGGGAGAAAAGGCTGTAGAAGAAAAAACTGAACCCACAGCCGCTGTTGTGAAGGATGACGTTGCAACAACACCGGAGCAGGTAGAAACAAAGCCTGCCGAAAAGGATGTGGCAACAGAGGCGGCAGGGGATGCCACAACCTGAAGAAAATCAGGTTTGCTTAAAGGGTGTGCTGGCGGATATACATGAACGATGGACGCCTGATGGAAGTCCAGCCGCAATTGCATCTCTGGTGATTTCCAGACCCAATCTGGGCGCGGCAAGAGCCACAAGCGAACCGAGCCAGCCGATTCCTTTGCGAGCGACAGGTAATGAAGCGCGGCAACTTGCGCAGCACGACGGCCACACAGTGGCCATAGAGGGAAGGCTTCGGCGGCGTTATTACAACCGCGAAGGTGAATCCCGCTGGGGTCAGGTGGAGGTCTGGGTAGACCGCTGCCAACCAATAAGTCAGGAGGTATAGAAATGGCCGAAGAGCCTGTAAAGACAACCAAAACAACTACGGCAACAACTGAAAGCAGGCCGGCACCGCAGAGCGGCAACCGCCCTGCACCTGCACGTACAGGAGGAACACGTAGCGATACCCGCCGCCCACCGGCACGCCGTCCCCGCTATCCGCGCAGCCGTAAATTCTGTAAATTTTGTGCCGATACCAGTATGCACATTGACCACAAGAACCCGGATTTATTGAAGCAGTTTATTACGGACCGCTATAAAATTCTGCCATCGCGCGTCACCGGAACCTGCGCCAAACATCAACGTGCATTGACGACGGCAATAAAACGCGCCCGCAATCTGGCTTTAATTCCGTTTACGCCATTGCATCACGATTAATGATGCGACCGGTTTACCGGTTTGAGCTATCAGACCGTGATACGGGCGGAATAAAATGACACAGGACATGCACTCTATGCCACCGGCAACTAAATGGATGCTAACCCATCGACTGCCGTGTGCGTTGTTGGCTATGCTGACGTTTGGCATGGTATTATGGTTTGCAGGAACGGCACTATCTATCCCGCTGCTGGCGTTACATCTGCTGACACCGGCGCTGTTCGCCCTGATTACGCTGGGAGGCGGCATAACGTTCGGAGTACAGGTGGCATTTCTGGCCGCCGCATTGATGAGCCTTGCCGCACATGCATCGCTGGAGCCGGGGCTTATGTTGTTGATGCTGTATGGTCTTCTGCCTATTTTGGCGGCAACCAGCCTGAACAGGCCGGGAGGCATGTCCAAAAGCGCGCAACATTTGGCCATCGGCTTGGGAATGGCCATGCTGGCCACCCTGATTGCGGGTGCATCAAGTCAGGGGATAACGGTCAGAGAGTTTGTCGGACAAGGATTATCGCCCCTGTTTGACGCCATGCAGGGCCAACGGGAAATGGATGTGGCAATGTTTGATCGCATCCGAAACATAACCGTATGGATATTCCCCGGCCTCATGGCGCTAAGCCTGTGGTTTGTCTGGTGGAGCAATGTGCTTCTGGCACGTAATATTGCCACGTATTATGGATTTTTCCGAGGCGATGTGCAGCCTGTCAACGCCTTACGGTTGAATCCGAAAATTGCGTATCTGTTTTTGGCGATCGCTGCTGCGGGTGCGATAACACAGGAGACGGTGCGGTACTTTGCAGTTAATGTAGACATATTGATCGCCGGTCTGTTGTCTGCGCAAGGACTGGCTGTCGTGCATACATGGTTGCAGATGCGGCGGATGCAGATGCTTGCGGTGCTGGTGTATATTGTATTGTTGATACAGCCGGTGATGGTATTACCCTTCACCGTGATAGGATTGTTTGATACTTGGTTTGATTACCGCCGGAATATGACACCGGCAAATGGAGGACAATGATGCAATTAATTCTTCTGGAACGTGTGGAAAGACTTGGAAATGTTGGCGATGAAGTCACCGTTAAGTCTGGCTATGGACGTAACTTCCTGTTACCGAGGGGAAAGGCGACACTGGCAAATGCAGCCAACCGCAAGGTGTTTGAACGCCGCCGCAAACAACTTGAAGAGCAACAGCTCGATGCGCTGGGGCATGCGCAGGTATTGGCCAAAAAACTTGCGGGCTTAAGCCTTTCCATTACCCGCGCCACCTCGGATGGTGAACACCTGTACGGTTCAGTTTCCACGCATGAACTGGCTGACCTGCTGGGTGAAGCCGGCCATGAAGTGGAGCGACGGCAAGTTATCCTTGATGATGCTATCAAGATGGTGGGCGAACATCCTTTCCGCGTACGTTTACACCCGGATGTTACCGCCGATCTCACCCTGATGGTCGAATCCGAAAACGTGTGACCCAAAAGATAACCCCCCTCCGAACCAGGGCTCAATCCCATAAATTCGTTGCTTCTCAGAGCCTTGCCACACATCCCGTCCAGCCTCGCTGAGGAGTAACGAATTTATGGGATTGAGCCCTACCTCCATCCGGGAGCACGTTCCGCCGCATGCGCTCGATGCCGAGCTTGCGGTGCTGGGGTGAATCATGCTCGACCCCGAAGCGCTGGAACGGTTGGAAGGAAGCCTTCTGCCTGAACATTTCTACGCAGAACGCCATCGTTTAATTTTCAACGCCATGCAGGAACTGGCAGGCAAGGGCCAACCGGTGGATGCGCTCACCGTCAAGGATTATCTGGAGCAACGCAGCCAACTGGACGCTTGTGGCGGCGAGGGTTATCTCGGCGAGTTGATCAGCGCCATTCCTACCGCTGCCAATGTCAATCATTATGGCCATATCGTGCGGGAACGCGCCGTGCTGCGTGAATTGCTGAATGTATGTTCCGGTGTTTCACAGAATGTTTACGAACAACCGGGGCTGGATGTCGGCGAACATCTGGATAAGGCAGAAATGGACGTGCTGGCCGTAGCAGAAAAATTCAGCCGTTCGCGCCCCACCTTCAGTAAAATGAGCGATCTGATGGTGGAAGGCTACCATCAGCTGGAAAAGCGCTATGCCGAAAAGAAGGCTATTACAGGCATCCCCACCGGCTTTTCCGACCTGGACGAAATCACATCCGGAATGCAGCGAAACGATCTCATCATTATTGCCGGACGCCCCAGCATGGGTAAAACTGCATTTGCTATGAATCTTGCCCGTAATGCAGCCATGGAAACCGAAGATGCCAGGGCGGTTGCGGTATTCTCACTGGAAATGTCCTGCCAACAGATCGCCCTGCGCATGCTGGCAAGTGAAGCCCGCGTCAACATGAAACTGCTACGCACAGGACGATTCTCCGCCGAGGACTGGCGCAAGCTCGCCGCGCATTCTGGCGCTCTGGCCGAATCACCAATTTTCATTGACGACACGCCTGCCATTTCCGTGCTTGAATTGCGATCCAAATGCCGCCGCCTGAAAAAAGAGGCGGGCGGCCTTGATTTGATTATTATCGATTATCTGCAGTTGATGAGCGGACGCCGTAATGCCGAACGGCGTGAACAGGAGATTAGCGAAATTACACGGTCACTCAAGGGGCTGGCCAAGGAACTGGAGGTACCGGTCATTGCCCTGTCCCAGCTCAACCGTTCACTGGAATCACGCGCTGATAAACGGCCCATGATGTCTGACCTGCGTGAGTCCGGCGCCATTGAACAGGATGCGGATGTCATTGCATTTATTTACCGAGATGAGGTGTACAATAAAAAACCGGAAAATGAAGGCTTGGCTGAACTCATTATTGCCAAGCAACGCAACGGTCCTACAGGTGCCGTAAGCCTCACATTCCTGCACGAATATACCCGTTTTGAGAGCCACGCTTCGCGTGCGGGTTTTGACGATTAGCCAACCGTAGGCGACACTGGGGGAATGAGCCGTCCCGCCATTGCCAACATCCATCTTAATCACCTGCGCCATAACTACCGTGTACTGAAAGAAAAAGCAGGGAATGCGGCAGTCATGGCCGTAATTAAGGCCAATGCCTACGGTCACGGACTTGATTTAATTGCGCCAACCTTGCTGGATGAAGGCTGTCAGTCCTTTGCCGTCACCGATGCCGGAGAAGGCTTTCGACTGCGACGCATCCTCGGGAGCAGGCCCGACATCGTGGTTCTTTCAGGCATATTCGATGCCGAAGATGCTGCTTTATGCTTGGAATTCGCCCTTACTCCGGTTGTGGCCGAAGCATGGCAGATTAATGCACTCAGAAACGCATCATTCACGGGCCAAGTCTGGCTGAAGGTGGATACGGGCATGAAAAGGCTGGGCTGCGAGGATGTGATGCAAATGTTCGCAACCTGCCGGAAGCAAGACATTGCTATTGCAGGTATCATGAGTCACCTGGCCTGCGCCGATATACCGGATCATCCACTCAACCATCAACAGGTTAAAGCCTTTCAGCAATATCTGGCGGCCCTGCCCGAACCCATGCCTGCTTCGCTCCTGAACAGCGCCGGGTTGATAACAATGCCGGAATATACCATGAACACCGTACGCCCCGGCATTGCGCTGTATGGCGCGGAGCCGGTAAGAAACTATCCGCTCGGCCTACAACCCGTTATGCAGCTAACCAGCCGGATCATGCAAGTGCGCACGGTGCGCAAAGGGGAAAGTATCTCGTATGGTGCGGACTATACCGCATCGAAGGATATGCGCATCGCTGTTGCCGCGCTGGGTTATGCCGATGGTCTGCCACGTAGCCTCTCCAATCGTGGCATGGCCATGCCCACGAACACACAGGATAAAAATGCTATACTCCCTGTCGTAGGCCGCATATGCATGGATTACTGTCTTCTGGATGCCAGTCATGTCTCTCTTGCCTCCAACGATACAGTTGAATTCTGGGGAGAGGCCATACCTGTCGTGGATGTGGCGCGGCAAGCTGGAACGATTGCATATGAGTTATTTACCGGCGTGGGGGAACGTGTCATGCGTAAGGCGGTAATGTGAAATTCCTTCAGAGTATTGGTTGTTTGCTGGAAGCTGCATTCATGCACTCCGGCGCGTATGCCAGTACTCTGTTAAAAGTGGTTCGCAGCATGGCTTCCCCGCCGTGGTATCCGAAACTGTTTTTGCAGCAGGCCGAAGAAGTCGGCGTACAATCACTGCCGGTCGTATTGTTGACCGCCCTGTTCACCGGCATGGTGCTGGCCCTGCAATCCTATGTTGGATTCCACCGTTTTGGTGCGGAAAGTATGGTGGCGACGGTCGTATCCCTGTCCATGCTGCGGGAACTGGGGCCTGTGCTGGTGGGTCTGATGGTCGCTGGCCGGGTTGGCGCTTCGTTTGCCGCCGAACTGGGAACCATGCGTGTTTCCGAACAGATTGATGCCTTGTGGACACTTTCCACGGATCCCTTCCGTTACCTCATCATGCCCCGCTTTTTTGCGGTCGTACTCATGATGCCTTTGCTGGTGGCGCTGGCGGATGCCATTGGTATGTTCGGCGGATATATCATCAGCGTGTCTTTTCTTGACCAGACACCTGCCGTATATATCGAGAATTCAACCACATTTCTTAAATTGAACGATCTGTATTCGGGACTCATAAAAGCAGCGGTTTTTGGCGGCATTATCGGTATTGTAAGCTGTTCAGAAGGATTTAATTGCAGTGGTGGCGCGCAGGGTGTGGGACGCGCAACCACAAGAGCTGTGGTGGTCAGCGCCATGAGTATTCTGGTTTTCGACTATATCCTTACGGCATGGATGTTCCGATGAATACACCAAAAATTCAGGTCTGCGGTGTAAGGAAGTGCTTCAATAGCAAGGTAGTGCTTGATAACGTGAGTCTGGATGTCATGCCGGGTGAATCCATGGTAATTATCGGGCTTTCCGGCACTGGCAAGAGCGTACTGATGAAATGCATGCTCGGGCTGCTCAAACCGGATGAAGGTCAGATACTGGTGGATGGAGAAGACTGGTGCACCCTGCCCGAAAGAGAACAACTGGAGCGTATGCGGCGTATCGGTATGGTATTTCAGGGCTCCGCCATGTTTGACTCATTGCCTGTATGGGAAAATGTCGCGTTTGCTCTGCTACGGCAAGGCATAAGCAAAAAAGAAGCGAGAAAGCGGGCCAGTCATGTACTGGAGATGGTCGGGCTTCCAGGCACGGAGGATGTCATGCCAGCTGAACTTTCCGGCGGCATGACCAAGCGAGCAGGATTTGCACGTGCCATCTGTCACAAACCGGAAATGGTATTTTACGATGAGCCCCTGGCAGGCCTGGACCCCATTATGTCCGATGCCATCACCCAGCTTATGCTGCGACTACATAAGGAATTCCAGGTCACCTCATTTACCATTGCACACAACATGACACTGGCCCGGCGCTTTGGTGACCGCATTGCCATGCTGATGGATGGTAAGATTCATCGGATTTTATCGCCAAATGAACTAGACTCGTGTCAGGATCCTGCGGTTCGGCAGTTTGTCGAAGGCCGGGCCGATGGTCCGATTCATGTGCTGGAGGGATGATGTATAAAGAGATATCGTCATGAACGCACAAGCCAGACTGGGGGCTTTTGTCCTGATTAGCGTGCTGGTACTGGGTCTGTTGAGCGCCAAGATTGGCCGGATTCACATGTTCGGCAATGACGGGACAATCGTAGAGGCTATGTTTAGCGACGTGAGCGGTCTGGAAGAGCAAACACCGGTACGTCTGGCGGGCGTCCGGGTCGGCAGCGTGGCATCGATTACGCTGGAGGACAACCGCGCTCTTGTGCGCATGCACCTGAACCAGGGCATCACGCTTCCCGCTTCCACACGCGCATCACTTGCTGGCGGGGGGCTTATGGGTGAAAAGTTTATTGCCCTGAACGCCGATCCGAAGGATACGAAGCCGCTGCCACCGGGAAAACGAATCCCTACAGTACCAAGCGGAAATCTGGATGTTCTGATTGCCAGAGCTGGCTCCATTGCCGATGATATTCACCAACTCACCATAGTTGGCAAACGAGCCGTTAATACGCTCGCTGTCATACTGGATGAGAATCGCGGTAATCTTCACAATACCCTTCGTAACCTGAGTGATGTCAGTAATTCCATGAAGAAACAATTGCCGGGCACACTGGCAGACGTTCAGCATGCCTTCAAACGCCTGCCCAAAGCGGTGAAAGCGAGCGAGGGCTTCTTCAGCGCAGGGGAGAAATCCTTCCATGATCTTGATGGCCTTCTTGTGGGCAACCGTGAAAATATTTATCGTATGATTTTCGAATTCCGCAAGACTGCCGAAAATCTGGAGGCGTTGTCCGATGACCTGCGCCGTAATCCGTGGAAACTGATGAACAAACAAAAGGAAGTGCCACCTTCTCCCCGTGCCAGGCAGAGAAAAATGGAAGAAATGATGCTTTCAACCGGCCAGATGGGCCTTGCTCCCGCACGCCGCTAAGACAATTCTTTTCGTCTGCCTGTGTCTGATTCCGGCGGCGGTATGGGCTGAAACGCACTTTGAAGCAGCACAACGTCTTCTCGAGTCCGGTTTTGAAACCGAAGCGCGGCGGTCACTGGAACTGGAGATAAAAATTCGCCCCAGGAATCTGGAAGCGCGTTACGACCTTGCTATACTGCTCATGCGCATCGGCCATCGGGAAGAGACCATCCGCCTGTATCAGGAAAATATGAAGCGTGGCTGGCATCTGCCTACCGTTGCCAATCTGAGTGCTATTTATCTTAAGCAGGGAAAGCGCAAATCCGCCATCCAATTGCTTGAGAAAGCCACCCGGAAATTCCGTTCAGAGGCCGTTCCCTGGTACCTGCTGGCCTCCATTGCTGAACAACAAAAACAATTCAAAAAAGCAGATAAATATTATCAAAGGTCACTCAAGGCAGATCGTAAAAATGGCTTTGCCCACATCCGTTATGCCCGGTTCCTGGCAAGCCGACATCGTCTGCGGCTCGCCGTCACCCATGCCGAACACGGCGTACGCCTGTTACCCGAATGTGCGCCATGCCTGAACATCGAAGGCGATATCCTGCGTCAGAACCATGAGGAAAAACAGGCACTGGCCGCCTACCAGAAAGCCATATCCATGTCGTCAGATCGTACCATCAATCGCTCCATCCGATTAAAAATCATTGCCATGCTGGATGCACTTGGCAAACATCAGCGCGCCAGCCTGATGAAGCAGACCATAAAAGCCGAACAGAAAGAGCCTGTCCTATGAGTCCGGCTACGCTGCCATTTCACACCTCTGCATTGGGCTCGCTTGGTGTAGAAATGGAATGGATCACCGTGGATGCTGGCAGTGGCGCACAGGTTCCGGCCGCACCGCAGCTGTTCTCACAAATTGAAGCAACCCCACGCATTAAACCGGAACTGTTCACCTCCACCATTGAAATCAACACGGAAATCCATACCGGAACAGCAAGCTGCATTGCCGAACTGGAGGCATTGCACAAAAGAGTCAGCGACCTGCTGGCAGGGCAACATGCGGCCCTGCTTTCCAGCGGCACCCATCCATTCTCCCGCTGGCAGGATCAGACGGTCAGTGACGATGCGCGTTATCACCGTCTAGTCGATCGCCTGTGTTGGATAGCCCGGCGTTTCAATATTTTTGGTATCCATGCGCATATCGGCATGCCGAGTGGCGATGATTGCATTGCCGCACTCAACCATTTACTGCCTGTCATGCCTGTCTTTCTTGCGCTCTCGGCCAACTCGCCATACTGGACGAGACATGATACGGGGTTGTCATCCTGCCGCATCAAGGTATTCGAGGGATTAAGTCAGGGGGGAATGCCGTTCTATTTTGAAGACTGGAAGGATTTTGAACATTGTACGCACCGCCTGATGACAACCGGAAGCATTGATTCGGTACGCGACATCTGGTGGGAAATGCGCCCGCACCCGGACTTCGGAACCCTGGAAATCCGGATCGGCGATATGCCTGCGACGAAAGCCGATACCGTGGCCTATGTTGCTTATGTACGCGCCGAAGCCATGGCGGCGGCACATGCGGAAACACGTCCCCGCGTACATCCATCGTTGATTCGGGAGAACCGCTGGCGCGCATGCCGTCATGGCATAAACGCAACCATTATTGCACCGGAATCAGAAGAACTTGTGCCAGTACTGGACTGGGTTGAAAAACGCCTGGATATCCTTCCCGGACAAGGCGCCGAAACGGAGGATATTGCGATAGTCCGGGAACGGCTGGCATATTGGCGTTCCTGCGGAGATGGAGCTGACCGCCAGCGCCGCATCCGGCAAGAGTACCCGGACTGGGATGACATGATTGGACAGATGCGTCAGGATGGATGGAATGATGTTGCTTCAGCATAAGGTTTCTTCAGGAAATAGACCTTCAGAGCATGGTGAAGACCTGATGAACCAGGTCGCAACAGTGATGCCGGATGTCATTGCCTTAAGACGCCATTTGCACGCCCACCCCGAACTCTCCGGCCAGGAAGAAAAGACCGCCGCCCATGTCGCTGGACTGCTCGAAAGCAAAGGCATGGCCGTGCGCTCCGGCATCGGCGGCCATGGGTTGCTTGCATCCATCAGGGCCTCAGAAGACAAACCCTGGATTGCGCTCAGGGCAGACATGGATGCCCTGCCCATTGGCGACGGTAAAAAAGCGTGCGATTACGCTTCAACGGTGGCGGAAGTAACGCATGCCTGCGGCCACGATGCGCACACGGCCATGCTGTATGGTGCTGCCAGCATCCTGCAAGGCATGCGAGAAAATTTGCCGTTTAATGTCGCCTGTATTTTCCAGCCGGCGGAAGAAAGTGCGTCGGGCGCCCGCATGATGCTGGACGATGGTATATTTAACGTCATCCATCCTGAACGAATTCACGCATTGCACGTTTATCCCTATCTGCCAGCCGGGAGTCTTGGACTGAAGGATGGCACCATGTGCGCCGCAGCGGATATGTTTGATGTGGAAATCGAAGGCCGGGGCGGTCATGCCGCGCGTCCGCACGAATGCATCGACGTCATCCTGATCGCCAGCCATATCATTCAGGCTTTGAACCACATTGTCAGCCGCCGCGTGGATCCTTTGAATCCGGCTGTATTGACCATTGCCCAGATTCATGCGGGGAGCGCTGCCAATGTCATCCCCGGTTGCGCCCGCTTTTCCGGCACGGTGCGCTCACTGCACCCGGAAACCCATGAGGAAATCCGCCTGCGCATGGATCGGATCATCCGCCAGACAGCGGAAACATGGGGCGCCACAGCCCGATTCCACATGCGTCAGGCCATCCCCGTATTGAACAATGACGTGGAAACCATGCAAACAGTGCGCTCCAGACTGGCGCAATATCTACCGGATACGCCCATCGTTGAACTTGAGAATCCTTCCATGGGTGGAGAGGATTTCGCCGAATTTATGGAACAGATACCGGGTACGCTTCTGCGTCTGGGAACAGGTGGTAGCCCGGCCACACGCTATCCCCTGCATCACCCCTGTTTTGATGTAGACGAATCTGCTCTGGCCACAGGCGTGGCCACACTCGCATGCCTGTGCCTGGAGTAGATCATTTCAGGCCCTCTTGCATCGGGCCTTGTATTGAACTGCGCCGGACCCCATATAAGGGTCTGTCCACACAAATTATGGCCGTAGCGCTGCGTCCCAAATGCGGCCAGTCAAGGCGCGAGGAGAGATGTTTGGCAAATTCAAATGAACGACGAGCAACGCAAAATGGCCGCATTTGGGGCGCTGCCCTCCGGGACGGGCCATGTTTGTACCCTGCGGCGTTATGTTTCGCTCGCGTGCACCAAGCACGCCACGCTCAACATGCCTTGCATGGATACAAACATGGCTTCGTCGATACGGCCAGAATTCGTGTGGACAGACCCTAACCTATGCTACGTTTGTTTTTTATTCTGTTTATCACCCTTCCATTACTGGAATTGTATGTACTCATTCAGGTTGGGTCCGACATTGGCGGCCTGAACACCATTGTCCTGTGCCTGTTGACCGCTTTTATCGGTGGCATGCTGATTCGTTGGCAGGGGCTGATGACCCTGATGGATGCCAAAAAACGCATGGCTGCGGGCGACCTCCCCGCCGAGCATGCTTTTCATGGCATCCTTCTGGCGATGGCGGGCATGCTGCTCTTTACACCGGGATTTATCACCGATTCTGTGGGGTTTCTGCTACTGTTTCCGCCACTGAGACGATGGCTGATTCATCGTTTCCTTCCCGCCGGTTCCATTCAAACAGGCATTCAGACCGGCCAAAAAAGACCGGACATCATTGATGTGAAAATTATCGACCCCGGAAAGAGTGATAACCACCTGACTTGACGGATGTTAGCCGTTTTCGGCAGCATCCAGATACTTTGAAACGTTCCCATTCGAATTAAAAAGGAGACAACATGCAAACACATATCCAATCCATCAACCGGGCCGATGCCCGCATCGGTTTTCTGGGCCGTACTTACGGCATGCTGGCGCTATGTATTGCCAGTGGAAGTATTGGCGCCTACGCCAGCCTGGGAATGGCTTTTCCCTATCAGCACCCGTGGATAATGCTGTTCATCATGGTGGGCGGCATCTTCGCCGTGCAAAAGTTGCGTCATACTCCGATTATCAATGTGGTTGCCCTGCTGGGCTTCGGCGCCATCACCGGCATGAGTATTGCGCCACTGGTCAGTATTGTCACTGCCAAATCAGGTATGCTGGTGGCACAGGCTTTCATGACCACTGCTGTGGCTTTTGTGGCGCTAACGGCTTATACCTTTATGTCAAAGAAAGACTTTTCCTTTCTCAAAGGATTTGTCTGGACGGGTCTCGTGGCCATGATCGTGCTGGGGCTATCGAATTATTTCTTCTTTGAATCCGGAACCCTCGCGCTTGCCACTTCGGGTATCGGCGTGTTGGTGTTCTCCGCCTTTATTCTGTACGACACATCCAGCGTACTGCGTGAATATCCGAATGATGAATATATCTCCGCTGCACTCACACTGTATCTGGACGTATTTCTGCTGTTCGAAAATCTGCTGGTGCTGTTCGGCGTGTTGGGTGACGACTAAAATCAGGGGATTTCACCACAAAGGCACAAAGAAATACGAACTGGGTTTTGACCTTCTCCCGATTGGCTGGCTGCCGAGGCAAGCGGGAAAACGGGGAGAAGCAGCGTAGTCGCGCCCGTTTTCCCGCGCAGTCGAGGGAACCCGAAAGGCAGTCAGACGCCGGGCGCGTTTCTTGGTTCGTTCTTTGCGCGTGCAAAGAATGAACGAAATCTTTTCACCGCAAAAGAGAACTACTCGTAGGACTCAATCAGTTGCCGAATGTCATGCTCCTGTACATCCTCGGCGATAAACGCATCGCCGATACCGCGTAGCAGCACAAAGCGGATATGGCTACCTATATTCTTCTTGTCGTGCCCCATCGCATCCAGCCACGCGTCGGGTGAAAATACAGGAACCTCAACGGGAAGACCTGCCTTCTCATACAGGGTCCGGATCTGGTCCTCCAGCCCTTGCGCTGTGTGCTCTAGCTGTTCGGACAGGCGTGCTGCCATCAACGTCCCCAGCGCTACGCCCTCGCCATGCAGATATTGTGTGTAGTGCGTCATGGTTTCAATCGCATGGCCAAATGTATGACCAAGATTAAGCAGCGCGCGCATCCCCTGCTCCGTCTCATCCGCCATAACCACCTCAGCCTTATGTCGGCATGAGGTGAGGATGACTTCCGACACCGTGGCTGCATCCAGTTCCAGCAGGGATTCCATACCGTGATCCAGCACATCGAAAAAAGCTGCGTCCCGAATCAGGCCATACTTGATGGCTTCAGCAATTCCCGCCCGGTATTCACGTGGTTTCAACGTTTGCAACACACTGGGATCAACCCAGACCAGACAAGGTTGATAGAACGCACCAATCATATTCTTCCCATGCGGGTGGTTCACCGCCGTCTTGCCACCGACACTGGAATCCACCTGTGCCAGTAACGTGGTCGGCACCTGTACATAAGGTACGCCGCGCCGGTAGCAAGCAGCAGCGAAACCGGCCATATCACCCACCACGCCGCCACCCAGTGCTATTACAGGCTCGTTACGTGACAAGCGCGCTTGCATCAAGGTATCCAGTATGGCACTCCACGATGCAATATTTTTGTACTGTTCGCCGTCGGCAAGGATACATTCGGATACATGCCAACCGTTCGCCAGCAAGCTTTGTTTCACCTGTTCCATATAGAGTGGTGCAACCACATCGTTGCTGACAATCAGGCAACGCCCGGTAATGGGAAACTGGCCACGCATAATCGTACCTATGCCATCCAGGCAACCAGATTCAATATGAATGTCATAAGAGCGTGCACCAAGGTCAACGGGGTAGACGTGGCTTGTGGATTTTCCAGTATTCATGCGGCTATCCTGTCAGAAAGAGGGTGATAACATCCATCCAAAATTTATCTCTCTAGAAAATCGGGCGACCACAGGGCCGCCCGGTATACCGTGCGCAATAAGTTGCGTCAGCTGGACTCAGCCAATGACGTTCCCTGGCCCGGGCGGCTTTCCAGAATTTTCGGTGTCAGGAAAATCAGCAATTCTGTTTTGTTATCCTGCCTAAACTTCTTTTTGAATAACCAGCCAAGAACCGGAATCTTGCTTAATCCCGGGATACCATTGGTTGTAACCTGCCGGTCACGCGTGTAAACGCCGCCAATCACAATAGTCTCACCATTATCCATGAAGATTTCCGTATCAACTTTCTTCGTGCTTAGAACTGGATTAGTGCTGGTTCCGACAGGCGCCAGGACGCTATCCTTGGTCACCACGACATGCAGGATCACCCGCTTGTCCGCCGTGATCTGCGGCGTCACCTCCAATCCCAGCGTCGCCTTCTTGAACTGCACCTGCGTACCATTCTGACTGACCGTTTCAAACGGCACGTCTTTGCCCGAATCAATGGTGGCTGTTTTGAGATTCGTCGTCACCACGCGCGGATTGGAAAGAATCTTGATTTTCTTGTCTGCTTCAGCAGCCGACAATTCTAAATCAAGGTTAAAAGCATTGTTCAGTGCGCCAATACTAAAACCGATTATACCACCGGCACCTGTGCCAACGACAGCCGGTAAATCCACCAGGAATCCGCCCGGATTTATACCTGTATTCGGGACCAGAGGATCCTGGACTCGGCTGCCTAATGTATGCTTAACATTACCACCCCGGCCAGTCACCTGACCACCCCAGCTTACACCAAGTTCGCGCGAGAAATTATCCGTTGCTTCCACAATACGGGCTGTAATCAACACCTGTTCCACCGGCTTGTCGATGGTGGCAATCAGCCGCTTGATATTGTTCACGGAATCTTTGGTATCCTTGATAATCAGGGTGTTGGTCCGCTCATCCACCAGGAAACTACCGCGTGGAGAGAGGATCCCGATAGTTGTTTGTGACGAGGAAGCCCCCGCAGGTGCCGCTCCACCCGTACTACCACCGGATGCACCACCCCCCTTGGTTGAATTGGCTGAGGCTCCGGATAACATCTTCTTCACATCCTTGACGCGGGCATAACTCAGGGTGATGAACTCCGTCACCAATGGCTCCAGTTGTTCAGAGCCCTGAAGCGCCTCCAACCGATTCTGGCGTTCCTCCACCAGCACTTTGGTCGGTGCAATACGCATGACGTTACCCTGCCGTTCCTTGCCCAAACCACGCGCGGATAAAATCAGGTCCAGCGCCTGGTCCCAAGGCACGTCCACCAGACGCATGGTCATTTTACCGCTAACGTCATCGGACATGATAATGTTCAGGTCACTCATTTCCGCGATCAGTTTCAACGCATTACGAATATCAATATCCTTGAAATCAAACGTAACCTTCTGGCCTGTATAAGCGAACTTCTCACCACCCTTCACACCCCGGCGTGCCGCCGCGAGACCCTTCGGCACCAGGGTCAGCGTCAACACATTGCCCTGCTGAAAACTGGAAACATCAACCTTTTCACGCAAACGAGCAACGATGCGTACCTGATCACCCACCGTATAGGCATCCACCTGTTTAATAGGGCCAGGAAAATCCCGTACATCCTGCGTACGCTGCTGCCCGGAAGCCAATGCTGCTTTCTTGATATCCAGCACCACATTGCCCTGTTTCTCATAAATATTCACAATGGGATTGGTCGCATCTGTACGAATTTGCAGATGTGCCACACGGTCATCCGGCTGAAAATGAACCTCTTCAACCTTCAATACAGCCGCTCTTCGTTTGGCTGCCACACCACCAAATCGCACCACCATCTGCTGAGCACCGGCATCGATCTGATGATTTTGCTGTCCACCCTTGATTAGATTCACGACCAGGCGTACACGCCCCTCGGCCTGGCCTACCGTTATGCCACTCACTTTTTGAGTCGAAACGGCATAATGCTCCTTGGGTAGCATTGAAGTCGCACCCCAGAAATCCAGAATGAGCGTGCGTCCTTTGTTAGTAATAAATGCATCATGATTGGCATTCATATGATCGCCGCGTAAAATAAGTTCGGTCACCGATCCACGATCACGAATATCGATATCCTTTAATACTGCCGCAGAGCCCGCCCCGCTTTTTTTACCCGTTACGACTGTCGCAGCAAAACGCACAACAAGCTTTTTGCCCTTTTCATCCACCTGATAGGCAAGCACGCGGTCCATCCCGATTTCAAGCCGCACACCGTCACCGGAAACGACTGGGAATACGCTGTTCACACCCGGGTGATCGTCATGCAATGGCTCCAGACCTTTCTTCAACGAAGCTCCGGGAATGTTCACCACTAACCGTGCGGGTGCCTTGAGGTCAAACAACTCATAGGTCATTGGCTCATCCGCCAGAATCGTCACTACATCACCACCTGGTGACTTTTGCAGATTGATGTCATTCACCTGAACAGCCTGTGCAGAAGGTACTGACAGAGAAAGAAACAAGGTGAATAACGCCGTCATTATTGCATAGCGCTTAGAACCTCTTGTAAGAAACTCTTTATACATAGTGTTCCACCCGTTTATTTGCATGTTGATTCGCATAATTTGCCTCCCGGCATTGTTAGTGTGTAAGAGGCCACTAACGCCTGCCCTTGCGGGGTTTTTTCTTTCCGGTTCCCTTCTCAATAAAGCGGTAGGTCACAGCCTGCCCCACCACGGTCAGAGGGCCTCCAATCTTGGCTTGCTTCAATGACAGATTCTTTACATCCACAATACGTGGCATTTGACCCACACGTTTAAGAAACGTTGCCAGCTGCCGATAGGTCCCCGTAACGCTGAGGTCTACCGGTACTTCGGCATAAAACTGCTTGTTTATTTCTCCCAATGGTTTAAATATTGAAAATTCCAAACCGGAATTTGTTCCGGCACGGGTCACCCCTTCCAGCAAATCGGGAATCTGGGATTTCTTGGGTAACATATTAAGTGCTACCTTCAACTGTTTTTCCAGCTTGGCGAATTCTTTTTTCTTACGTGGTAAATCCTTGGCAATTCTGAGGTTTCTTGTGAGAAGCATCTGCTCCCCATCCACATTCCTCTGAACCCGGGTGATATTATCCTGTAATGGCATCCAGCCTAAATATATGTAGACCACAAGAATCAGGACAAAACTTGCTGCCAGAACAACCGCCTTCTGCCATAACGGAAACGGCAGGATGGGGCGCAACAACTCAAGTTGGCTAAGATTCAATGAACCAAACATTACGACTGTTTACCCTTGCCCGATTTGGCGGCCCGAGCCGGAGGGGTCACTCGTCGCATTTTCAGGGAAAATTTCCTAACCGGAACAGAACCAATGGTCTTCCGTTCAATAACTTTCAGATTTACTCTGGAAAATACCGGCTCCTGATCCAGTGCACGCATAAAATTAGCCACAGCTTTATTGCTTTCACCCAAACCGTTCAATTGAAGATTACCACCCGAATCCTTGGCATCCAACAGCCACACATTTTCTGGAATCGCATGGGATAACGCCAATAATGTTTCCAGACTGCGAAAACGTCCATCCTGCAACTCATCCACCAGAGCCAGCTTGCGCTGCACATCCTTTCGTAGTTTATCGAGATCCCTTATTTTACCGATCTTCAGATTCAGGGTTTTATTCTGTGCACGTAGCGATGCCAGGTTATCCTGTAAGCCGGAAAGTGTGGATGAACCATAGATATGAAGTCCCAGACTAATGACCACCGCCAGCCCCACCACACCCAGCGCCGCTGCAATATGCTGCAATATCTGGCGCTGACGGCGAACACCACGGTAGGGAATGAGATTAATGCGAATCATTCGTTAAAGCTCCTGAGCGCAAGCCCTACCGGCACCATCATCATAGGGCCGACACGATCCAGATACTCCTGATCGAATTTGCGGTTGGACGCCTTGATTGCAGAAAGTGGATTCAATACTTGTGCTTCAATACCTAACCGTTGCTCCAACTCGTTTGCAAGACCCGGAATAAGCGATGAACCGCCGCTCAAGAGAAGCTTCTGCACGGGATGCTCGGCATGGCTGGCGGTATAAAAATCCAGCGATCGCACCAGTTCACTGGTTAACCCCACGTAAAACCCCTCCAGCGCTTCCGTCTTGATCCCCGAAAAATTCTCCTGCTTCATCTGATCCGCGGCCTGGTAACTGATGCCATGCGCTTTCTGGATTTCTTCCGTCAGATTGTTGCCTCCATAGAACTGGTCGCGCACAAAAGCCATTTGCCCATTTTGCAGGATATTAATGTTAATCAGATTCGCACCGATATTTATCAGCGCATGCGTACGCACATCCCTGTGATCCGCCAACGCTTCTGATGCATCTTGTCCGGTCTCATCCGGTAGCAGTTCCGCAGCATTTTCCAGAGTAAACACCGCGCAATCCACGCATGTTGGTGTTAGTCCCGCTTCATTCAGTACCAGTTGATAGTCCTCAATAACCTCGCGTTTACAGGCAGCCAGAACCACATCCATTTGTGTCTCATCTTCCGCTACTTTACCCAGTATCTGGAAATCCAGATACACATCATCAATATCGTAAGGAATGTGTTGATCCGCTTCAAATTCAATCTGTGCTTCCAGTTCAAATTCGGTCATGGTCGGCATAGTTACAGTGCGGATAATCACGGCATTGCCCGAAACAACGAATGCCACATTGCGGGTCGAGGGACGAGCCATCTCCATCGCATCCAGCAATGCCTGCGACACGGCCATAGAGTCAATAATAGTGTTTTCCACAATGGCATCGCGCGGCAACGGCACCACGGCCATGGACTTCAGCTCAAAGCCACCACGCACACGCCCCAACTCCACCAGTTTGATACCGGTCGAGCTGATGTCCACACCCATCAGAGCCTCAGACTTGCCGGAAAATAGTCCCACTTCCACCCCTTTGTTTAAGTTCTACTCGCACTTAATGATGCAACTTACCCATGTATAAAGAAAAAGTCAATACATGTGGGTGTAATTTCGGCCTGGAGAAAAAAATGCGCTACTTCTGCTTTTCCATCAAATAGTCAGCAATAGTACGTAATTCATCATCCGTTACATCCACCTTGGGCATATCACTGTAGCGACCACTGGCCGCGAATCTGAGTTTTTTAGTTAAGTCTTTTGCTGTTTCGGGAAATCGGGTGTCTGAATTAATTGTTATCGGCCCAAGCCCAATCAAGCCACCTCGCTTCCCTTCACCGACATGATGGCAACGGGCACATTTTTTACTCCAGACCTTGTATCTTGCTGGCACTCGAGCGGTAGATTCGCTGACATTGCTTTTCAATGTCGGAAAAGACGACAACCTCTGCGGGACTTTGTTACGATATTTAGGCGGAACCATATCTGGATTGTCAGTAAAATGTGTCACCCCGGCATCATCCTTCCACTGATAGAAAGAAGCTGCCGAAACCGGCATTCCCATCAACAAAGTGATAGCAAAGCCTGCAATGAGATTAAAAAACAACGCCTTCATGCCTATTTCAATAGTTGCCGGGCAAATCGCAGTGACGTACTGACTGCCGTGTTCGTATTAATGTTATCCACGGCATCATTGCTATACACCAGCACATAGCGCCCGTTGGTTACCTTATTTTTCACATAGGCGCCGAAGCCGGTAATAATCGCGCCATTGATGTAGGCCATATGATTACTGTTGCCTCCGTAATTCGAATTTCCCGGCTCCCATTCCAGCGGTCCCGGCGTATAGACCAAGCCGTTGATGTTGGCATGCGCATGCATATCCAGCAAGCCGCCCACATACATTTCGCCCGGAATATCCCGCCACTGGTCGGTCAACAGCCCATAACCCGAGGGATCCGTATCATCCACATAAAAATATTTATCTACATTCGCTTCCAGCTTCTGCACCCATTCCGCCCAGGTACACTGGGGCGTTCCACCCGCACCACAAGTCGCCGGGACATCCGCCACGCTGTTAAACGGCGATCCTTTAAGCCTGGTAGCATCGCCATAGTCTTTTGGAACATTACTCTGCGCCGCCAGCCCGGTTTCAAGATTGGTGAATATGCCATTCCAGTCCACTGCTTTCAGATTGAGCGCGGCCAGGGCCACCTTCCAGCCATGCATATAGCCGCTTGGAAACAGCAAATGGAACATATCGCCATTATTATTCCCGGCCACTGAATCCTCATTACCAATATAGAAATTCGCTCCCATATTGGCCGGGAACGTCGTACTGATCGGCCATGAAAATGGATCGGACTGTTTGGCATTCAAGCGCATTAAGTCAAAATAATACTTAAGCTCCGTCTGATGCGCCGCAAACAATGCACTTGCCCCGGCTGGAGGGAATGTCCCAGACGATGCAATCATTGCTTCAGATATTGCAGTCAGGCCACTCGCCGGCATGAGCGGGCTCAAACCATTACTCATCAGCCGCATAATTCCGGTAAGTCCCTTGTCGTAGGTTGTACTGTCATTTTGCAGCACCAGGCCTTCACTGACAGGGTAATAGCCTCCGGTGGGTGACGCCAGATTGATTGGGTTGGTGGAAACCCCTGTTGCAATGACGCCGCCCGCTGCCGCGGTAGGAAAAGCGCCCAGTGGTCCATGGGGCATTGCCGGATTAACCAGAATCGGAAATTCAATTTTCATGTAGGAATCGGTCGCTTCCAGCGGCTCAAGCAGGCGCTCGCCTGCCGCGGGGTCAAACACATTGTTGTTGTTGTCGTCCGTGAAAAAATCGAAAAACAGCGCCCCGTACACCAGCACGCGCGCGGTGCCGTCCATCTCACCATCAGAATCCACTGCGGTTGGCGACCCATCATAGAGTCCGGATGCGCCACCGGAGGCATCCGTCGACATTGTAGATACGCTGCCGGAGATATTATAGAATTGGCTGTTAAAAGCAGCTCCATTGACGGTACAGCTAAATGTTGTACCACTACCCGTTGTCGGCATCATGACCCGAACCATGCCGAACATCGGAATACCATAATTGGCGTTGTATTCGAACTCGGCGACGGTCAGACGTCCGGTCACCGGCGCGGCGCTCCCGGCGGCAAGCCGCAGGGCCTCCGCCTTGCTGCAATAGCGACCATTGCCGTCCACTCCGTCCGCCTTGCTTGTATCCTGGCAAACAAACTCTTCGGCCGCCCAGCGATAGGCGTCCAAGTTGAACAATTGTGACACACCATTCGGAAAATACTTAACCTCGTCAGCCGTATTCATCGTCGGAGCCATCATCAGGTTATGTGGCGTTTCGTTGGGCGCCAACAAATCGAGGTTATCGTAAGGAACCGTATTATCCGGATTGGAAGCGCCGGTGCCGGCATAATTGGCCCGTGACTCGTTAGGCGCCCCTGCCGGACCGTGGCCGGAATAGACAAGCAAGGGGACTCGTTCGAACGTCGCACCTGTCGTGCTGGCCGCTTTCTTCCTGAATCCTTTACCACCACCGCCAAGCTTGGTATTGGACTTGATCGCGACCCCGGACGGTGCGCTTTTGTCGTTCGCAGTATCACGAAGATAAGGATTCTGCGTCACTTCAATGACAGTATTGTTCAGGGTTGCCATCCATCCCGATGCGTTGCCCAGATTGGCCTTGGCCGCCGCCTCGGAGCAGAACTCGTTGAAATTACCGTACGAAGGCGCATTGGTCAGTGCGCTCGCACCTTCCAAATCCTGTTTAATTGTCACCTGGATCTCCCGCACTAGGCTGCGCGCATCCTGACCGGGAGTGCCTGCCCGGCCCAGCGCATATATCGCAATGCTACAATCCGGGCAGGCAACCGTATTGGGCGTGACATAAGGGAAAGCGGAGCCTGTCTGCTTCGCGAAGCTGGTAGCCCAGACTGCAACCTGCGGCGTGTTCACCGTTGCCCATGTGCCATTGGGAACCTTTGTGGCGCCAGCAGCGGTAATCTTGTACACACGGATACCCGGTGTCCCGGGCGGCAGAAAATCAAGGTCGCTGCCCTGAATAACGGCATCAAATCCCGCCCCCAGATCAGACATCATGGATGGCGTAGGAAAATCGACTGCACCACCCGTATTCTGAATAAAACCAATCCCGGATGTGGCCGTTCCATTGCCAACATCAGTCACGACATTGCCTCTTTCAGTCTGCCCTGCCGCATTATAGGACCAGTAGGCATAATTCTCCGCCAGACCGGCATTGGCTGCCGCCAATGCCTGCCCTGATAGCACTGATCCTGCGGAAACCTTCACTTCAACGGTCGATTTCATCATGGCAGCCGCACCAATAATGGTAAGAATCACTAGCAGCACAATCACGGAAACAAGGATAAACCCCCGCTCTCCGGATCGTTCATTTTTGTCATGCATTTGCTCTGAATGTATGTTTGTCTTCATGTTCGACTCCTGAAATACGCTTAATTCGCTGATGACTGCGGATACACCTGAATATAGCGCCACACCCGCTTGTTCGTCGTCGGGTTACCCAGCACATCCTGCATCAAACCCTGGTTGTATCCGGCCTGCACGGCCATCTCTACCAGAACCGTGTAACCACGAATGCCATTTACCGGGAGACCGCCCGAATCCTGCAAGCTGGTCACTGGCAATGCTGCCGGAATCCCCGGATACGGAAGGCCTGCGTTGGGATTTCCCGCAGGTACAACACGCGGCGTCACGCCATCTACAAACACCTTGAAATAGGTGATATTGGGGAGAATCTCTACAGGATTATTATTTCCATCATTCAAGTTGCGTTCATAGCGCAATACAAACTGGGCAGCATTGTTAGGATCAACGACCAGAACATAGCGCCGCACCGCGCGGAAGTTTTTTGTTGGCCCATCATTTGGCGGTGCCGCCCAAGAGGCAACGTTTTGATCCCAAACGGTCATCTGTAAATCCGTCGTCCGGCCAACAACATCGTCGGTTGTCACAACTGATGACACACCCCCGATAACCAAACTTGCACGCAAATCATCAGTAATAAATTTGATGGCAAATTCCAGATCCTGCACGGCATCAATGCGCCGGTTCTGGTAACTGTATTCAGTACTCTGTTTTGAAAAGCTGGCGTAAAGACCTGCCATAATAATCAAGGCAATAAGCATCGCCACCATCAATTCAATCAGCGTAAAACCGGCCTCGCCGCGCCGGGCTACGAATGTTTGCCTGATATGCACACTCATCACCGAACCGTCCGTGAATTCAGAGTCACATTTTTTGGAATATTGTGCTCATTCCAGTTAATCGTTACAGAAATCGTCACCCCCCCTGTGCCACTCAAGGGGAGAGGTTGCGCCCAGCCAACTGGAATGTTGTCCGGCACAATGACAATATTGGAGGTAACGTTGGGAATGGCAGTGGGCTGATTCCCTGCCGGAGGCGTGCTCACACTACCCAGGGACTGGGTGGTCGCGTCAATCATCAGCGACTGTGCAAGACCCACCGCATCCATACGGTGCTCGCTGGTCTGATTGGAACGTATCCCTATAATCAACATCCCCCCCAAAGCCAGCATCACTACAGATGCAATCAGCACCGAGACCATCAACTCAATCAGGGTGAAGCCCTGCTGCTTTTCTCTGGTGTTCACAACGAAGGTTTTCATATGCAATTGGGGGCAACGCATGTGCGCCGGATTGCCACTCTACTCGTAGTGCTATTTGCCTGTATAAAAAATACCTTGTTAGCAGTGGGAGAAGATACCTGCACGGTTAGCTGAGTCGCAGTTCCACGAGGGGTAAAAATAATATTTTCGGTATTGTTAGCGCCAAGATTACAACCGCCGCACACAAAATCCAGTAATGTCACACCCTGAAACCGATGCAGTTGCCCAAGCACGTCTGTGACGGTATTTGGATTTGCTCCCGCTCCGGCATAATTAAACGTCACGGTCTGAGCTGTCCGCCTGGAAAGCGCCGCCAGCCTGGCCTGTTGCAAAATGCTGACGATCTTCTCTTTGGCTGAATCCACACGCGTACTTTCCCGCCAACTGGAATATGCACCTCCGGCAATGGCCATAACGATCGCCATAATCCCGATAACGACCATCAGTTCGATAAGGCTGAAGCCTGCTTCCCGTTCCTGGCGGACAGACACTTGCCGGACAACCGGGTAAAACCGTAGGCTTCGGTCGATGCGCAAAATTTCCCTCATCCTCAAATTAGGCCTCACATTCGCTATTATTTCTGTGATTGGCATCACAGGTATTTACCTCTATTTTTCAAGCGGCTTGCCTAAACTTAGCAGCCTTTCGGCCTATCAGCCACCGCTGGTCTCCCGCGTTTATAACACAAGCGGAGAGCTGTTGGCCGAATACGCCGATGAACATCGCATCCTTACGCCCCTTGCGGATATTCCCCAACAACTCAGGAACGCCTTTCTGGCCGCGGAAGACGAGCATTTCTACCAGCATCCGGGCATCAATCCCGCCCGCATCCTTTCCGCCGCCATTGCCAATCTCCGCGCCGGACATACGGTGCAGGGTGGCTCCACCATCACCCAGCAGGTTGCCAAGAATTTCCTGCTCACGTCGGAACGTACCTACGCCCGGAAAATCCGCGAAATCATCCTCGCCCACCGCATTGAGGAACAGTTCAGCAAAGATGATATTCTGTACCTCTACCTGAACCAGATTTACCTGGGCCGTGGCGCCTATGGTGTGGCTAGTGCGGCATGGCGCTATTTCCACAAACGCCTGGATGAACTGACGCTGGCCGAATCCGCCATGTTGGCGGGACTGCCCAAAGCGCCCGCGCGTTATGCCCCGCACCTGCACCCCGAACGGGCAATTGTCAGACGCAGAATCGTGCTGCACATGATGCAAAAAAGTGGCTTTGCCACGAAAGCCGCCGTGCAGCAGGCGCTTGCTGAGCCATTGAACATCACACCCCTGCCCAGACAGAAACTCACCAATGCGTATGCCAACCGGGTCTATCAGGAACTCACCGCCCGTTTTGGTGCTAAAACACTGCGCCGGCAAGGACTGACCATCATCGTTCCCTACGATACGACAGCCGAAACCGCTGCTATCCATGCCGTACGTAAAGGCGTGCTGGCTATTGAGCAACGTCAGCTTTACCGCTTCCCTGTGCATCACCCGGAAGAAACATGGCCGGATATGCTCGCTGCATGGGCTGAGAAGCGTAAGAATGAAACAGAAACACCTCTATCTGAAGACCAGATCATTCCGGCACTGATTGAAGAGATTTTGCCTGAAGGTGGATTAAGTGTGAACGATGGTATCCACCGCTGGCAACTCTCCAAACCCAAATGGCAATGGCAGGATTACCCCAAACCCAGGCCCGAAAGATTGGCGCAAGACACCAGTAAGCTTGTTGTACCCGAAACACCACAACGGCCACGCACATGGATTCTCGGCGATGAAATATGGCTGCAAGGCGACGGCAAAGGAGGTGTGCGTCTGACACAACAACCTTCGGTGGAAGCCTCGCTGTATGCCATTGACCTGCAACACGGAACGGTACTGGCGCAGGTGGGCGGCTTTGCCTATAAAATGGGGGACTTTGACCGTGTTGCCAAAGCCATGCGCCAGCCAGGCTCTGCTTTCAAACCATTCCTCTATGCCACGGCGATGGATGCGGGCTTTACTCCGGCCAGTATCATCGTGGATTCTCCCGTGGTATTCGAAAACCTGAAACAGGACGAATTCTGGCGACCGGAAAACTATAGAAACCGCTTCGCCGGACCCGTTACCTTGCGCAATGCGCTGGAGCACTCGCGCAACCTGGCTACCATCAAATTGTTGCAGGATGTTGGCATCAATCGTTTTAGGCGTGCGCTGGGTAATTACCAGTTCCAACGTGATTTTCCGCCACAACTGGCGCTGGCGCTCGGTGTTACGGAAGTTACGCTCAGGGAACTAACGGAATCGTATGCTGTGATTGCTTCCGGCGGCAAACGATGGCAGCCGGTTGCCGTACAACAAGTTCAAGATCGCAATGGACAGACTCTGCATCGTTCCGTCGCCGGGAACCGTTGTCAGGTATGCCATGCCGATCCGGTGCTGGCCGTTAACGATTCCATGCAGCCCGCCGAGCAAACTCTGGATCCGGTCAGCGCTTTTCTGGTAACCAATATCATGCATGGTGTCATTCAGCATGGCACCGGATGGCGGGCGCGGGCACTGGGACGCGTGGCCGCCGGTAAAACCGGCACCACCAATAAACAGGTGGATGCATGGTTCATGGGATTCACACCACAAATCCTGACCGGTGTATGGGCCGGTCGAGACACACCTACCAGTATGGGTAAGCATGAAACAGGTGCAAAAGCGGCCCTGCCCATCTGGCTTTCGGCCATGAAAACCTTCCAGCGCGGTAAACCGAAAGAGAACTTCGTACCGCCGGATGGCATTGAATGGGTGGTTATTGACCCCAAAACCGGCAAACTGCCGGGCCCGGATACCAAAAAACCGTTTCTTGAAGCCTTCCGTACCGGCACCGCACCAACAACCACGGATGAGGGCAACCAACAGACCCCATCGTCACCGGCACCTCAAAAGAAAGGATTCTTTGAACTTAATCTGTAAAAGCAGCCAGCAGTTATCAGTGGTCAGTAAAAAAAACTACCTACTGATAACTGCCAACTGACGTTATCCCGCCGGAACGATATGCCCGCGGCGGACACGAAACAGTTCAAAATCCTTGTACCCCACGCCATCTTTATCAAAGCGAACATGCCCGGTTAACCCCGGAAATCCGGATATATCATGGAGCCCCGTCAACAGGGAATGTCCCGAAAGACCCAAGCGGCTGGTCAGCAAGGCAGCGATTAATGTTGAATCATAAGCCAGACCCACAAGCTTCCCCGGTTTACCCACACCCCAAATGTCACGCCATACAAGCATGAAACGGCGTAAATCCGGTGATGTGCCGTTTGGAAATGCCACATCGGAGAATTGTGCCCGCCCAAGATAGCGACCCTTGTCCGACAGCAGGTTCCCGTCCTGCCAGCGGCCACTGCCGTACAGGCGGACTTCATTCACATCCACATAGGCCAACTGTCCGGCCAGTAAGGCAACCTGCTTCCCCGGCAAGGCCAGATACACGGCATCAAAATTAACTGGCATACGTATTTCCTGATTCGGCTCAATGGATAGCGCCAGTTCTTCATCCAGTTCGGCCAATAATGATTCATCGTCGGTGCGCATACGCATGGCACGCAAATCCGGGCGAAAATCAATACCTTTCCGTGGCAAATCGAAACGATCCACCACCTCGCCGCCCAGTTCTTCGAACATCCGGGCAAAGGCATCCGCCTCTTGCTCTGATGACAGGCTACCCGTACCAATGACAACCATGCGATGCTCTCCCTGCTGCCATGCGCGAGCAGCCATAAAGCGGGCCTGCATGGCCAGTGCCAGCGTATGCACAAACAGCATGGGTGATTGTGATGCCAGACCTAAGCGGCTGCTCAGACTGAGAACCGGAACACGATCTTGAAGATATGGCGTCAATACTGCCGCACAATCACTGAGCAACGGCCCGAGAATGATATTTACACCTTCATTCGCCAACTGCTGATATGCACTGACGCACTGATTGGCATCACCCTCCGTATCGGCAATATGCAGCGTGATCTGCCCGCTGTCCTGCAATGAGTCAAGGGCCAGACGCATACCACGCAACGCTTGTCTACCGAAACGCGCGTATTCTCCCGTCAATGGCAACAAAACACCGATGTTCACCGGATGTGTGATTCCAGCCACCCATGTGGAGACCTGGAACGCCTCATCCGTGTGAGGAAAATCAAGCTCCAGCCATGTGGACAAGGTCTGCACGGCAGCCATATCGCCTGTAATCAGATGCGCTCGTGCCACATGCAAATAGAAAGCTTTACCCACTTTACCGTGCAACCTGCCTTCATCCCGTAACCTGCCAACCATGGACATGGAGGCCCGGTTAGCCGCTTCCCTCAACCAGCCGTCACGCCGTCCCCTCGCAGAAAAGGCTGCGGAACGGGCAATGTTCAAAAACCATTGCACAGCCTCCCAGTCGGGGCTCCGCCTGGCAGCCGCCGCACCCAAGCCCGCAGCACGGTTGGCAATTTCCAGTGTTAACCTGGGATGCGACAGCGCTGCGGCGGTATGGGCCAGCACCAGAGTGTCATCCTGATGTCCCTCCGCCCACTGGGCCATCCACATGTGTAAATAAGGAACCAGAGCATGCTCGGGGTAAGTAGCCAATAATTTTTCGGCTTCTGTCATGGCCTGCTCATCATTTATAAGCAGCAGCAATTGCACCCGGCGGAAGCGGGCTTCCTCATTCAGGGGTGGTTGTGCCTCATTCGCCAGACGTTCGAGGCTGGCCAAAGCCCCCTCCACATTTCCTTCCTCAAGCGCAAGGCTCATCAGGCCCTGAATAGAGGCTGATGTTTTTGGTGCCGACGCCAGTTGGGCTATCGGCGGTACCACCGGCGGCTTGCCGCGCGTTATTGCCTGAGGCTTTTTGGTACCGCAGCCCGCAACCAGTAACAGTACAAAACAAAGCATGGCCATTGCGGCCATGTGACAAGCGGGATAACGTGTCCTCAACATGAGCTCGCAGCCTAATGATAAGCAGGGTCCCGGCCAACTGTTCGTTGTCGCCACCCCCATCGGTAACTTGGCCGACATGACTTACAGAGCTATAGATACGCTGAAAAGTGCTGATATAATTGCTGCCGAAGATACGCGCACCAGTCATCGCCTGTGCAGGCATTATGACATCAAAACACCAATGATTGCCTGTCACGAGCATAATGAATCCGCCATGGCTCAAAAGCTGTTGCTCCTGTTGGAAGCGGGAAAAAATATTGCACTGATTTCCGATGCCGGTACGCCACTCATCAGCGATCCCGGCTTTACTCTGGTACGCAAACTGCGCCGCCACGACATTCGCATTACGCCCGTTCCGGGGCCATGCAGCCCCATCGCCGCTCTTTCAGCCTGTGGTCTGCCCACGGATCGTTTCGTTTTTTCAGGTTTTCTTCCACGTTCGGGCAAAACACGGCGGCAACGCCTCAACGAAATTGCCGGTGCTGACATGACGCATGTTTTTCTTGAATCACCCAAACGACTGTTGAATACACTGGATGATCTGATTGATCAGTGCGGTCCCGAACGGCAGGCATGTGTGGCGCGTGAAATCACCAAACTGTATGAAACCTTTATCTGCGGCTCACTGGATGAAATAAGAAGCAAGCTGGGCGCAACAACCGTGCGTGGTGAAATTATCGTCGTCATCGGCCCTTGCGAGGGCAAAAAGATTATCAGCGACGAAGAAATTGTCCTGATGCTGGAGCAAGAAAACATAAAAGAACTGCCTCCTTCCGCCCGTGCCAGACAGGTTGCCAATATATTAAACATTCCTCGCTCGCGGGTTTATACCCTGTTGATGAATGCCAGGAAATCATGAGTACGAAGAAGGGTCAGGAAGCAGAGGAGAAAGCAGCCCGCCATCTGCGCTGGCATGGATATACCATGCTTGACCGCAATGCCCGTGGAGGACGTGGTGAACTGGATATTGTGGCGCGCAAGGCCGATGTACTCGCTTTTGTGGAGGTGAAGCGCCGCCCCCGTCGGGAAGACGGTCTGCTGGCAGTACATGCGGATAAACAAACACGGTTGCGTTCGGCTGCCACCGCATGGCTTGCCCGGCATCCTGAGCTTACGCAATTGCAATGCCGTTTTGATTTAATCATTATCACGCCCGGAAAATTGATCCCGCGGATTGAACATTTGCGGGACGTGTTCCGGTAATGTACGGATGCTCTGAAAAAGTCAGAGCATCCGTGCAGGCCACCCATGGCCTGCCAAAATCATGCGCGCAGGTGCTTGATTTTGTGAGCAAAGATAAAACTGCGCTTTTATCTTTGCGTACCGGAAAACTACAGGGACGTAGTTTTCCGGACCTTCTTTAGATAGGATATGAGCCATGCAAAACACGACCAGTCAGATCATCCAACAGGCTATCGGGGATGGCATTCAGTTACGGCAACAGTGTGGCGAATTGCTATCCGAGCCTTTACTCAAAGCTGCCATGCTGATGCTGGACTGCCTGAAGCAGAAAGGGAAAATCCTGGCATGTGGTAACGGGGGATCTGCCGCGGATGCACAACACTTCGCCGGTGAACTGGTCAATCGCTTTGAAACGGATCGTCCGGGACTTGCGTCCGTTGCTCTGACCCATGACGCATCGGTGATTACCAGTATCGCCAATGACATCTCCTTTGATCAGGTGTTTGCGCGTCAGGTCGAAGCACTCGGAAATCAGGGTGACGTATTACTCGCCATATCAACCAGTGGCAATTCGGCCAATGTTATTGCTGCGGCTGAAGCTGCCGCAAGGCAGGGAATGCCGGTTATAGCCCTGACCGGAAAAGACGGAGGCCGTCTGGGCCGCCTTTCCAGCATATCCGCGCTCCTGAATATCCCGCACAGCTCCACGCCACGTATTCAGGAAATGCATATCACCTGCCTGCACATTCTGTGCAGCCTGATTGATCATCACTTAAAGAATAGGGAAATATCATGAACCTGAAACCACTCTCCTTCAGCAAACTGAAAACAATTCCGCTGGCCAAACGCAAGCCCGATGCCGAAGATGAAGACTTTGGCGCACCATACCGGGCAAACGGAAGCTTCTCGGACTTTCTATGCAGCCTTCCCGGCATCGGTGCAGCGCATGATCTGATGGAGTTACGTGATGCCATCACATCCGCTCACCGGCGGAAGAAAAGTATTATTCTTGGCTGTGGCGGTCATGTGATGGATTCGGGATTGAGTCCTCTACTCGTTCGTCTATTGGAGCAGCGGATTATTTCCGGCCTTGTCCTGACTGGTGCCGCCCTGCTACAGGACGTGGAAATCGCATTGTCCGGCCATACGCTACGGTCATACGATAGAGATATGGTGGATGGCGCCTGCCGTGTCACCGAAGAAACAAGCCGGTTGATTAATGAGGCAATCAATTTTGGCGCGATTGAGGGATGGGGAATTGGTAAAAGCGTAGGAGAAAAGATCATTGATGCGGCGCCGAACCATCTTGACCACAGCGTTCTGGCCACTGCATCGCGCTATGACATTCCAGTCAGCGTACACCCGGCTATTGGTGCCGACGCTTTCAACCTTCATCCGTCGGCGCATGGTGAATCGCTGGGCGCTACCGGATTCATCGATTTTCGCTTGCTGGCAGCAATGATGGCCGAAGCCAGCGGTGGTATTATCCTCAATGTTGCTTCCAGTGTCATCCTGCCACGGGTGTTCATGCAGGCTGTAGATGCGGCACGGAATCTTGGCAAGAAAATAGAGAAACTGACGTGCGTGGTTATCGATCCATCTGCCAGCGCCACTACCGTAGCAGATGTGACAGGACACCTCTCCCAACCGGGGGGACGCGGTATCTGGCTGCCGGGACCGGATGAACTGTTGTTGCCGCTGTTATTCGCCGCAGTGCAGGACACCCTGGGGGATGATATTGACTAATCCGGACAACAACCATCACTGGAATCAGCGGGAGAACACCCCCCCGGTTCTGCAATTTATTTTTCTGGCACTGCTTTGCGCTATTCTGGCGTATCTCCTTAGTGGTACGGCAGACTGAAAATCGGAATCCCCGGAGGACCTCCACGATGAATCGTCTTGTTTTATACGGCACTCTTCTTATTAGCATCTGCGGTCTTTCGGGCTGTTTTGCCACCATGCTGGTTGGTGGCGGTACGGCAGCAAGCAGTGCCGCTAACGATAAACGTTCGCTTGGTGAACATTTCGACGATGCTGCGATTTCCTCCAAAATTGATGCACGCCTGATCGCCGAGAAAGACATGCCATCACGCTGGATCAGTGCAGAGGTCATTGCCGGTAAAGTCCTGCTCACCGGCTACCTGCCACGTCAGGAACAGATTGATCGTGCCATTTACATCTGTCGCCACATCAGTGGTGTGCGTTCAGTGCGCTCGGAAATCAAGCTGGGAGAACCCCCCACTGGAGAATTACTCTCAGATACCTGGATTACAACCAAGGTTAAACGGGAACTGTTCAACGATGAGGAAGTATCGGGGTTTTCCGTACACGTGGAAACCGTGGATGGCAAAGTGTATCTGCAAGGCATCGTTGGAAACAGCCTGCAGCGCCAGCGCGCTGCCACCCTGGCAAATTCCGTCAAGGGTGTAACCAGTATCGTCAATTTGTTGCACATAAAAAACTAATGGTGAGCAGTGCCTGCACGCCACGACCTGAGGCTCAGAAAAAACTTGAAGAATGGCGTTCACAGGGCAAACGCATCGTATTCACCAACGGCTGCTTCGACCTGCTGCATCCGGGCCATATTGACTATCTCCAAAAAGCCAGAGCGCTCGGCGATGTACTGATTGTCGGTCTGAATGACGACGATTCCATACGTCGGCTCAAAGGCGCCACCCGCCCCATCAATCCTTTGCCCGACCGCGCCATCATGTTAACAGCACTCAAGTCCGTGGATATGGTCGTCCCCTTCCCGGAAGACACGCCACTGGATCTCATCAAATCACTGATACCGGATATGCTGGTCAAGGGCGGTGATTACGAACCGGACAGTATTGTCGGTGCCAAAGAGGTGCGCGAAAATGGCGGGAAAGTTATCGTTATACCGTTTGTGAATGGTCATTCCAGTTCGACATTGATTGCCCGTATTCGGAGGTTGGATGCATGAAGACTCCTTTCCCCCATTTAAATACAGATCGGAAACTGTCAGTGGTGACTTGCTGGTAATTAAATTCCGGATTGCCGAAATGAAATGACTGCGTCACTACATATCGTTGCCGATCGACATATCTGGGGTGTGGAAAGCGCTTTTTCCACACTGCCCGGGTTCGGTGTGACATTGCGTGTGCTGGAACACGGGGATATTTGCCGTGAGGCGCTACAGGATGCCGAGATTCTATTGACACGCTCCTCGACCAGGGCCAACGCTAACCTGCTGGAAGGAACGCCTGTTCGCTTTGCCGCAACTGCCACCATCGGCGATGACCACTTCGACAAAAACTGGCTGACAAACCATGGTATTGCCTTCGCCAATGCCGCTGGAAGTTCCACCGGTTCAGTCATCGAATACATGGTCACGGTCCTGCTGGATCTGCATGCCCGCAACCTGATTACCCTTCCCGGCACAACTATCGGCATCATCGGCGCAGGTCGTATCGGAGGAGCGCTGGCAAAGGTTTGCAAAGCACTGGGGATACGAACATTGATCAATGACCCGCCAAGGGCACGCGCCGAAGGTGACACAGGGTTCTGTTCTCTGAACGAATTGCTGGAACAGGCTGATGTATTGACGCTACACACACCACTTATCCATGATGGGGAGGATTGTACCGTACACCTGCTCAATGCAGCACGGCTATCCGATTTCCGGGGTAAAGGCATTATCAATGCCGGACGTGGCACCTGTGTGGATAATACCGCATTGGTAGACTGGCTGGATGATGATGCGGGACGCTTTGCCGTACTGGATTGCTGGGAGAACGAACCCGCCCCTCTGCATCGGCTTTTGATGCATCCGCAACTCGTGATTGGTACACCGCACATCGCCGGGCATTCGCTTGATGGGAAAGCAGCCAATACGCAATATGCATATAACGCTCTGTGTCGCTGGCTGAAAATCGTGCCTGAATGGAATATGCAAGATCACCTGCCGCCACCCGGTACGCCTGTTGAAATTACTTGTACGGATAATCCATGGCATGACCTGCACACGGCAGCAACCAGACTGTATCCCATAGGCGCTGATTACGAAGCGATGCATACATGGGGATATTTGCCCGATTCCGCACTCCCCGAAGCCTTTACCGCCTGGCGCCGCCATTATCCGGTACGCCGGGCGTGGGAACATATTCCCGTCCATTTTATCAAAGCTTCTCCGGTATATGTCGATCAGACCCTCCGGCAACTGGCACAGGCGCTGGGCATGAATATTGTATAACATTCGGAAATGAGCGTCTCAAAAGATAATCTGGTCTGGATGGACCTTGAAATGACCGGACTCGACCCTGAAACTGACACCATTCTGGAAATTGCCACCATTGTTACGGACAAGAACCTCAACGTCCTCGGTGAAGGGCCGAGCATCGCTATCCATCATGATAAACAGGTGCTGGACAACATGAACGAATGGTGCAAAAAACAGCATGCAGGATCGGGACTCTCCAACCGGGTACTGGTCTCGAAGATTTCGCTGGTACAGGCTGAAACCGAAACACTGGCCTTTATCCGGCAATATACCACCGAACGTACCGTTCCCCTGTGCGGCAACTCGATTCATCAGGACCGGCGTTTTCTGGCTCGTTATATGCCGCAGATGGAAGCATATCTCCATTATCGCATTGTTGATGTCAGTACGATCAAAGAACTGGCAAGCCGCTGGTATCCGGACATCAAACCGCCAGCCAAAAAAGGAATGCATCTGGCCATGGATGACGTACGGGAATCCATCGCGGAACTACGTTATTATCGTGAGCGATTGTTCACAGCGAAATAATATTCTGTTTTCCGTACTGGTCTGCTAGCATTATCAGGAAGTGATGTGGGTCACTTTCGATTGCAATGGCTTTAACCAAGCTGCAGCGCAAACGAAATATTATCGGAGCTGAACATGGAATCGTTCCGGTTAAAGAGGATAATTATGATGCGGACGCCTATTCATTCTATCAGGGTAGTATTTGTTTTAACCACCATCTTTTTTCTACCAGCGGCACATGCTGCCACACTGGATGAAGCAAAAAAATCGATTGCGGACGCCAAACAACTACGTGCTGCCGAGTTTGCACCGGAACATTTCGCAGATGCCCGGGAAGCATTGGCGGATGCTGAAGATATGCTGAATCGCAGAAAGTCCGTCGAATCCATACGCCAGAGCCTGGACGAGGCGCAAATCAATGCACAGGAAGCCTCCAGTATTTCACAATCCTTTAGTCAGAAATTTCATCATCTGGTGGAAAGCCGCGACCGTATGCAGCTATCCGACAGCAAGAAATTCCGCGCCGATCTGGCCAAACGGGCGGAAGAAGATTTTTCCCGCGTCGTCGAGGCTTTCGAGAACGGGTACGAACGAAAAGCACGTAATGTTGCTAAAATGGCCCGAAATACTGTTCATGCGGCTGAAGTGGTTGCAGCCCGTGAGCAAATATCCAAACCACTGGGCCGTGCCATCGCCGGCGCACGCAGGGTTAAAGCCAGAAAATATGCACCAAAAGCACTGACCACGGCAGCAAAAGCCCACAGCACCGTCGAACGCATCATCAAGGAAAGCCCCAATGAACAAACGCGTGCCTACTCCATTGCCAAGCGTGGTGAAATACAAGCCCGGCGTGCGATGCGAATTTCAAGACTGGGACAGAAATTTGATAAGAAATCCTCAGCGGTTGAGAGTTGGATAGATGCTCAGGATGGGCGTATGCGTATGCTGGGAAAAGCACTTAATGTGGATTTAAACCGTGGTCAGACACCAGAAGAACAGCTTGAATTGCTGAAACAGGCTGTACAGGAAATGCAGCAAAATAATGCCGCACAACTTGCCGATGCCGATGGACAAATTCGTGAACTCTCGGAAAAACTTTCGAAATATGAAACGAAATACAAGACTGATATGGCTGCCATGGGAGAAATCCGGCGGAAATTGCAGCTTAAACGTGAAGCTGAAGCCAAAATCAAGCGTTTAATCAAACTGTTCGATCCCGCCAATGTTGAAATTCTGCTAACGCCGGATGCCAATGTCATTCTGCGTCTGAAAAAGCTGAATTTCCGTAGCGGTAGCGCTGTGATTCCACCCAATACCTACTCAATTCTGGACCATGTGATGGAATCCATCACTATTTTCAATAATCGCAATGTGCGTGTTGAAGGCCATACCGATTCCGTAGGTGCCAATCTGTACAATCAGGACTTATCCGAGAGACGGGCGCTGGCAGTACAGGATTATCTGCGAGGCCGCATGGAATTCATCCATGTTGACATCTCAGGCGTCGGTTTTGGTGAGGACAAACCCATTGCCAACAATGAAACAGCTGAAGGACGCGAGCGTAACCGGCGCATTGATATTGTCCTGCTCGTACCCTCCGGTTGATACTGTTAGGGAACCTCTGAATAAGTCTGGGTGAAATAGATTGTGATTCAGCGTTTTCAAGAGCAAGGCGCCAAGCGCTTGTAATAGCAGGGCTATTGCGAGTGCTTGGTAACGCAGCTATTGGGAATGCTGGACGCCAGCTATTCATTC
>JAUZQZ010000116.1 GCA_030950745.1 Mariprofundaceae bacterium | reverse complement strand
ACCGGAATCATTCAGGACGTTGGCGCAATTGAGAGTATTCGGCATGAGCCTGAACAGGCCCATATGGTATTTCATACCTCGCTGGACATGATGAACTGGGGGGTGGGTGATTCGGTGGCAGTGAACGGCTGTTGTCTGACCTTGACGGACTTCGGTGCAGGGAAGTTTTCGGCTACGTTATCGCAGGAAACTCTGAATTTAACGACATTTGGACAGGCTCAGGAAGGAAAGAGGGTGAATCTGGAATCTGCATTGCGCATGGGCGATGCGTTTGGCGGCCATATGGTCAGCGGGCATGTGGATGGCACGGGAACGGTTGATGATATCCAACCCGTGGGCGAGCATCGGTTTTTCCGTTTTTCCGTTCCGGAGAGTCTGGCGCGTTATGTGGTCAAAAAGGGTTCAGTTGCAGTCAATGGCGTGAGCCTGACCGTGAATGAAGTGGATGGATGCGTTTTTGAAGTTAATCTGATTCCGCATACGCTGGCGAACACAAACTTGGGAGATTTGGCCAGTGGTGATAGAGTCAATATCGAAACCGACATGGTTGGACGGTATATAGAACGAATGATGCAATTTGGTCATGAATAAAAGGAATGTGGAGCAGCAATGAGCCTTTCCAGTTGTGAAGAACTGATCGAAGAACTACGTGCCGGACGCATGATTATCCTCGCGGATGACGAAGATCGTGAGAATGAAGGCGATCTGGTTATGGCAGCGGAATGGATAACGCCCGAAGCGGTGAATTTCATGGCAACACATGCGCGTGGCCTGATTTGTCTGGCATTGACCGGGGAGCAGGTTCATCGCTTGCGTATTCCCCTGATGGTTCAGGACTCTAACGCCAAATTCAAATCGGCGTTTACCGTGTCTATCGAAGCGGCGGAAGGCGTAACCACCGGCATTTCCGCTTTTGACCGGGCACAGACCATTCGCGTGGCAGCGGATGAAGCATCGGACCCTGCCGATGTGGTGACACCGGGCCATGTATTTCCGCTGGTGGCCAAGGATGGCGGGGTGCTGGTGCGTGCCGGACATACCGAGGCCAGCATTGATCTTTCCCATATGGCCGGATTGAAATCAGCGGCGGTGATTTGTGAAATCATGAATGAAGACGGGTCCATGGCGCGCATGCCGGAACTTAAAGCCTTTGCCGCTAAACATCATTTGAAAGTTGGCTGTATTGCTGATATTATCAGTCATCGGCTAAAACACGATTCTCTGGTCAAGCGCGAGGTTGAAGTACGCTTGCCTACGGAGTTTGGAGAATTTCGTCTGTTCGGTTACTCCAATGCCGTGGACAAGGCCGAGCATGTGGCACTGGTGATGGGCGAACCGGATGGTGATACGCCTTGCCTGGTGCGGGTGCATTCGGAGTGTCTGACAGGTGACGTGTTTGCCTCACGGCGTTGTGATTGCGGTTCACAGTTGCATGCGGCTATGCGTCAGGTGTCGGAGGCGGGCGCTGGTGTGATTCTCTATTTGCGGCAGGAAGGCCGGGGCATTGGTTTGTTGAACAAACTCCATGCTTACAAGCTTCAGGATGCCGGGCATGACACGGTGGAAGCAAACAAAAAGCTCGGGTTCCGCGCCGATTTACGGGATTATGGTATTGGCGCCCAGATTTTGCGTGATCTGGGGCTGCATAAACTTCGGTTGCTGACGAACAATCCAAAGAAAATTATTGGTCTGGATGGTTACGGGCTGGAGGTCGTTGAACGTGTGCAACTGGAAGTACATGCGCACGAAGACAATATCGCTTATCTGACAGCCAAACGGGATAAAATGGGGCATTTGCTGGACGTCAATCCGGGTCAAAAGGACGCTAAATGAGCCTTGATGCGCCTCAGCTTGGGGAAGCAGTGGATGCCAGCGGTTTACGTATCGGGATTGTGGTCAGCCGTTTTAACGGGGAAATCACGGAAGCGCTGTTGGATGGTGCTTTGAATGTATTGAAGGAACATGGCGCAAGCGATTCGGATATGCACATCGTGCATGTGCCCGGGGCTCTGGAAATCGGTACAATTACGTCCCGGATGGCGCAATCGGGGCAATATGACGCTGTTGTCTGTCTGGGATGCGTGATTCGTGGCGGAACGGCACATTTCGAGCACGTTTGCCGTGGCGCGATGGATGCCGTCAGCAACGTGGCACAGCGTGGCGATATCGGTGTGGGTAATGGCGTGCTGACCGTGGATACAATCGAACAGGCAAGAGATCGTGTGGGCGGCCGGCATGGACACAAGGGTGCGGAGGCGGCGCTGACGGCGGTTGAAATGGCCAGGCTGCTTAGGGAGGTACCGATCAACTCATGACCAGTGATTTTACATTCAAAACTACCGATTTCTGCGTTAAAGGTTTTAGCAATAGCCTTGCTATTACTCGCAACCTTTGCCTTGAACTCGGAAGTTTTGAATTGCAAACTCATCTAGACAGAGTTAATCAGCACCTCCATAGAGACCTATAATGGCCAATCGGCATAAAGCCCGGCAATCAGCGCTCGAAATTCTGTATGCATGGCATAATGGTGAGCAGGACAGTGCCGCGATTCCGTCATTGCTTGCAGGTCGTTTGAGTGAAGAAGGGCGATCCGATCAGGATGACGGTTATTTGCAAGAGATGGTGCAAGGGGTGGTCGCGCAGGCTGAGGATATCGATCAGCTTATCGGCGGGGCAGTGCGTGGTCGCAGCCTGAAGAGTATTGCTCATATCGAGCATAATGTGTTGCGCATGGCGGTATGGGAGATGACCAACCGTCTGGAGATTCCGTACCGCGTGATTATCAATGAAGCCCTGGAACTGGCCCGCGCCTACGCGGATGAACCGGGGCGTGGTTTTATCAATGGCGTACTGGACCGTCTGGCGCGTGAACTCCGGAAGGAAGAATTCCGGCCAGCCTGATATCATCCATGGATGAATTTGACCTCATTGAGCATGCCTTTCGTCAGCGGGCGTCGTTTGTACATAAGCTCACCCGGTTGCCGAATGGCGATGACGCCTCGATTCATGCCGTGCCCGAGGGTCAGGAAATGGTCATGAGCACCGATATATCCATGACGGGAAAGCACTGGCCGGAGGATTTTCCTTTAAACGATGCGGCCTGCCGGGCCGTGAATGCTGCCGTGTCTGATTTGGCGGCCATGGGCGCAACGCCTGCGTGGATGTGGCTGGGTGTGATGGCAATATCTTCAGACGATGCGGACCAAATGGGGCAGGGTGTCGCCATGGCGCTGGAATCTATCTCCATGGAACTGGCCGGGGGTGATATCGTGCGTTCGCCCGTGAATGCGCTGTCGGTCACCGTGGCAGGTCTCCTGCCGCAAGGAAGCGGCATGCGGCGGAACGTCGCTCGCATCGGGCAGGATATATGGTTATGTGGTGATGCGGGTCTTGCCGCGCATGGATTGCGGCAATGGCAGCAGGGAAAACACGAAGGGAACCATGTACCGTATTTCCGGGACGTTCGTCCATTATTAAATGAAGGCACAAGATTGCGGGAGCTGGGGGTGACATGCTGTATTGATGTCAGTGATGGCCTGTTTGCCGATGCAGGGCATGTGGCGGATGCATCCGGCGTGGCGCTACATATTTCGCTGGAGAAAGTGCGGGGGTTTCCGTCGCTGCTCACGGAGATGGATGAGCAGGAAGCGATACGTCTTGCATTGAGTGGCGGAGAGGATTATTCCCTGTTGTTTACCGCAGATGTGGGACAAAGGGAATCCATGCAAACCTTCGCGCGCCGAATTGGTGAATGCAGGAAAGGAAACGGTATTCACATCACATTGAATGGTCGAAAGGTAAATGTTGTCAGCAAGGGGTATGACCATTTTTCATAGCACGGCGCGTTTTATTGCGGCAGGTCTGGGCAGTGGCTGGATGCCGGTTGCACCCGGAACGTCCGGCAGTCTGGCCGCACTGGTTGTGGCATGGTTCATGGTGCATGCATGGGGGGCGCTTTCGCTCTGGCTTGGGTGGTTTGTTTTGTTACCCGTAGCTTGCTGGTCCACGTATGTTGTCTTGTCCGGAGAGCAGGAATCTGATCCGGCATGGATTGTCGTTGACGAATGGCTGGGGCAATGGCTTACGTTGTTGATTGCCTTCGTTGTGTTGCCTGTAAGTCCGCTTGTATTTGCTCTGGCTTTCGCGGGATTTCGGTTCTTCGATATTCTCAAACCCGGCCCGATTAAAGTGATCGAACATGCAGGCCCGGCCTGGTGGTCAATCCATGCCGATGACATTCTGGCCGGCATATTTGCCGGGCTGGCGCTGCTGGCGGGAAATTTCATGATGTCCGTGATATCTGGCTGATATGAGATTTGTTCGAGCACATCTGGTTGTGAGCGAAGCGGGCATGAACGATCTCTGCTGCGCGGGGATAACCACGGGGTGGCTAAGTGCATGGTTGCAATCCGCAGGCGCGAGACGAGTTGATTTACATTTGCTTGAATCGGACACATGGAAACAGGCCGTGGACTGGCAGATATTTTATGCCAGTGAATCCGAACTGATGCGGGTGGCGCTGTATCATGGGAAACGTATTCGGGCACGAGAGGATGGCGGCAGAACACTGCTTGGCGCGGATAGCTTCCAGCTGGAGAATCCCTGCCGTATAGCATGGCATTACACACGCGATGATGGTTCATGCTGTGTGTTGCTGCCCCTGGGCGATATTTCATACCAGCGTGAGCGCTGGCTACACATACTGAACGCGGGAGGGCCTTTGCTGCCCCTTCATGTTTATCCGGGGGATCATGGCGGCATAGCGTTGGAACCGGGTTTGCACGGATTGCTTCGGGCAAACCCGGGTGAACCTGAAGACTCGATGAACGATGGTGGTTATCTTCCTGAGGAAACATTGTCGTACAAGCTCAAATCGTGTGGTCTGAAGGTACGATTTGCCGAATCTTGTACGGGTGGTGGATTGAGCGAGCGCTTAAGCCGGTTGCCGGGTTCTTCCGAGGTGCTGGATGCAGCATGGATCACCTACAGCAATGACGCCAAGCATGCGCTGCTTAAAATACCCAAACGGCTGATTACCAAATATGGTGCGGTCAGCCGCGAGGTGGTGGAGGCTATGGCGCATGCCGGGTGTAACAAATCACATGCCTGTGTGGCGGTTAGTGGCATCGCGGGACCTGATGGCGGGAGTGAGGATAAACCCGTGGGGACGGTTTGGATGGCTGCTGCACTTCCGGATGGAACATGCCATACGCGATGTGAAAGATTTCCCGGATCCCGTGCCGAGGTTCGGCAACAAATCGTGAATTATGCATTCGCACTGCTTGCGGGAATGCTGTAGAAGAAAAAGTTAAGTATTTTCGTAAGGTCTATGAAAAATCAGGGACTATTCCCATTTAGAGGAGGGTTCCTATGCGAAAATTTTCTATCATGGCCGCACTGGTGTTAAATGCATCAATCCTGAATATATTTACGGAGGCCAGATATGCCACGGCTGGAGAAGATGATATCTATTTCCGTGCACCTGTAGTCGAACCGGCCCGAGGCAGCGTTTCAAGCGAAGATACAAGAGCGGATCGCGCCGCAAAATTAAAAGTCAAAATGAAGGCTATCGAGGAAGGGACAAACCGCCCTGTCGCGGAAGAGGTTGTGGTGCCGATTGGACATCGAAGCGTGCGCGGATCGGATGCAATCAAGGCAAAAATAGAAGCTTCGAAAGACAGCGGAAAAAAAGGAACCGCAAAAATGCAAGGTTATATCAATGGATTCATGGGAGGGCTTCAGAGTCTCAGTAATATGCTGTCTGATCCCGAAGACAGGGAAAAGTTGAGTACAAGGCAAAAGGAACGAAAAATGAGTTTCAAGGAACGTCTTAAGCTGGAGTTGGAAAAGAAGCGGGAAAGAAACTTTGTAAGAGAACAATAGGTGTCTATTGCAAAATTCATAAGCGGCGATTTGTAGCCGCTATAAAAAACGGTGATAAGCAGGGTTGGCTGATTCATCCACATACGCATAACCCAGGTCACCAAGAAATGTTTTTAATTCGCCGCGCTCCTGTGCCGGCACCTCAATCCCGGCCAGTACACGCCCGAAGGCGGCACCATGATTTCGGTAATGAAATAATGAAATATTCCAGCGTCCGGCCGACTGGGTCAGGAATTTCAGCAGGGCGCCGGGCCGTTCGGGAAACTCAAAACGGTAGAGTACTTCGTCATGCACCAGATCGCTGCGGCCACCGACCAGATGCCGGATGTGGAGTTTCGCCAGTTCGTTGTCCATCAGGTTGATCACGGGATAATTCCCGCTTTCCAGTGCTGTCTGAATGGTTTCCACATCCTCCTGTCCGCCAATACCGACGCCGACAAAGATATGAGCCTCGGTGCGGCTGGACAGGCGGTAATTGAATTCGGTAATCACCCGGCCTTCCAGTATTTTGCAGAACTGAAGAAATGATCCGGGTTTCTCGGGGATAGTAACGGCAAACAGCGCCTCGCGTTTTTCACCCATTTCCGTGCGTTCGGCCACATGGCGCATACGGTCGAAGTTCATATTAGCGCCGCTGTTGACGCAAGCCAAAACATGGCCATGCACGCCTTTCTGTTGTACATATTTCTTCATACCGGCCACGGCCAGTGCTCCCGCCGGTTCGACAATGGTGCGGTTATCGTCAAAGATATCCTTAATGGCGGCACATATTTCATCCGTATCCACCAGAATAATTTCATCCACAAAACGCTGGGTGAGGTCAAAGGTGTGCTTGCCCACCTGTTTGACGGCCACGCCATCGGCGAAGATGCCAACCTGATCCAGCTGCACCCGCTTGCCTGCCTGTATGGAATGATACATGGCCGCCGAATCCACCGGTTCCACACCAATCACGCGGGTGTTAGGCGAATGTTGCTTCAGGTATACAGCCATGCCGGAAATCAGGCCGCCGCCGCCGATGGGGACGAACACGGCATTCAAGTCTTTTGGTGCTTGTCGAAGCATTTCCTCGGCAATGGTGCCCTGACCGGCAATGACCAGCGGGTCGTCGTAAGGATGCACAAAGTGCATGCCTGATTCGTCCCTTAGCCGGTAGGCATGTTCGCAGGCATCCGAATAGGAATCACCATAGAGTACCACGCTGCCACCCAGTGACTCGACTGCCTTGACCTTAATGTCCGGCGTCGTATTCGGCATGACGATGGTGGCTTTGCACCCGCGCCGCCTGGCACTCATTGCTACGCCCTGTGCATGGTTGCCGGCCGAAGCACAGATAACGCCTTTGGCGCATTCTTCTTCGCTCATTTGTGCGATTTTGTTATAGGCTCCACGTAACTTGAAGGAGAAAACCGGCTGTAAATCTTCGCGCTTGAACAGCACTTCGTTGTGCAGCCGGGCCGATAACCCGGGTGCCAGCTCCAGCGGCGTTTCACGGGCAATGTCATAGACCCGCGCGTGTTCGATGGCATCAAGGTATAAATACGGCATGCGAGCTTATATCATGCCAGCGTCGGCCATAAAAGGATGGAGTGTATATCATGCTTGATGTTGAAGACCGGGGGCTGCTGTATGCGGAAGCCTGTTTCGAGACCTTCCGTGTGATTAATGGTGTGATTTTTAACTGGCGGGAACACGAGATGCGCCTCCGCATGGGACTTGACTTGTTTGGGCTCGTTCTTCCGGGCAAATTAGAATATCTCTGTCTTGAAGAAGCGGCAAAATACGGTTCCGATGTGTTACAGCGCATCACGGTGACGGGAGGTAACGCACCCCGTGGGTTGTTGCCGGAACGGAAACGGAATGTTGGTGTTTACATCCAAAGCTGGCTGTATGAAACAATAACAGAAGACATTCATTTGCGTACGGTGATGTGGCCCCTGCCATTGTATTCTCGCCCATGCAAATTGACGGCTGATTACGCGCAGACCATTCGTGGGTTGCATAATATTAAGGACAGGAAAATGCTTGCCGAAGGGGAGGAGGCTCTGATTTGTGATACGAACATGCTTTATTCGGCTCCCACGTCCAATATCTTTTTGTTTGTGGAGGGTGTATGGCTGACGCCTGATGCCGATGTTGTTTTACCGGGCGTGGTACGGCATGCCCTGTTGAAGGCCGGAGTAGCGCGCACCTGTCCGTGTCCGCACGATCTGGCGGCGAGGTGTGAAGCCATTGCACTGACAAACAGCGGCTGGTTCGTCCGGCCCGTGACTTCAATCAATGGCCGGAAATTACGCACGGACGGTGCACCCTTTGACAGTCTTTACTCGGTACTAAGAGGTCGGGCTGGCGTGCCTCCGAGGCTGCCATGCGGTTGAAACTTCTGCTTTTGTTGCTTCTGGCTGCTTTTGTTGCTTTTGCCGCAGTGGAGGTATGGTTGCCCGTGCAGCCGGAAGGTGTTGTGGAGGTACATATTCCCGCAGGCGTTTCCGGCCGGGAGATTGGCCGGCGGCTGAAGGATACCGGAGTTATCCGTTCGGCTCTGGCATTCCGCATTCTGTCAAAAATAAGTGGAAAGGCTGCCCGTCTTCAAAGTGGCTACTACCGCTTTGAATCTGCCGCAAGCCTGTGGCAGGTGCTGGAGCGTATGAATAACGGGGATGCGATTTTCTACCGTGTAACCGTTCCGGAGGGTTTGCGTACGGACGAAGTGCTTGCATTACTGGCAAAGGAAACTGGGACAAAGATTTCTGTCTGGAACAGTGCGTTGCGTAAACTTCTCGGGGATGCCGGGGTTGAAGGACGTCTGTTACCCGAAACCTACACGTATCGAAAACCCGTCCGACCGGAGATCATTCTTGCCGACATGATAAAGGCTCAGAAATTATTCATGAAAACTGTTTCTCCAGACTGGCTGGACATCAAAAATCTTCGGATTGTAGCCTCCATTGTGGAGAAAGAGACAGCGAAGGATGAAGAGCGGCCATGGGTGGCCGCCGTGATCCGTAACCGGCTCGATAAACACATGGCACTGCAAATGGATCCTACCGTTATTTATGGCCTGTGGAAGGAAGATGGTATGTTTTCCGGTAATCTTCACAGAGTCGATATGAAACGCGATACGCCCTGGAATACCTATACGCGCAAAGGTTTGCCACCCACCCCGATATGCAATCCCGGCAAGGCCAGTCTTTTAGCTGCCGCACATCCTGCTCAAGTGGACTACCTTTATTTTGTGGCGGACGGAACGGGTGGCCATGCTTTTGCCAGTGATTTGAAACAGCATGCGGAAAACGTTCGACGCTGGCTGAAGATTGAGCGGAACAGGTGAGGGAACACAACAAATGAAGTCTTCGGATATTATAATTCTTGTTGTATGGCTGCCAAAGTATGCAGTTGTGCGTTTCCAGAGCATACTGGATGGTGAGGATGGGTTGGCAACGCTACGCTGCACGGATAAGACAAGCGGCGAACAGGAATTGTGGACAACAAAGGTGCAAATGGATGAATTGCGACGATGGCTTGCGGGTATGCCGCCGGAGTTGGAAGTAAAAATTGTGCGTGAGGATGTTTTCAGAGGCGGAGGTATAAATTGAGTGGACATTTTATCACCTTTGAAGGTGTGGATGGCTGTGGCAAGACCACACAGCGTGAATTGACCGCAACATGGCTGCGTGAACAGGGCAAAATAGTGGTGGAAACATTCGAACCGGGTGCCAGCGCTTTGGGAGCGGAAATACGCCATTTGTTACTGAGTGGCGAGCATGTTCCCGTGCCGGAAGCAGAATTGATGCTGTTTCTGGCCGATCGCGCCCAGCACGTACATGAGATGCTCCGGCCTGCACTGGAGCGCGGCGCTGTTGTGCTGTGTGACCGTTACACGGATTCCACCCGTGCTTACCAGTTAGCGGGTCGTCAGTTGAATGCGGACAAGGTGAATCCCCCAGGGGATACTCTCTTGCTGCACAATTCACCTGATGGCGAAGCCAGAGAGAGCCCCCTGGGGCATGTGCTGAATACGATGCTGGAAGTTGCCGAGCTTGGTTTGCGCCCGGAACTGACGTTGTGGTTTGATCTACCCGTACCAGAGGCGTTGAATCGCATGCGGGGGCGTGCAGCCACAGGTGAAGTTCCCACACGCATGGATGAGGAATGCCGATCCTTCCATGAAGCCGTACGGAATGGATTCTCAACGATTTTCGAGGGGGAGCCGGAACGGGTGCGCCGGGTTGACGCATCAGGCAGTGTGGATGAAGTGCAAAAGCGCGTGCATAAAGTGATCGGCAATTTTTTGGGTACAATCGTATGAGTAATGTTTTAGGGCGATTTCTCGGGCATAGGGATGTATTCGCACGATTTCTCAATGCTTTGAGCAAGGGGCAATTGCACCATGCATGGCTGCTGCACGGTCCTTCAGGTATTGGGAAGGCTACGCTAGGTTTTGAAATGGCTCGTGCTTATTTATGCGAAAAAAACCGGCATTCACCCCCTGCCCATGAAGCATGTGGAACGTGCCATGTATGCCATATGATGGCTGCGGGAAGTCATCCTGATTTTTTACAGGTGGAACGGGAGTGGGACGAGAAGAAGAAGCGACTGAAGCGGGATGTGCACGTGGGCCAGACACGTGATTTGCTGTCATTTCTGTCTTTGAGCGGCTCACAAAGTGAAAGGAAGGTGGTGCTGGTGCGGGAAGCCGGACAAATGAATGCACAGGCGGCGAACGCCTTACTGAAAGGGTTGGAGGAGCCCGCGCCGGGTAGTCTGCTGATTCTGGCATGTGAAGATACCATGTCCGTACCGGTGACGGTGCGTTCACGCTGTTTGCTACAAGCCCTTGCGCCTCTGGGCGATGATGAATGCCGGAGTATTTTATGCGATATGGGACTGGATGGTGAAGTGCTGGAATTTGCTGTGAAACTGGCAGATGGGCAACCCGGCAAGGCAAGTCCGTTGACCGATGCGGATGTTGCGGATGCCTTGCTTGACTGGGAGCGCCTGACCCGTGACATGTCGCGAGCGGACATTGGTCATTTGCAGGGATGGATTAGCCGACATGTTCGTCAAATTCCACATGCATTACTGGTGGATGTGGTATTAAATCAGTTGGAAGGGGTGATGCAGGAAAATGGAAATTTCCATGCATTTGATACACTGATGGCTGTGGCACACGATCTGGCTGCATGGCCGGTTGAGGTGGCGCGCCGGACGCTGAATCCTGCTTCAACATTGCTGGCGCACATGCTGTCTTTGCGTATAGCCTTGCGCGCCTTCGAAAATACACTAGGGAGCCGTTAAGAAATAACACGGCTCCTAAAAAGAGTTGCAGCTTAAATGAAAAGCTTTTACGTCACTACGCCCATCTATTATGTCAATGATGAACCGCATCTGGGACATATTTACACGACCATTGCCGCCGATGTGCTGGCGCGCCATCAGCGGATGTCCGGGCGCGATGTGTTTTTCCTCACTGGTGTGGATGAACATGGGCAAAAGGTCGAGCAGGCGGCGGAATCACGCGGCGTCTCTCCCATCGAACTGGCAAACATGGTGGTCAAACGCTACCGGGATTTGTGGCCCCGGTTTTCAATTTCAAATGATGATTTTATCCGTACCACGGAAGACAGGCATAAAAAGGCCGTGGCCGAAATGTGGCGCAGGCTGGATGCGGCGGGCGCTATCTACAAAGGATTTTACGAGGACTGGTACTGTGTTCCATGCGAAACCTACTGGACCGGAACGCAACTCAAGGATGCCGAGGCATGGGAATCCAAAGCCTGCCCTGATTGTGGGCGAGCCGTGGATCAGGTTAAGGAGGAATCGTATTTCTTCCGTCTGGGTGATTATCAGGAGCAGCTTCTGGCACACATCCGGGAACATCCCGATTTTATCGGCCCGGATTCGCGCCGTAACGAGGTGCTTCGGTTCGTCGAAGGCGGGTTGCGCGACTTATCCATCTCTCGCACCACCTTTTCCTGGGGCATTTCCGTGCCCGATGACCCGAAACACGTGGTCTATGTGTGGATTGATGCACTGACCAATTACCTGACTGCCGCGGGATTCCCGGATGAAAACATGCCTCACTGGCCTGCCGATATTCATCTGATTGGTAAGGATATCCTGCGCTTTCATGCCGTGTACTGGCCATGCATGCTGATGGCGGCCGGGCTACCATTGCCCAAGCGTGTATTTGCCCATGGATGGTGGACTGTTGAAGGTAAAAAGATGAGCAAATCCAAGGGGAACGCGCTTAAGCCTGATGAACTTCTTGAACAATATGATGCGGATGTGATTCGTTATTTCCTGTTGCGCGAAGTGCCCTTTGGCCACGATGGAGACTTTTCGTTTGCAGCCATGAAGCAGCGCTATAATTCAGAACTGGCCAATGATTTTGGTAATCTGCTTAATCGCAGTCTTTCGATGCTGTATAAATACCGGCAGGGAGTGTTGGGAATATCCGGTAATGAAGAAGCATGCGATCGTGCTCTGGTAGCGGATGTCGAGGCTATGCAGCGAGGTGTTGAGGAGGCGTTGGAGCATCAGGCGTTTCATGATGCGCTGGAGCATATCAATGCCGTCGTGCGGCATGGCAACCGTTATGTGGAAGAGAATGCGCCATGGTCTCTGGCGAAAACGGGCGATAACGAACGCCTCGATACCGTACTGTATCATCTGGTTGAAACGCTGCGCCTGGTGGCCATTCAGATTTCACCGTTCATGCCGCGAAAGAGTGAAGCGATGCTCGAACAGATTCTGAATGAACCATTTAAGACAGAGAATATTTCTATGCGAAAACACAGCGGATGGGGTCTTCTTGCAGTTGGTCATGTCTGTGCCAAACCGAGTCCTGTATTTCCACGTATGGATTGAAATAACAGGTAGTAAATCAAAGTATTGCAAAACACTGCAATACTCTGCACCATCAACGCTTATGCCCCGCAAGTTCATCAAACGCTACATGCCGGACTATGCCACGATCCGGCGGCAGAAGTGTTTGCATTGTCTGGGCACCCTTTTGCACAACCCCGCGCTTTGGCACCTGAACCGTCATTCGGTTGCAGGCGCTTTTTTTGTAGGGTTATTGATGGCTTTTGTTCCGGTACCGTTCCAGATGTTGCTTGCGGCCAGTATGGCCATTGCGGTACACGTTAATATTCCGATTTCCGTGGCACTGGTGTGGCTAACCAATCCGCTGACCATGGCGCCGATGTTTTATTTTGCCTATAAGGTTGGGCAATGGATGCTCGGCTTGCCTGATCATAATTTTGATTTTGAACTTAGCTGGAACTGGCTTTTCCATGGATTAGATCATATCTGGCAACCTTTCTTGCTCGGTTGTCTGATGGTGGGGATGATATCAGGTATTCTGGGTTATCTAACCGTTCGTTTTGCATGGCGTGCCTACGTTATCCACAAATGGCGTCAAAGGCACTACCAGACTCCGGCTGTGGGACCCCATTCCTAGCCTGAATTATCCATCAATACTGCCGTGTCCTTGCTTGTTTCTTTGTCCGTATCGAATCCATCGTCCCTCAGAGTACCCTCTCTGCCGCAAGTGGTATTCACCTTGGCGCAATTCACCTGATCGGTCATCCGCATGCATGGCTACGAACTTCTTCCCCGGAATGGCCGCTTCGGGGCCACGCTGTCCGTTGCGAACAAAAGCCCTGCGCACAAAAAGGCCGGAGGCCGTTTGGACGAACGAAAGGTCGCCCACAGGGTGAGGGTCAAAGGCCCGAATCAATCATCACGGCGATTCATGAATAGTTCAGGCTAATGGCATGTGGCACAGGATTGAACAGGACATAAGCGAATCCACTCAGAAGAAATTCATCATTGAACACAGGGTTGGTGTTGGCGGCGGAAGCATTAACACAACTTACAGAATTGAAGGCTTAAAGCAGTGTTATTTTGTCAAAATCAATGCTGCGGAGTGTCTGGACATGTTTGTCGCAGAAGCGAACGGTTTGATTGCATTGGCCGATGCAAAAGCCGTACGCGTTCCAAAGCCGGTGTGCCGGGGGGTGACGAACACGCATGCTTATCTGGTTATAGAGTTTATTGCATTCGGAGGTGCTGGCAGCCCGCATGTGCTTGGCGAGCAACTGGCCGTCATGCATCGTCATACCCAGCCGGAATTTGGCTGGTACTGTGACAATACCATTGGCTCAACGCCCCAGATCAATACGCCTTCGGATAACTGGACGTCATTTTTCCGAGAGCATCGGCTTGGATTTCAGCTGAAGCTTGCAGCACACAATGGTTATGGCGGAACATTGCAACGCAAGGGCGAACGGCTGATGTCCGATCTGGGATCGTTTTTCGAAGACTACAGCCCTCCAGCCTCTCTTCTGCATGGAGATTTGTGGGGCGGTAATCATGCCGTTGATATGGATGGCCACCCGGTAATTTATGATCCCGCTGTGTATTACGGGGACCGGGAAGCGGATATTGCCATGACCGAACTCTTCGGCGGCTTTGGCAGCGCCTTTTATGCGGCCTATCATGAGGCATGGCCGCTGGATAAAGGTTATGCTGTGCGCAAAACGCTGTATAATCTGTACCATATCCTTAATCATGCCAATCTGTTCGGCGGGGGCTATGCGAGTCAGGCAGAGTCCATGATGGACCAGTTGTTGAGTGAATTCCGGTGAAATTTCCTACTCTGAAAAGTGACCGGATTGTTTTGTTTCTGGTTTTGCTAATTTTCCGGAGGTTATTGAATAATGGAACATACAGACTTGGAAAGGCAGTTGGCCAGACAGCAGGATCAGCTTGCACAGGCTGTGATTGCCTTGGCACAAGGTGTCGAGTTAAAGCCGATTCTACGTCATGTCGGCCAACTGTCGATGGAATTGACCGGCGCCCGCTATGCCATGTTGTCGTACTTTGAAGATAGAAAGCAATATTTTATTCCACTGGGTATGACGGATGAGGAGTTGGCAAAGCTTGAAGGGAATGAGCCCAGGGGGATTGGTCTGCTGGGATTGATGTGGAATCAACATGAAGTGGTGCGCATTAGTGATATTTCCGCTCATTCGAAAGCGGCGGGGTTCCCACAGGGTCACGCTGCCATGACAACCTTTCTGGGGGCGCCGATTATGTTTGGAGACGATGTTCAGGGCGTGATATATCTGACGGAAAAGGTTGACGGTAGAGTTTTTACGCTCATTGACGAAACCAATGTTCGCACATTGGCCTCTGCCTGTGCCATAGCTATTTCCAATGCGGTTCATCTTGAGCAACTTAAGGCCAGAAATGCTGAATTGGAACAGTTGCTTGCTGAACGAACCGGGGTACTCCGGGGTTAGGATGTGCCAACTGCTTGGTATGAACTGCAACACGCCCACCGATATTGCTTTTTCCTTCGCCGGATTCCGCGCCCGCGGTGGCATTACCGATGAGCACAGTGATGGTTGGGGTATCGGTTTCTTTGAAGGGTCAGGTTGCCGCCTGTTCATCGATACCAAACCGTCCGCACACTCGCCTGTAGCAGAACTGGTGCAGCGCTATCCCATCCATTCCATGAATGTCGTTGCCCATATTCGCAAGGCGACGCAGGGCAAGGTCGCACTGCAAAACACGCACCCGTTCATGCGCGAACTCTGGGGCCGACACTGGCTGTTCGCCCACAACGGCGATTTGAAGCACGTGGTCACACATCCGGGTTGCCATCGGCCGGTGGGTGATACCGACAGCGAACGCGCCTTTTGCCTGATCCTGAACACCCTGCAGGCCCGGTTTGACAAACTGCCGCCGCTGCCGGAGTTGCATGCAGTACTGCACGACATCAGTGCAACGCTGGCGGAAGAGGGGACATCGAACTATCTGCTGTCCAACGGCGACTGTATGTTCGCCTATGGCACCACGCAGTTGAGCTATATTGTGCGCCGGGCGCCTTTCGGCCCTGCCCACCTGATTGATCAGGACGTTACGGTCAATTTCCATGAACTGACCACGCCACATGACGTCGTGGCCGTGATCGCCACCCTGCCTTTGACCGACAATGAACTGTGGGCCGCTATCAAGCCCCATCAACTGTTGGCATTTCAGCACGGGGAAGCCATCGTCGGATGATTCGTTTTTGTGGAGGTAAAGTATGCATGTATATCTGGTACAACATGGTGAAGCTGTGTCGAAGGAAGAGAATCCGGATCGGCCATTGTCGGAAAAGGGAGCTTCTGATGTACGGGAAGTCGGCGATTTTCTTTATCGGCATGCTCGACTGCTGGTTCCTGAAATCCTCCACAGTGGTAAATTAAGGGCGGCTGAAACGGCGGAACTGCTGGCGCGTTGCCTGAACGCAGTTTATGACACCGGGCCGGATTTGCATCCGAATGACGATCCCGGACTATGGTCCGAACATCTGTCAGCGCGGAACAGGGATGTGATGCTGGTCGGCCATTTGCCGCATCTGGAACGTTTGACTTCCCTGCTGCTGTGTGGTGATGCGGACAGGCGCGTGGTGACCTTCCGGAATGCAGGCGTCGTTTGCCTTGAGCAGGATGAAGAAAATGCATGGCATCTGAATTGGGCATTTACTCCCATTTTATGGGTTCCAAAGTAGCCGTTATAATTTGCTTGGTTGAATGACCGATTGTGGCCTATTCATTACAGCAATGAGCCCATCGGTAAAGTCCGTATTATCAATGACTTCCTGCCACCTCCTGATGCACTCGCATTTAAAGAGAAAAAGGTCAAGGTGACCATGCAGTTCGGGGGACATAATACATAACTCTCCTCACCATGCCCTCAAACTGCTGTTCATTCTGTTCTAGGTGAATTCACCCTATAGTCAAATAATTAAGTATCGTGTCCCCTGAACTCCTGATTGGCACACTCAAGCCTGACTCGGCTCTTTCACGTTATTTTTTAGTTTTTAACCTCTTACCTTTGTTTGAGAACGTTTGATTACCATTAATAGATTGGAGGGCAATCTCATCAAAAATGACACGGTATTCTCTTGATTTTTTTAAGTTTTTGCGAACTCTTCTCCCTAGCCTGAATTATTCATAAACCTGTTTATGGCGTCACTTTTCACAGATTGTCGGCAATCGTAATGACACTGGAGTGGCAT
>JAUZQZ010000115.1 GCA_030950745.1 Mariprofundaceae bacterium | reverse complement strand
TCTGGGTGGATGAGCGGCAATCCCACTTTGAGTCCATTTTCGGGGTGGAATGAGGTGCATGGTGGTTCCATGGACCGAAATTCCAGCTCGGAAATGGGCCGAAGTGGGGAAGCCGATTGCCGCTCATGAGTTTTGCAAGTGACTCTATACTCCTTATATTCACTCAATCTTGTTCTCGCTTCCCCACCTGCTCGCTACGAATTGCCTAAGTCCGACAGGCTCCTAGGCGACATGAATGACTCCATCCTGCTACTGGGTGGTGGTTTTCCTGTCAAAATAGATGGCCAAATTGTCGGTGGTATCGGCGTGGGCGGTGCTCCGGGCACACATCTGGATGAAGCCTGCGCCCGCGCCGGACTCAAAGCATTGGGTGCGGATTTGTACCAGTAATGTAACGACTCAGCTTGCCCAATAGTTACAGATTAGCGGTCAAATACCTCATTTCCGTTTCCGAGAAACCGGCTCTGGCGCGCGCATCCAGGTTAAAGGGGCCATGAAGGCCATTCGGAAAATGTTTCTTCAATAGTTTGTGGAAGGTTGGCTCCGATGCCAGTCCCCGTTCCGTGCAAACATGGCGGAACCAGCGCGTGCCAATCTCTACATGGCCAATTTCCTCAGCATAAATTACCTCCAGAATTGCCACCGTTTCAACATCGCCCGCCTGTTGCAGCTTTTCAATAATCCCGGGAGTCACATCCAGTCCGCGCGCTTCCAGCACCCTCGGTACCAGTGCCATACGCTCCAGAACATCCGTAGCCGTTTTCTCAGCCATTTCCCACAAACCGTTATGGGCATCAAAATCACCGTAATCATGGTCATATTGGCGCAGATAATTGCGAACCATGGAGAAATGCCGCGCTTCTTCATCGGCCACACGTAACCAGTCACGGTAATATTCACACGGCATGTCGCGGAACCGGTGGGCGGCATCCAGGGCAAGGTTGATGGCGTTGAATTCGATATGCGCTACGGCATGCATCATCGCGATCCTGCCCTTTTGCGTGCCAAAGCCACGCCTTGGCAGGTCACGCGGATGCACCAGACGGGGTCGTTCGGGCTTGCCCACCGCCTGCACACTCAACAACGGTGCGCCATAATCCAGTGAATATGTATTCCGCTGCCACTGCCGGGCAATATCATGCGTTTGCTGAATCTTGGCATCCACATCGGCCTCAGCCAGCGCTGCGCCTGTTTCCACAAATACGTTTCTCAAGTCTCCACCTCATGCCACAATGCGCCCATGACGCAACATAGTCACAAAAATAGCAACAATACACTGCATCATCGGGTTCTGGCTCTGGCCGCGATGGTGCAATGCGCCCATCTCGTTAGCGGCATTGCCCGCAAGGGAATCGCCGATGCCATAGAGATTGAAACCTGTATTTCCAGCATCTTTGCTTCTTCCGGAGATACGCCTGAGCAGGTGTACGGTGATATAACAAAATTACGCACAGGTCTCGTCGCGTTGTCCCGTTTATTGCAGGGCAAGGACATGGGTAAGGATGTCCAGCGCACCAAGGGGTTGATGGCCTATACGGCAGCCATGATGACACTGGAACGTAAACTCACCCGTAATCCCGCAATGCTGAAGAAAATGACCGAAGGTATGCAACGTATTGAAAAACAGTCCGAATATTTCAAAGGCTTTATGCACGATAGTGTCATTGCTGCTATCTCAGCTTTGTATGGCGAAACCATTAGTACCATGAAACCCCGTATCATCGTGCGAGGTAAATCCGATTATTTGCGTCACAGCATCAATACCGACAAGGTTCGTGCGCTGTTGCTGGCCGGGATACGGGGGGCGCATTTGTGGCGGATACATGGTGGAAGCCACCTGCAACTATTGTTGCGCCGACGGGTGATGGCCAGAGAAGCTGTAAAATTATTAAGCCATATCTGACTGTCACACTAGGGCAGACTGACCGGACATTGCTGGACGTATGATAAGGGTATGGGTATCCGCAAACCATAACCGCCAGGAGGAGGCTGGATTCCGGACAGCGTATCAAACGCAGACACGCCAAGCCCTGATCTAAACCATCTGTAGGACTCTTCATTGAATTTTAATGTTTGCGCGTTTATTGTTCGCCTCATGCATCGTTTCATGAGACGTTATCGCAAAGCTGGGCTGGCTATTTTAGCAGTCTTTACTGTGCAACTCATCGCAGTGAGTTTTTGTGCCATTCCATCAGCACATGCAGCACCTGTCACGATGGGCGAAGCCGTGGATATGCAGTGTACCATGGATATGCCAATGCCTGCCGGACAGAATGCGTCAAGCTGCGCGCATTGCGAAGCACCCGATTTCAGCGCTTTATCAAATCATACCAATGATGTGCCTGCCGCATGGGTGCTTATCGCCGTCTTGTCACCACTGCTGCATCAAAATGCTCTGACATTCGGGCAAGAACAACAGCCTCTGTTTACTGTTTCCGAGGCAGCGCCTCAAAGCACTTCACTTATTTACCAAACCAGTCTCCGCATCCGTCTATAAAATAACCTTCTGAAACCTGCCACCAGGATACTTATCCTGTGTGGGTATGTATTTATTCTTCAGGAGGTTGATATGCCCAAAATTATCATGCACGCACTGGTGTTCACGTTTATATCTATGGCCATGCTTCAGGCAAAAGCCAGAGCGGAAGAATTAACCGTTCCGGCACTTGAACCCCGCCTGGAACAGGCTTCTGCACACCAGACGGACCATATTCTCACACTTGCCGAAGCCGAGACGATTGCGTTAAAAGTAAATCCGGGCCTGGCAAGCATGGCAAGTCGTGCCAAAGCTGTCGCCGAAATACCGCCACAGGTGGGAACACTTCCCGACCCGCACCTCGCCTTTGATTCCGTCAATCTGCCGGTGGATACATTTTCCACAGCACAGGAAAATATGACACAACTGCGTGTTGGCTTTTCACAAGAGATCCCCTTCCCCGGCAAACTCAGGCTAAAGGAGGAAGCGGCACAGTTCGAGGCGGAGTCAGCTGGCCTTGATGTCGTGGAAACCCGCCTGAGGTTGATTCGTAACGTGGATATTTCATGGTGGAACCTGTTTTATCTGGACCGGGCACTGGAGATTATCGGGCGCAACAAGGAACTGCTCAGGCAGTTTATCCGTATCGCCGTAACCAAATACAAGGTTGGGGAAGGTTTGCAGCAAGACGTGTTGTTGGCACAGGTGGAGCTCTCCAAGTTGCTGGACATTGACATCCAACTCGTGGGCACACGAAGAAACGAAGAATCGCGCTTGAATAAATTGTTAAATCGTCCCACATATCTTGCCGTGCGCCTTCCGGGCAAGGTAAAAGAAACGTTACCACAAATGCCCCCTGAAACCGAACTACACCAGATCGCCCTGAATGCCCGTCCCTTGCTGGCCAGCCAGGGCGAACGGATCAAGGCGGCGGAAAAGAGAGTGGAACTGGCCGATCTGGATTACTATCCTGATTTCAAGGTCGGGGCAGGATATGGTTTCCGACAGGGTAACAATACGGGCCGCACCAGCTCCCGCGCGGACTTTCTTAGCATGGGCATAAGCCTTAATCTGCCAATTTACACTTCGACCAAACAGGATCGTGCATTGGCGCAGCGTAAGGCGGAAGTGGCGAAAGAAGAGTTCGCGTTGCGCGACGCCACCGAAGCCGTCTGGTCCGAGGTCTCAACCGCACTTGCAGATTATACCAAAACAAAAAACCAGGCACTCCTGTTCAAAACCGGCATCGTTCCCCAGGCGAGTCAGACCGTGGATTCCATGCTTGCCGGCTATCAGGTAAACAAAGTGGATTTTCTTAATCTCGTCCGCTCCCAGATCACGTTATATAACTACGAAACGCTGTATTGGAAGGCCCTGGCAGGCGCAAGGCAAAGCCTGGCACGCCTGGAAGCTGCCATCGGCAAAAAGATTGGTAAGGAGATAACGCATGAGTAAAAAATCCATAGGTATTGCTATCATTACCCTGGCGCTGGGAATGGGCGGGGGCTACTGGCTGGCATCCAAAAAACAACAGACAACTCAGAGCCAGCAAAGCACCAGGACGGATAGTGAGCGCAAACCTTTGTTTTACCGTAACCCGATGAATCCGGGGGTTACCTCCCCCGTACCCGCCAAGGATAATATGGGTATGGATTATATCCCGGTTTATGCCGATGGGAATCAGTCCGGCAGTGATACCGCAGGCACGGTGACGATCGACCCGGTAACCGTACAAAATATCGGTGTACGCACAGCCCTGGCCGTACGTAAAACCCTGACCCGCGAGGTACAAAGTGTAGGCCGTGTAGATTATGACGAACAACTGATCACTCGCCTGCATCCCAAAACTGAAGGCTGGATTGGAAAATTGCGCATAGACGAAACCGGTGAGCCGGTGAAGAAAAATGAGATTCTGTTATCAATTTATTCACCGCAACTGGTATCCAGTCAGGAAGAATATCTGCTGGCCCTGAGTAATATGAAAACGCTGAAAGACAGTCCTTTCCCCGATATCCGCCGTGGTGCGTCCGACTTGCTGCGCTCCACCCGTGAAAGACTTGAGTTGCTGGATGTTCCCGAGCATCAAATCAAGAAGTTGGAGAAAACACGCAGGGTAATGAAGTTTCTGCACATCCATTCGCCCTTCGATGGCGTTGTGATCAACATCGGCGCCCGTGACGGACAATATGTCACGCCACAAACCGAACTTTACATGATTGCCGACCTGTCCAATGTGTGGACCTATGTGGATGTCTACGAATATGAGCTTCCGTGGATCAAGGTCGGAGATGAGGCCCACATGCGCCTTGCATCCCTTCCGGGACAAACTTTTATCGGTAAAATAAGATATATTTATCCATATATGAATGCCAAGACACGCACCATCAAGGTACGTTTGGAATTTAAGAACCCTGGCATGAAGCTGAAGCCTGACATGTTCGCCGATGTCAAAATTCACGCTACCAAACAGGTGAATGCCATCGTTATCCCCAGTGAAGCCGTACTACGCACAGGAAGCCGCAACGTGGTGTTCGTGGTACGCGGCCCCGGCAAGTACGAACCGCGTGATGTCAACCTTGGCATCAGTTCGGGAGGTCTGGTACAAATTCTCGCGGGTGTAAAGGCAGGCGAAGAGGTTGTTACCAGCGCCCAGTTCCTTATTGACTCCGAATCCAAGCTACGCGAAGCCGCTGCCAAAATGATGGAAGTGAAAAAACCCACCGCAGCCGATCCACGCCCGACCATGGACGAGGAGGCCAAGGATATGAAAAGCATGGATATGAAAAGCATGGATATGAAAGGTATGGATATGAAAAAGGGTAAAGAATAAGATATGAAGCGCGTATTTCCTCACTGGAGTAACCGTCCATGATTCAGGCCATTATTGACGGTTCACTTAAAAACCGGTTTCTGGTTCTAATTGCCACGGGTTTTCTGCTCGCGGCCGGGTACTGGGCTGTAAAGAACACACCGCTGGATGCAATTCCTGACCTGTCCGACGTACAGGTCATCGTATTCACCGAGTACCCCGGACAGGCTCCGCAGGTGGTCGAAGATCAGATTACTTATCCACTGACCACCGCCATGCTGGCCGTACCGTTTGCCAAGGTGGTACGCGGTTATTCCTTTTTCGGTTTCTCCTTTGTTTATATCCTCTTCGAGGACGGCACTGACATGTACTGGGCCAGAAGCCGCGTACTGGAGTATCTGAATTTCGTCAGCAACAAATTACCTGCCGGTATCAACCCCACTCTGGGGCCGGATGCTACGGGTGTGGGCTGGGTGTATGAATACGCGCTGGTGGACAAGTCGGGCAAGCACGACCTGTCCCAACTCCGCTCTATTCAGGACTGGTATCTCCGCTACCCGTTGCAAACTGTGGAGGGTGTGTCCGAGGTTGCTTCCGTCGGTGGCTACGTCAAGCAATATCAGGTGGAAGTCGATCCCAACACCCTGCTGGCCTACCACATTCCATTATCCAAGGTAAAACGGGCGATCCAGCGCAGTAACAACGATGTCGGAGGCAGACTCATCGAACGCGGTGAGACCGAATATATGGTGCGCGGCCTAGGTTATATCCAGTCGCTGGATGATTTAAGAAAAGTCGCTGTGGGCGTGGACAAAAACGGCACACCCATCCGCCTTCAGGATGTCGCCAACATCCATTTAGGGCCGGAATTGCGCCGTGGCGTTGTTGAGCTTAACGGCGAGGGCGAGGTGGCGGGCGGCGTCATCATCATGCGTTACGGGGCGAATGCCCTTGCCACCATCAAGGCCGTGCGGGCAAAGCTGGAGGAACTCAAGGCGGGCCTGCCGGAAGGCGTGGAGATTGTACCGGTCTACGACCGTAGCAGTCTGATCGAACGGGCAGTGGATAACCTCAAGGACAAGCTGCTTGAAGAATTCATTGTGGTTTCATTGATCTGCCTGCTATTTTTGCTACATGCGCGTTCGGCGCTTGTTGCCATTTTCTCCCTGCCAGTTGGCATCCTTATTGCCTTCATCATCATGCGCTGGCAGGGCATCAACGCCAATATCATGAGTCTCGGCGGCATCGCCATCGCCATCGGCGCCATGGTTGACGGCGCCATCGTCATGATCGAGAACGCACATAAACACCTGGAACATGCGGTCAAGGCCAAGGGAGGGGAACTGAATACCACTGAACGCTGGCTGGCCGTGGGTACGGCATCCCGGGAAGTGGGGCCGGCGCTATTCTTCTCACTGCTTATCATTACCGTGTCGTTCCTGCCGGTATTCACACTTCAGGCTCAGGAAGGACGGTTGTTTTCGCCACTGGCATTTACCAAAACCTATTCCATGGCCGGTGCCGCCATTCTGGCTATAACTTTGGTCCCCGTTCTGATGGGCTATTTTCTCCGTGGCAAAATCCCTCCCGAAGACAAAAACCCGGTAAACCGATTCCTGCTCTTTATCCATAAACCGGCGCTGGACAAAGTCATCCGGTGGCGTTGGAAAAGCCTGATCGTAGCCGTCCTGTTACTGGTCGTTACGGCATATCCGTTATCCAGAATCGGCAGCGAATTCATGCCACCGCTGGATGAGGGCGACGTGTTTTACATGCCTACGACCTTCCCCGGTATCTCCATCACCAAAGCCAAGGAACTCATGCAGCAGACGGACCGAATACTGAAAACATTCCCCGAAGTAAAGTCGGTGTTCGGCAAGGTAGGACGCGTCGAGACTGCAACCGATCCGGCACCCCTGTCCATGCTGGAGACTACCGTACAACTCAAACCAAGGGACCAATGGCCCGACCCTGACAAGACGACGAAGACGCTGATGCATGAAATGGATCAGTCTATCCGTTTCCCTGGCGTGGCCAACGCCTGGACCTATCCGATCAAAACACGCATCGACATGCTTTCCACCGGCATCAAGACGCCCATCGGCATCAAGATATCCGGGCCCGATCTGGCCGTATTGGAAAGCAGCGTCAAGAAAATTGAGTTGGTATTGAAAACCATGCCGGACACGCTCTCCGCCTTTGGTGATCGCACCGTAGGTGGCTATTATTTTGATTTCAACATTAACCGTGATGCTATCTCCCGCTACGGTCTGACCATCGCTGATGTACAGGATGTTATCCAGAGCGCCATCGGCGGCATCAATGTGACACATACGGTGGAGGGGCTGGAGCGTTATCCGGTGAATCTGCGTTACCCGCGTGAATTACGCGACAACCCGGAACAACTGGGGCGAGTGCTTATCCCGACCCCGGCAGGAGCGCAGATACCGTTATCCCAACTGGCAACAATCACTACGCGGCGGGGACCGCCTTCGATTAAGTCGGAAAATGCCCGTCCTAATGCATGGATCTATGTAGACATCAAGACCAGCGATATCGGCGGCTATGTTGCCAGAGCCAAAAAGATAATTGGCGAAAATATAAAACTTCCGCCCGGCTATACCCTCACGTGGTCTGGCCAGTTTGAGTATATGGAACGGGCCAATGAACGCCTGCGGGTTGTCGTGCCCTTCGCCCTGTTTATTATTTTTCTACTGCTATACCTGAATTTCGGCAACATCATCGCACCCTTGGTGGTGATGCTTTCCATTCCTTTTGCACTGATTGGCGGCTTCTGGCTGGTATTCTGGCTCGGCTTCAATATGAGCGTGGCCGTGGCCGTGGGCTTTATCGCATTGGCTGGCGTATCGGCCGAGATTGGCGTGCTGGTTCTCACCTTTATCGATCAGGAAGTCAGAAAATCACGCCACGACAAGGGGCGTGCACTGAAATCCGCAGAGATCATGGAGGCAGTACTTGGCGGAACCTCACAACGGGTGCGGCCCATCGCCATGACCGCCACAGCCATCATCGCCGGCCTGTTGCCGATCATGTGGAGTTCCGGAACCGGTTCGGAGGTCATGCAACGCATCGCGGCACCCATGGTCGGTGGCATGTTGACTGCCACGCTGCTGTGCCTGCTGGTATTGCCCCTGATCTATGGCCTGATCCTGCAACTGCAGGAGAAGCGGCATGCAAAGTTAATGGAGCAAAACCTGTGAGCCAGGATTTTAGACTGATGAACCGGCTTACATGTACTGCAGCAAACGGTATGTACAGATATACGTACAACAAGAGGAGAAAACAGTGATCAGGAGTATCATTAACGGTTCACTGAAGAACAGCATGCTGGTGTTCATGGCCACGGGATTTCTGATTCTGGCTGGCATCTGGTCGGTGAAAAATATTTCACTGGACGCCATTCCGGACCTCTCCGACGTGCAGGTCATTCTGTTCACAGAGTTTCCCGGTCAGGCACCGCAGGTGGTGGAAGATCAGGTTACCTACCCATTGACTACCACTATGTTACAGGTTCCACGTGCCAAGCTGGTGCGCGGTTATTCCTTTTTTAACTACTCCTTTGTTTATATTATTTTTGAAGAGGGTACGGATATGTATTGGGCGCGTTCACGCGTGCTTGAATATGCCAATTCCGCAGCCCGGAATCTGCCAACGGGCGTCCAGCCTGTGCTGGGGCCGGATGCCACCGGCGTGGGTTGGATTTATGAATATGTATTGGTGGATAAAACCGGAAAGCACGACCTGGCTGAACTTCGCAGCCTTCAGGACTGGGTGATTCGTTATCGTCTTGAAACGGTCAAGAATGTTTCCGAAGTCGCCTCCGTGGGTGGTTTTGTCAAACAGTATCAGGTGGAAGTCGATCCCAACATACTGCTGGGTTACAACATTCCGTTGTCCAAGGTGAAACACGCCATCATGCGCTCGAACAATGATGTCGGCGGGCGTCTGGTGGAGATGGCTGAAACCGAATTTCTGGTGCGCGGTCTGGGTTATATCAAATCCGTGGACGATCTGAACCAGATTCCGGTCGGCGCAGACAAAAACGGCACGCCTATCCGACTCATGGATGTGGCCCATGTGCATCTAGGGCCAGAACTCAGGCGCGGTGCTGTAGATTATAATGGTGAAGGTGAAACTGCTGGTGGTATTGTGGTGATGCGCTTTGGTGAGAATGCATTGACCACCATTGAAGCGATACGTGAAAAAATTGCAGAATTGCAGAAAGTCATGCCGGAAGGCGTGGAAATCGTGCCGGTCTATGATCGGGGTGCTCTGATTGAACGTTCGGTAGATAACCTCAAGGAAAAGCTACTGGAAGAATTTGTCGTTATCGCTCTGGTTTGCATGATTTTTCTATTGCATGCCCGTTCCGCGCTTGTCGCCATCATCACCCTGCCTATGGGTATGCTGATAGCCTTTATCCTTATGCAATGGCAGGGCTTGTCCGCCAATATTATGAGTCTCGGCGGTATCGCGATCACGCTGGGGGCTATGGTGGATGGCGCTATTGTGCTTATTGAAAATGCACACAAACACCTTGAACACGGCGAACAGAAAAAAGGATCGGAGTTAACGATTCCCGAGCGGTGGGCAGCGATTAGCGATGCATCGCAAGAGGTGGCTCCCGCCCTGTTTTTCTCGTTGCTTATTATCACCTCGTCTTATTTGGTGATATTCACGCTCGAAGAACAGTCTGGACGACTATTCAAACCACTGGCATTTACCGCCACCTATATCATGGCTGCAGCCGCAGTGCTTGCTGTAACGTTAGTGCCCTTGTTGATGGGTTATTTTATTCGCGGCAAAATTATACCTGAGGAAAAAAATCCAGTTAACCGATTTCTCAAATTTATTCATGGCCCAGCACTCGCTAAAGCTTTGAAATATAAATGGGCCACTCTTGGTATTGCATTGGCTGTGTTGATGAGCGCGGTCTATCCACTTGGCAAGCTGGGTAGCGAATTTATGCCGCCATTGGATGAGGGCGATATTCTCTACATGCCCACGGCCCTGCCCGGCATTTCCATCACCAAGTCGAAGGAAATGATGCAGCAAATGGATAAAATTCTGATGACTTTCCCAGAAGTGCTATCCGTATTTGGCAAGAATGGGCGGGCAGAAACATCTACCGATCCCGCCTCTCTGGCCATGACGGAAATTACCATTCGTGTTAAACCACGGGATCAGTGGCCAGATCCATCCAAAACCACGGCACAACTCAAGCTGGAAATGGACAAAGCGATCCGGTTTCCTGCCGTCGCCAATGCATGGGGCTTCCCAATCAAAACGCGTATCGACATGCTCTCCACCGGCATCAAAACGCCAGTCGGTGTCAAGATTATCGGACCAGACCTCACCGTGCTGCAACGCATCGGCAAAGATATTGAAGGCGTGCTGAAGATGTTGCCAGATACCAAATCGGCCATGGGCGACCGGGCCATGGGCGGCTATTATCTGGATTTCGATATCAATCGCAAAAAAGCGGCGCGCTATGGTCTGACTGTGGGGGATGTACAGGATGTTATCCAATCCGCTATTGGTGGCATGAATATCACGGAGACGGTGGAAGGCCTGGAACGTTACCCTGTTAACCTGCGTTATGCGCGCGGCCTGCGCAGCAGCCCCGAAGAGCTCAAACGCATGTTAATTCCTACGCCAACGGGTGTGCAAATTCCGATTGCTCAAGTTGCCGATTTGATCATTAGGCGAGGTCCTCCTTCGATTAAAAGTGAGAACTCGTTGTCCGACACATGGATTTATGTGGATATCAAAACCTCGGATATTGGCGGTTACGTGGAAAAGGCCAAACTGGCTGTCGCTGATCAGGTGAAGATTCCACCCGGATATGAGGTGCTCTGGTCGGGGCAGTATGAATATATGCAGCAGGCCAATAAACGCATGCAACTGGCCGCGCCGCTGGTGCTGGTGCTGATCTTCCTGCTGCTGTATTTCAATTTTAAAACATTGATTGAACCGATGGTGGTCATGGCCTCGGTGCCGTTCGCACTGGCTGGTGGTGTCTGGCTGATTTATCTGATGGATTACAATCTGAGCGTGGCGGTGGATGTGGGATTCATTGCCTTAGCCGGCGTGGCGGCCGAGATCGGCGTGCTGGTGCTGACTTTCATCGGCCACGAAATGGAGCGCAAGCGTGCTGAATTGAAACGTCCACTGACCTCAAAGGAGATCTTTGAGGCAGTGTTAAATGGCACCTCTCAGCGCGTGCGTGCTATCGCTATGACGGCGGCCGCCATTATCGCCGGACTGTTGCCCATCATGTGGAGTTCGGGCACGGGATCAAGCGTCATGCAGCGTATCGCAGCACCTATGGTTGGCGGCATGCTCACTACCCTTGTGGTTTGTTTGGTCGTAGTGCCTGTGTTTTACGGCATAATTTTACAATTCAAGGAGAAGCGTGCCGTCAGTGCTGCCGCGAAGCCACAGGCATGAAAAGGAAGGATCACATGGAAATAAACGCTGTCATCGCCATCATCCGTACCGAGATGCTGGATCGGGTTGAAACCTGTTTACAACAAATAGGCCTTGAAGGGATCAGTATCAGCCGTGTCAAAGGCTATGGAGAATACGAAAACTTTTACAGCAAAGACCATATGACTACCTATGTCCGCCTTGAGATTTTTACTTCTGAATCAAAGGCAGAAAATATCGCCCGTTGTATCATAGGTGCAGCCCATTCCGGTCTTCCGGATGATGGTATCGTCAGCATCCTGCCTGTTCACAAATTTTACCGGATACATACCCATGTAGATCAGGGCAGTGAAAATACCGGGAAATCAGAAACACCATGAATGCGAAAGAAAGGAGAATCACATGATAAAAACCATAATAATGGGCCTGCTTGTAACAGGCGTCGTGGGAACAAGCCCGGCATTTGCATCCGGTAATCATAAAGGTATGGATGCACATCATGGAGCGATGAACGGTGGCATGCACCATGAGATGGGCAAGGGTCACATGAATGGAGAGATGACAGGGCAAATGAAAGACCACATGAACGGCATGTTTTTTGTCAGGAAGGATATTGACGGTTATCAGGTCAGCTTCCATATTATGAAAGCACCTGAAGGCATGCAAAAACATGGTGGAGCACATCATTTCATGTTTAAAGCTGAAAAAAATGGCAAAGCACTGACAAACATTCTTGTGAACTCCAAAGTCACGCACCCCAACGGACAATCTGAATCAAAAATGATGATGCGAATGGGCGACTGGTACATGGCTGGCTACGATATAGGTCATCCCGGAACCCATCAGATTATGGTGCTATTCAAGACATCGGATGGGAAAAAACATTTCGGTGGCATTGAATATCAGGCACAAGGAGTGGAGAAATGACTGAAACCTCTACTCAACTCAGGAGAAATATCATGGTTGATCTCATCGCTCCCGTTCGCCACGGACTATTCCTGGCCATAACCGCGCTGATCTGCGGCATCCTGTGGGCAGGATATTTGGCCACAAATCATGAACAATTGCATGGCGGCTTTGAAAAACAGGAAGCCGCACTCAAGGCGAAGGAGATGCAACAAATGAACATGGAAGGCATGTCCCTGAGTATGTTGACGGACAAGCTGATTCCGCAAGCGCATGCACATGGGAATGAAGGCCATGGTGTAAAACAAGCGCCTGTAACCCGGAGTGGAGAACAGCACACGGCAAAACATCAGCATTCACATTCGGGAAGTTTGGCAAAGGATGCCATGGAGCGCCTGTTGCGCGGCCATATTCACTGGATGGGTCTGGGTATCCTGTCCACCGTCTTGCTGCTTGTTACCGCCTTTACATCACTGAAAACCGGCTGGAAAAAAACACTTGGTTGGACCTTCGGCATCGGTGCGCTGGCCTATCCCGTGTCATGGATATTAATGGGTTTCCGTACCGTTACAATGGGTCCTGAAGTGGCCGAAGCCAGTGTCATGTGGCTGTTCGGCCCGGCTGCAGGCCTGCTGCTGGCCTCCCTGATTGCTGTATTTGGTGTTTTGTTGCTTGAAACGACCAAATGGCATACAAACACCATCTTTTCACGGTTTTTTGAATCCACCTCAGCCTCTGGAGAATGAAATGAATGCAAATATGTTTGCGCTTACAATCGCAATTATCCTGATGGGGCAACCCCCTGCCCTGGCAGAGCAGGGCATGGATAAACACGAACAAGTGATGAAGCATGAGGAAGGCTTTGTCGTCAAAAAGGGTATTCGGGACAATTACACAGTCATCTTCCATGTCATGCGCTCACCGAAAGGTATGCGCTATAGCAGGGAACAGTATCATCTGATGGTGGTGGTTGAAAAAAATGATAAGCCGGTCACAGGCCTTCAAATGACCTCCAAAGTACTCCATCCCGACGGGTCTTCTGAACAAAAGCCCATGATGCACATGGGAGAGTGGTACATGGCACTTTATAATTTGAGCCATGAGCAGGGTCGGCACTGGATCACCGTACAATTCAATATATCCGGTAAAAAATATTCCGCTGGCGCTTATTATCCGGAAATAGACCTTTCAGGAGCATCTCGATGAAATATTCAGAATTAAAGCAGATTATCATTCTATCATTCCTGTTTATGGCTTTCCTGGTCGCTGTTCCCGCCAGCTCACAGGCCGAAATCCTGAAACAGGTTAAAACCGAAAATGTCTGTATGGTCAACGATGAAGACATGGGTAAACCTCAAGTTCCCATTCAGGTAAAAGGCAAAACTTACTATGGCTGCTGCGCCATGTGTGTCAGCAGTCTGACAAATGATCTGAAAGCGCGTCAGGGCACTGATCCTGTTAGTGGTCATGTGGTGAACAAGGCCGATGCAATCATCGGAGCGAAAGCTGATGGCAGCGTGCTTTATTTCGAGAGCAAGACAACTTTTACCACCTATCAACAGCATGAGAAAGGAGACGCGCCATGAAAGAAATTACCATTAAGGTCAACGACATGAAATGTGATGGCTGTGGAGTAACTATTCGCAAGGCGCTGTTAAAGTTGAACGGTATTTATGATGCACGTGTGGACTATAAAACGGGCAACGTATGGATGCATGTAAACGAATCCCGCTTCCGCATTGCGGAAGCTGATGAGACAATCCGTGAGCTCGGTTACAAGACCGAGGAGAGCTAGGCATGCAGGAGAACCTGAACTGCTGCTGCCATGACAGCCAGGCGCATTTCCTGACGCAGGCCATGCAACATCTTGATCTCAATGCGGCACAAAGGAAATTACTGCTCCAGTCCTTTCGCGAAATCACCGTTCAAATTCCGCTGGAAGTACGACAGGGTGGAAAGAAAACGCTGCACACTTTCACCGGCTATCGCGTACAGCATAACCATGCACGGGGGCCGTTCAAGGGAGGCTTACGTTTTCACCCTGAAGTTAAGCTGGAAGAAATCCGGGCACTGGCACAACTAATGACCTGGAAAACCGCATTGGTGGATATCCCCTTTGGTGGCGCCAAAGGGGGTATTACCATTGACCCTGCGAAACTGACGGAAAATGAACTGGAAACCCTGACCCGGCGTTTTACCCAAAAGCTGGCACCGGTGCTTGGAGAACATGAGGATATTCCTGCACCGGATGTTAATACCAATCCACAAATTATGGCCTGGATATTCGATGAATATAGCAAATCACATGGCCATACGCCTGCCGTAGTCACAGGCAAGCCGGTCGAGCTGGGTGGTTCGGAAGGCAGACTGGAAGCAACGGGATTCGGTGTAGCATTCATTACCGGCCGAATGTGCAGCGATCTTTCCATACCTCTGAAGCAGGCGCGTATCGCCATACAGGGTTTTGGTAACGTGGGTTCGTATGCTGCACTTCGCCTGAGTGAAATGGGTGCACATATCGTAGCAATTTCTGATGTGTTTGGCGGTGTCTATTGTAAAGACGGCGTGGATATTTGGGCGGCCATGCGGCATGTGCAGGAAAATGGCCGCTTACAAGGTCTGAAGGGAACAAAAGAGATAAGCAACGAGGCATTGCTGGCGCTGCCTTGCGACGTATTGATCCCTGCGGCTATGGAAGGTGTAATCAACTGCAACAATGCTGACGCCATTCAGGCCCGGCTGGTCATCGAAGCCGCTAACATGCCTATCACGCACATGGCTGACGACAAGCTGCGTACACATGGCACCGTCATCGTACCGGATATTCTGGCTAATGCCGGCGGCGTAACCGTTTCCTATTTTGAGTGGGTACAGAATATCCAGCGTTTCCCATGGGATAAAAGCAAGGTATTCAAACGCATGGAAACATATTTATCCCGTGCCTATGAAGATGTGCGTGAGCTATCACGCCGCAAACGAATGGATTTGCGGACATCCGCCTATGAACTGGCGGTACAGCGGACATTACAGGCCGTCACATTGCGTGGCTTTTGACCCTGAGAAGACGTTATTGATGAAACACAATTCCCCGGTGGTCAGAACACAACACGAAAAAAAAGATTGCCCCGTTTGCGGGATGGATACTTCAAACACCAAGATCACCACTGAGTATCTGGGCATATCATATCGCTTCTGTTCACGACAATGCCTGGAAAACTTTACCACCCACCCCAAACTTTACCTTGGTATCAAGTCATTAAAACAGGAAGGTAAGCATGTGATAAAGCGGCGTTTTTTCGTGTTTGAACACCCCATTCAGACATCAGTAGAAGATACTTTAGAAATCACGCTGTCTGGAATGATGGGCGTTCGGGATGTACAGATGACCAGTGCAAAGGTGACGGTCACCTATGATTTACTCGAAGTAACTTCAGTTCAGGTCGAGAAGCATATTGAACAGGCTGGCGCCAGGCTTGGGACAGGATGGGCAGATCGCTTGAAACGTGCCTGGATTCAATACACGGAAGAAAATGAACTGGACAGTCTGGCCGCAACCAATACTGTCTGTTGCAACAAACCGCCAACAAAGACGTAGAGAAAGAAATGGCGTACAGAATAGAGCCACTTGCAAAACTCTGGGTGGATGAGCGGCAATCCCACTTTGAGTCCATTTTCGGGGTGGAATGAGGTGCATGGTGGTTCCATGGACCGAAATTCCAGCTCGGAAATGGGCCGAAGTGGGGAAGCCGATTGC
>JAUZQZ010000114.1 GCA_030950745.1 Mariprofundaceae bacterium | reverse complement strand
GTGATTGAACGCGGTACGGCATGACATGACCCCGTCGGCGGCCATCTACCTGTTCAGCGTTCTCTCGGGTGCCGCCGCGCTTGTCTACGAACTGCTCTGGAGCCGCTGGCTCGAGCTCATACTGGGCAGCTCGATGCAGGCGGTCAGCATCATCCTCGCCACCTTCATGGCCGGGCTGGCTATTGGCGGGCGCTGGGGCGGTGGTTTCATCGACCGGCACCGTAACCCGCTCATCGCCTACGGGATCATTGAGTTCGCCATTGGTGTCTGCGCCCTCGCCGTGCCTGCGTTACTCAATGCTGTCGCTGCCTCGCCGCCGCTCTGGCCGGGAGGTGGCGCAGCCCTGCTTCTCCAACGCCTGCTCGTCGCCTGCAGCGTGCTCGTTATTCCCGCCACGCTGCTGGGGGCCACCTTTCCAGTGCTGGTCCGCCTGATCGTTGCGCCACACGCTGATGCCGGCATCGTCGTCGCACGGCTCTACTTCGCCAACCTCGCCGGGGCGGTCACCGGGGTCCTGCTTTCCGGCTTTGCGCTCATCGAGATGCTGGGGCTGAGAGAAACGAACCTTGTCGCGGTGGCAACCAATTTCGGCATCGCCATCGCCGCGCTGCTGCTGGCGCGCCGCGCATCCTTCGTTGCGCCTTCATCCACCGCCGGGGAGACGGCTCCGGCAGCATGGCCGCGCGCCACACGTGCATTGCTCGGAACCCTTTTCATCTCGGGACTTGCGGCAATGGCCTACGAGATTTTCTGGACGCGCATCCTTGTCTTCCAGATTGGCAGCACGATCTACGCCTTCGCCCTCATCCTCGCGATTTTCCTCAGCGCGCTCGCGGCCGGAAGCTTCGTGGCGAAGGTGGTGGCGGCGCGGGGATGGGGATTTCCCGCCTTTGCCGTCACACAAGCGTTTATGGGGTTCGGGGCACTCGCCGGGCTTTACGTCGCTGGCTACGCCCCCTGGCTCGAATACACGCTGTTACCGCGCACCGGCGGGTGGGGAGAGATGATGCTCGCGCGCAGTCTCATCGCTTTGCCCGTCGTTGCGCCAGCCGCCTTCTTCTCCGGCATGACAATCCCGCTCGCCGCTGGCCTCATGGTCCGCGATGGCACAGCCGGGCTCGCGATGGGGCGCATCTACCTCGCCAACACGGCCGGAGCCTTCCTGGGGCCGCTGTTCGCCGGCTTCGTGCTCATACCGCTCATCGGCATCCGATGGGGCATCGTCCTGATCGCCGCTCTCCAGGTTGCCGTGGCGGTGCTGCTGCTCCGTCCGAAGAAGCGCTGGCCGCTCGCCGCCGCCCTCGTCGGCTTGTTGGCACTGCTCTCCCTTTCGTGGAGCAGCGGCGGCCCGCTGCGCTCCACCGCCGCCCTGCTCAATGAGGCGTGGTACAAGCCGCTCTTCTACCGCGAAGGTCAGTCGGGGACGGTAACCGTGTTCCGCGATGGCCGCGACGGCTCGCGGCTGCTGGATATCAACGGTTTCATCGCCGCCGGCACGGGGAGGGGATATGCCTACATGCAGATGATGGGGCACCTGCCAGCACTGCTGCATGCCGGTCCACCACGGGAAGCGCTCGTCATCGGGCTTGGCACCGGCGCTACCGCCGCGAGTCTGCTGGAGCACCCGCTTGAGCGGCTGACCGTGGCCGAGATCGACGCGACCGTCGTCGAGGCCGCCCCCTATTCACGACCGGGAAACCTCGCGTTGCTCGACGACCCGCGGCTGCGCCTCTTCATCGAGGATGGCCGCAACCTGCTGGCCCGTTTGCCCCGGCGGTACGATCTCATCGTGCTCGAGCCGATGCCGCCTTATTACGCTGGCGTCGTTAACCTCTACACGGAGGAGTTCTACGCCTTGGCCGCAAGCCGGCTCAATGCGGGCGGCATCCTCTGCCAGTGGCTGCCGCTGCATCTGCTTTCCCCCAAGATGCTCGCCATGGTGCTGCATTCGTTTCTCCCCGCCTTCGACGATGTGCTCGTCTGGCTGCAGCCAGGGTCAAACATCGCCATGATGCTAGGCGTCAAGGGAAGCTTCTCGCTTGATCCCGACCGGATTGGCAGGAGACTGATGACGCAGCCTAAAGTCGCCGCTGCATTGGCGGGAGCGGGCGTACCCTCGGCTGCCGATCTGATTGACCACTTCGTCATGAACCAGGCGCTCGCCGAGCGGTTCGCCGCCGGCGCGCCGGTTATCAGCGACGACCATCCGCTGCTCGAGTTCGCTGGCTCGCGGGCGATGCGCTACGGCGTGACCAGGCGCTACGGTCGGGAGAACGCGGAACGGTTACGCTCGTGTGGCGCAGCTCTTCAGCCACAAATTGAGGAGGGCGGCGGGATAGAGATGGTCGTGCGGTCCGGGAAAGTCCCCACCTGCACTTCCCGACTCAAGGAGTGACAAATGTGCCAACGTCGACGGTTTCGCCGGGCCCGATCGTTGTGGATACGCTGGAGGGGGTGGCAAACCCCTCGGGTGGCGGGAATACCTTGTAGGTTGTGTTCGAAGTTACGCCGAACAACGAAATGTTGAATACTCCGTTCGATCCCGCGAGGGCCTGCCCGGAATTTCCAGGTCCGCTGATTATTGCGGCCTGTACCAAAGTCCCCACCTGAGGGGTGCCCTGTCCGTTGACAACCTTTCCTGTGATAATCGTGGCCATGTCAGTCTCCTTTTACCGATCTGGAAACGTTATTTTTATCCTCCTGAAATCATGTTGCAGTGATTCATGTCACGAACGGTCGAGGGAAGCGAGTGTGGAGGGTGTCTGTATATCGGATGCACGCATGCTGATTGCGGTTCCCGCCGAGGTGCGCGAGGACGGGGCCAGAGTTGTGTTCACCCCAGAGTCTGTGAAGAAATATTGTGTGGTCGGATATGATGTGCTTATGCAAGAAGGCGTCGGCTCTGGCAGTGATATTCCCGATGTGTCCTGTGAGGCGGCCGGTGCGGGCTTGTGGACGAGGCGGAAGCGCTTTACGGGCAATGCCGACACTGTGCTCAGAATGCCGGCTCTGGTGGGGGCGAATATGAGATGCTGCGCAAGGATGTCCCAGCTATCGGCATGCTCTCTCCCTGCACCAATCCCTTACTGAAGCCTGTGCCAATCGTGCTCGAAGAATTCCATGTGCTGTGGTTGCGCTGAAGATGCCCAAGCCGGGTATCATGCACGGCTCGGAAAATGTGTCTGTTACCATTGAGCGTGGTAGCCTGTCTTGATGACGACATTTCTGATTGGCATGGGCTCGAATATTGAACCTGAGCGGCATTTATACGCAGCAGCGGGGACTATTCGGGAACGATTTCCGGATGCTGCATTCTCGAGTGTATATCGTTCCGCTGCCGTGGACATGGACAATGCAGCAGATTTTCTCAATACCTGTTGCCTGATTAATACAGTGATGGCGTCTACACGACTGAATGCGTGGCTGAAGCAACTGGAGGATGCCCACGGTCGGGATCGCTCGCAGGGATCGTGGAAGCCACGCACCCTTGATCTGGATATATTGATGTGGGGAGATGAAGTGGTGAGTGATGATTTGTACCGCTATGCGCATGTCTATGTGCCTGCTGCGGAATTGGTGGAACTATCGTCTCCCGCAGATGCTGCCGGAGAATTGCAAAGCGTACCTCTTCGCTTGTAAATCATGTTCGTGCGTTTACACTGCGCCTGTCCAGCAAGCGGGTTTCGTACCGCGTTCGGATACCAGTTTTAATTGATAGGGAGAGCATCGTATGTTGTTGGTGGCACCCGCCGAAACACGTGATAATGAGGCCAGAGTTGCGGCGACTCCCGAAACCGTTAAAAAATTTGTGCAACAGGGTTTTGAAGTGCAGGTACAGCAAGGTGCAGGTGCAGGTGCATTTTATGCCGATGAAGACTATGAGAAAGTCGGTGCTGGCATCGTAAAGGATGTTGCCAGATTGTATAAGCAAGCCGATATGGTGCTCAAGGTGCAAGCGCCTGAGAAGAATGAAATCAAACATATTAAAAAAGGCGCAATGGTCGTTAGCCTTTTCTCCCCTTTCACCAACCCCTTGCTTGAGGCTTATGCCAAACATGGCTTGAGTTGTTTTGCGCTGGAGATGGTACCGCGCATTTCCCGGGCTCAGGGCATGGATGTGCTTTCTTCCCAGACCAATATCGCCGGTTACAAAGCCGTGCTGTTGGCGACGGATTATTATAAGCGGTTCTTTCCCATGATGATGACAGCAGCGGGTACGGTACAGCCGGCGCATGTGCTGGTGATGGGTGCGGGTGTGGCCGGTTTGCAGGCCATTGCCACGGCGCGGCGCTTAGGCGCGATGGTTGAGGCATTTGATGTGCGCGCTGCAGCCAGGGAACAGGTGGAAAGTCTGGGTGCGAAGTTTGTCGAGGTCCCCGCTGAGGAGGATGCCGAGGATGCCGGGGGCTACGCCAAAGAGATGAGCGAGGCATACAAACAAAAGCAGGCAGTTCTGATTGCCGAACATGCCGCGAATGCGGATATTATCATCACCACCGCCCTTATTCCGGGGAAACCTGCTCCCGTACTGGTTACCGAAGAAATGGTTCAGCATATGAAGTCGGGCTCGGTTATTGTGGATATGGCGGCGGAAATGGGTGGTAACTGTCCATTGACCGAACTGGATAAGGTAGTCGTCAAACATGGCGTGACCCTGATCGGTGAGAGTAATATTCCGTCACTGATGGCGACGGATGCCAGCAGCCTGTATGCACGTAATCTCTATAATTTTGTTGAGTTGATGTGCGATGGTGAGGGGAACCTGGATACCACGGTTGAAGACGAAATTCTTGAAGCCGCACTATTGTGTCGCGATGGTGAATTTTTGAAACCACAGTTTCTTAATCTGCGCGATTCATGAATACTGCAGTGTCCTTGCTTGTTCCTTTGTCCGCAATGAATCCTTGTTCGAGCGCCCATACGCATGGCTATGCGCTTCCTCACAAGAATCCATTGCAAACAAAGGTCCGGCGTAATCATCACGCAGATTCACAAATAGCGCAGATTAAAGGAGGTGCATCATGAATCCTGAAGTTGCGAATGCCACGGCGGCGGTCGATCCGTTTATTTTCGGTTTCACGGTATTCGTGCTGGCTATATTTATTGGCTATCACGTGGTGTGGAATGTAACCCCGGCACTTCATACGCCGCTGATGAGTGTCACCAACGCTATATCAGGAATCATTATCGTTGGTGCAATTCTGGCGGCGGGGCCTACAGATTTGAATGTTGGCAGTGTGCTGGGCCTCATTGCCGTCGCACTGGTGGCTGTGAATATCTTTGGTGGATTTTTGGTGACCCAGCGGATGCTGGTCATGTTCAAGAAGCGTAAGTAATTTACCATCTCATGAATCGGGGTTGTTGATGTCTGCAAATATGGTGGCTCTGGCCTATCTGGGCGCTGCGGTGCTATTTATTCTGGCACTCAAGGGTTTGTCCAACCCCGAATCCGCACGCCGTGGCAATCTCTTTGGCATGATTGGTATGGCATTGGCCAGTGCCGTGACGCTAAATATGGCGGGCGTACATAATTACGCGTGGATTTTTGCCGCAGTTGCCGTTGGTGCGGGCATTGGAACTCTGATTGCCCGCAAGATCCCGATGACGCACATGCCGCAACTGGTTGCCGCCATGCATTCACTGGTGGGTTTGGCGGCAGTGTTGATTGCCACATCGGCGCTATACAACCCCGAAGCTTATGGTATCGCCATAACGGGTGGCGGTTTGCATTTGTCCAGCCGTATCGAAATGTTCCTTGGCACATTTATTGGCGCAATCACCTTCACCGCTTCGATAGTGGCATTCACCAAATTACAGGGGTTGGTATCCGGCAGGCCGCTGGTATTTGCCGGGCAGCATTGGCTGAATCTATTGTTGGGCATTGCCATGATTGCAGCTGGTGTCATGTTCTGCATAACGGAAGGCTGGGCACCATTTCTGGTGATGACCGGTATCGCGCTGGTGCTTGGCGTGTTGCTCATCGTACCCATTGGCGGTGCGGACATGCCGGTGGTGGTGTCCATGCTGAATTCATATTCAGGCTGGGCCGCAGCGGGGATCGGGTTCACGCTTGAGAATAATATGCTGATTATAGCGGGTGCTTTGGTGGGCTCTTCGGGTGCAATCCTCTCATATATCATGTGCAAGGCGATGAATCGCTCGCTCATCAATGTATTGCTGGGCGGTTTTGGCGGTGCGGGGGCATCTGCATCCAGTGGTGCGGATCGTGCGGCTGAGGATCGGCCGGTAAAGGCAGGTGCGGCCGAGGATGCTGCCTTTCTGCTGAAGAATGCTGAAAGCGTGATTGTTGTACCCGGTTATGGCATGGCTGTAGCGCGAGCACAGCATGCGCTGAAAGAAGTGGTGAATGTGCTGATCAGCGCTGGAGTCAAGGTACGTTTTGCCATTCATCCCGTGGCCGGGCGCATGCCGGGGCATATGAACGTATTATTGGCCGAAGCCGATGTGCCGTACGACATTGTGCAGGAAATGGATGAAATCAATCCGGAATTTGCCGATGCGGACGTGGCGCTGGTGATTGGCGCCAACGATGTGACCAATCCGGCGGCGAAGAGTGATCCCAATAGTCCGATTTACGGTATGCCGGTGCTGGATGTGGGCCGTGCACGGCATGTTATTTTCATCAAACGCTCGCTGTCGCCCGGCTACGCGGGAATCGATAACGATCTGTTCTATATGGACAAGACCATGATGCTGTTCTCGGATGCTAAAAAGGCCTGCGAGCAGTTGCTTCAGGCGCTGGATTAAAGGCCATTCTTTTCCTCCGGGGAACGTTCAATCAACAACAATTCGGAAACGCAAAAGTCTAAAGGGATTGCACCATCGGAACATGCGGTTTCAGTCGCGCTTTCGGGTAGTGAAAATAAGCCGCCGCAAGCAGTTGACATTGCCAGGGTGCGTCACTATGGTTCGCGGCCCTTCGACACCTCTATACGAGGATGGATGAAGGATATTTTATGAATGGGGTGGTTGATGCCGACGATTAATCAGTTGATCCGCAAGGGCCGAAAGGACAAGCGAAAAATCAACAAGGTTCCCGCACTGGATGCATGCCCGCAACGCCGTGGCGTATGCACGCGTGTGTACACTTCCACGCCGAAGAAGCCGAACTCGGCCCTGCGTAAAGTGGCGCGTGTGCGCCTGACCAACGGTCAGGAAGTGACAGCCTATATTCCGGGCGAAGGCCACAAGCTGCAGGAGCATTCAGTGGTGTTAATTCGCGGCGGACGTGTGAAGGATTTGCCTGGTGTTCGCTATCATATTTTACGTGGCGTATTGGATACGACCGGCGTGGACGGGCGCAGGCAGGCCCGCTCCAAGTACGGCACCAAGCGTCCGAAGTAAGCAGGAGTAAAAGATGCCACGTAAAGGTCCCGTAACACCTCGTCCTGTCACTCCCGATGCCAGGTTCGGCGATCGTATGGTTTCGACCGTGGTCAACAAGGTGATGTGGGACGGCAAGAAAAATACTGCCGAGCACATTGTTTACGGTGCAATGGAAATTGCCGCCGGGAAATTGAAATCCGAGCCGTTAAGCACCCTGCATAAGGCGCTGGAAGCCGTGAAACCATTGGTGGAAGTAAAGTCTCGCCGTGTGGGTGGTGCAACCTACCAGGTGCCGATTGAAGTGTCCGAACGCCGTAAGGAATCTTTGGCTGTTCGCTGGCTGGTGGAATTTGCGCGCAAGCGTTCCGAACATACGATGACGGAACGTTTGGGTAATGAGATTGTAGATGCCGTGTCCGATCGTGGCGGCGCGTTCAAGAAACGCGACGAAACGCATCGCATGGCCGAGGCGAACAAGGCCTTTGCACACTACCGCTGGTAGCAGCAGTAGTCGTGTTTTTGATGAAGCTCGTAAAAAGACCGTCCATGGCCTTTTTACTCCAAGGAAAGCGAAAAGTACGATTTTCACTTTCCTTACAAATCAACAACTTGCGCTGCAAGTCCTTGATTTGCGCGCCCATTCATGGGCGCTTTGATGACTTCTTACGAAGTCATCAAGTTTGTTCTTAACAATTTGATGAAGGAGTAGCGGATCGTGGCCCGTAAAACACCATTAGAGCGTGTGCGTAACATCGGTATTATGGCACATATTGACGCCGGTAAGACGACGACAACTGAGCGCATTCTCTATTATACCGGCGTAACGCATAAAATCGGCGAAGTGCACGATGGTGCTGCGACTATGGACTGGATGGAGCAGGAGCAGGAGCGTGGCATTACCATCACCTCTGCGGCAACGACCTGTATCTGGGACAATCATCAGATCAATATTATTGATACTCCGGGGCATGTGGACTTTACCATTGAGGTGGAGCGTTCGTTGCGTGTGCTGGATGGCGCTGTTGGCGTGTTTTGTGCCGTAGGTGGCGTGGAGCCGCAGTCCGAGACGGTGTGGCGTCAGGCTGATAAGTATAATGTTCCGCGTATTGCCTTTGTGAACAAGATGGATCGTACGGGGGCGGAGTTTTTCCGGGTGGTGGATGAAATCACGGAACGCCTGGGACATTATGCTGTGCCCGTCAACCTCCCCATTGGTGCGGAAGAGGGTTTCAAGGGCGTCATTGATCTTATTCGTATGAAGGCCGTCATCTGGAAAGACGAGGCGATGGGCGCGGAGTATTCCATTGAGGATATTCCAGATGATCTGGTAGATCAGGCGGCGGAGTATCGTGAAAAGCTGCTGGATTCCGTGCTGGTTTATGATGATGATCTGATGGAAGCTTATCTGGAAGGCGCCGAGATCGATGAAGCTGCGCTGAAGATGTGTGTTCGCAAGGCCGTCATTGATATCAAACTGATTCCGGTGCTATGTGGCACGGCCTTCAAAAACAAGGGTGTGCAGACGCTGCTCGACGCAGTGGTTGATTTCATGCCTTCGCCGGTGGATGTTCCGGCCATCAAAGGACATAAGGTGGATTCGGAAGAAGAGGATTCACGCCCAAGTTCCGATGATGCCCCCTTTGCTGCACTGGCATTCAAGGTGATGACCGACCCCTACGTTGGCACATTGACCTTTTTCCGCGTCTATTCCGGCGTGTTGGAAGCGGGTTCTTACATTATCAATTCCACCAAGGACAAGAAGGAGCGTATTGGCCGTATCCTGCAAATGCACTCCAATGACCGCAAGGAAATCAAGGAAGTGCGTGCTGGCGATATCGCTGCTGCCGTGGGTCTGAAGAGTACGACGACCGGTGATACGCTGTGTGTGGCTAGTGCGCCGATTATCCTTGAGCGTATGGAATTTCCTGATCCGGTGATTTCCGTGGCCATTGAACCTAAAACCAAGGCCGATCAGGAGAAAATGGGTATTGCCCTGGGCAAGCTCGCGGCTGAGGATCCTTCTTTTCGCGTACACACCGATGAAGAAACCGGCCAGACCATTATATCCGGTATGGGCGAGTTACATCTGGAAATTATTGTGGATCGTATGCAGCGTGAGTTTGCCGTGGACGCCAATGTTGGCAAGCCACAAGTGGCCTACCGCGAAACGATTCGCGCTACGGTTAAGGCTGAGGGCAAGTTTATCCGTCAGTCGGGTGGGCGCGGTCAGTATGGTCATGTTTGGCTGGAGTTGGAGCCGCAGGAGCCGGGCGCAGGTTTCGAGTTTGTCGATAAGATTGTCGGCGGGGCAGTGCCGCGTGAATATATTCCGGCGGTGGGCAAGGGTATTGCCGAGGCGATGGGGAACGGCGTGCTGGCCGGGTATCCGATGGTGGATATTAAGGTAACCCTGTATGACGGTTCCTACCATGATGTGGACTCCTCCGAAATGGCGTTCAAGATCGCTGGTTCGATGGGTTTCAAGGCGGGGTGTGGCAAGGCTAAACCGGTGCTGCTTGAGCCGATCATGAAGGTGGAAGTGGTTACGCCGGAAGATTATATGGGTGATATCGTTGGCGACCTGAACCGTCGTCGCGGGCGTGTGCAGGGCATGAATGATCGTAGTGGCGCCAAGGTGATAGATGCGGAAGTGCCATTGTCCGAAATGTTTGGTTATGCCACGCATGTGCGGTCCATGTCGCAGGGACGTGCCAACTACACCATGCAGTTTGAGCACTATGAAGAAGTGCCGAATAATATTACCAAGGAAATTATCGCCAGCGTTAAGGGTTGACGGCGCCCCCTGGTTGAACAATGAACAGTAAGGAGACAGATCATGTCGAAAGAGAAATTTGAGCGTAACAAACCACACGTCAACATTGGCACGATTGGCCACGTTGACCATGGCAAGACGACGCTAACGGCGGCGATCACAAAGGTTTTGGCGGCAAAGGGTCAGGCGG
>JAUZQZ010000113.1 GCA_030950745.1 Mariprofundaceae bacterium | reverse complement strand
ATGTCAAGCCTGACCTGCAGAATGCCGCAGAATGTCTAGGCTATCTGTTGAAGACAATCCTAGCCTTTCGATTAGCTTACATAGCTGTCTTTGTAGATACTCAAAGACTTGCTGTCCAGTACCGTACGGAGCCTCTGGTTCGGGCTGTTGATCGCGAAATGTGGAGGGTGCAGTGATGGCGTTAAAAGATCGCTTCTCTGCGTCCTTCTTCCATTGGGATAACAACTCGACGGTAAAGTGCTCTTCATCATCATCAATTTGTTTAGCATGGACTTGGCAGAGCCAAATACCGTTCCCCTGACTCTTCCGTTTGGCACTGAGAAGTGTGGGGTCATAACGAGGGCCGCCTGGAGACGCGGCTGTTATGTGGGCTGCGACACCAACATTTACGAATCCGTCGGGGCCACTCTTGGCACCGAAGCTTGGAACTCTACAGTCTGGATTTGAGCAGACATTGCCAGCCCTTTTTGCAAGCTTTTCGATAGTTAGCTTAGAAAAATCATCTCTCACGGAGGTGAGCGTTACAGTTTTTATGCTAAAACGCACTCTAATTGGAGCTGATTATGCTCACCGGTGAATGTCCACTTGTGGCCGGACTAGGCCGGTCTGCAACCAGCACCACCGGTCGGTTTGAACCCATTCCAGGTGGCCACTTTCAACCATAATGGATGGCTAGGTTGCTCCATAATACGCAAGCTGGAAGGTGTGTTGATTGCGGATGTGATCAAGCGAGCGCCTTTGTTTCCCTCAGATTCACACGGTTGATGATAGAAAATATCGAACTAACTGGTTTGCGCTGTTGTTTAGCGGGCATGCCAACAGTGAGTTCGGTGACCGTGCCAACGTCTACAGCATGCAACTGGAGGCGTATTTTTAGCCCGAATCCTTATCAGTACCTTTGACGGCTGCTTTGCCTTTCTTTTCAGCCTTATCTTTCTTTTCAGCTGCAACGGGAGCAATTTTATTGAGTGGTGGCAGGGTATCGATGGTGCGGGCCATAGCCTCGGTCTCACCCACTACTTTGCGCATGGCTTCCAGGCTGTGTTGTAACTTGCGCTGGACACAGGCATACAGGCCATAACCGAAATCGGAATAACGTTTGCGCCATGCATGTACGGAGCTACTATTGATCATCATCAGCCGCAGAGGAGTGATAGCGGTGACGGTAGCAGCGTGGCTTTTGCCAGTGATAATGGAAATCTCGCCAACCTCGTCACCGGCGGAGATGCGGGCGAATACGATGCGTTTGGACGGATCCGTTGGATGTTTCATGGACGCTTCGGCTTTGCCTCCCAGAACCAGGAACATGAACCGGGTGTCGCTGTCCCCTTCCTCGAATAATTTTTCTCCCGCATCAATGGAAACGAACTGTGCATTATACAGCAGGATTTCCCGTACGGCCTGTGGAAGCTTGGCGAATACGGGATTGACAGCGACTGCGGTTGCCGCCAGACGGCGTTCGGCTAACTGACTGAGGCTGCGCTGGAAACGTTCGTTGGCATCCAGTATCTCGCGCACCTGTTCGCCGGGTAACTGGAAGATGGAACATGCCTCAACGGTTCGTACCTCCGCGCCTGCCGGAGCATCATACAAAATTGAGGCCTCACCAAACACTTCGTTAGGTGTAATCGAACCAACCTCAAAAATTTCATTGTCATGGCGTTTGTTCACCCGCAACAGGCCGGAATGAACCAGATACAGGAATTGTGGTTGCTGCCCTTCCGTGATCACTGCAACATCGGCAGCCAGATCCAACGGCTGGGCGATGGACCGGAAGAAATGCATTTCATCCGGATACAATACCGTTAGAGCCGAAAATTCAGAAGGTTCGAAAATAAGGCTATTGTCTTCTAGATTATGTTCCATGAGCGCCATTATGGATGTAGTTTGGATTGGCTGCAAATATCAGATGCTTTCAAATGAGGTTATAGGGAGGATTTTTGCCAGAATTACCCGAGGTTGAGGTCGTGCGATGTGGATTGGAATCGTACTTGATCGGGAAAATGGTTGAATGTATTGAGGTTCGCCGCCCTGATTTGCGCTATCCAATCCCGGACCTGAATACGGTTTTGCGCGGACGTAAGCTGTGCCAGATTAAACGGCGATCCAAGTATTTGTTGTTTTTCTTCGAGGATACGTTATTGGTCTGGCATCTGGGTATGACCGGCCAGTTTCATGTGTTGCCACGGGATATCCCGGCCACCGCCCATGAACATGTCTGTTTCTTATTCAGCGATGGTACGAGCTTGCGTTACCGCGATTCGCGCCGCTTCGGTTATGCAGGTTTATTGTCGCTGGATGGATGGCAACAGCATCCATGGTTCAGGGATTTGGGGCCGGAACCGCTCGGGGAAGAATTTACAGGTGAATACTTGATACGTTGCTGCAAGATGAGAAAGGCACCCATGAAACAAATACTGATGAATGCGCATGTTGTGGTTGGCATTGGTAATATTTATGCTTGTGAAGCCCTGTTTCGTGCCCACATTCATCCCGCCCGGGCAGCCAATCGAATCAGCCATATGCGTTTGCAGCGGTTGTTTCAGGCCGTTCGTCAGGTGTTGAGGGAAGCCATTGATGCCGGAGGCAGTTCCATCCGTGATTTCGTACGTGTGGATGGGAAACCGGGCTATTTTGCGCATGACTTCAAGGTATACGGGCGGGCAGGTGAGGCATGCCCGGATTGTGGCAAGCATATCCGGCGTATCATGCAGTCCGGACGCAGCACTTTTTATTGCCCGCGTTGCCAGCATTAACCCGCATTAGTCTCTTATCCGTGGAGTCTGATACAAAAACACAAGGCATTTCACCACAAAGGCACAAAGCCACGAATTGAATACAAGAAAAGCAGGACAAACCAATTCCGGTTCCTCTTGTTTTTCAGGGCATGCTCAATGTGTAGGATGTGACGCGTAATTGTCAGCAAATTTCTACGGAGAGAAAGTGTGAAACGTGAACTTGAAGCATCCCTGCAACTGGCCGTGGAAGCCCTGTTATCGGAACATGGTGAGGAAAATGGTGTACGGGTTGCATTGATCCGTCCCAAAACACGGGATCACGGAGATTATGCCGCCAATGTTGCGATGCCGCTGGCCGGGCGGTTGGGTATCAGACCCCATGAAGCCGCGCAACGCCTTTTGGAACTGGTGCAATGGCCGCCTATGGTAGATAAAACAGAGATTGCCGGCCCCGGATTTATCAATATTCATCTGCAGCAGGCATCGGAAGCCTCCATTCTGACAAAAATTGTAACACAGGGCATTCATTATGGACGCGTTGCGGTGGATGTGCATGCGCCACGTGCCTGCGTTGAATTTGTATCGGCCAATCCGACCGGGCCGATGCATGTCGGGCATGGCCGTGGTGCGGTGGTGGGTGATGCGCTTTCCAGTGTTATGGAGGCGCGCGGCGTGCGTGTGCAGCGGGAATATTACATCAACGATGCAGGCAACCAGATTGGTGTGCTGGCAGATTCGGTGTGGTTGCGTATGCGTGAATTACAGGGTGAATCTATTGATTTTCCGGACGGTTGTTATCCGGGGGAATATATTGTGGATGCGGCCAGAACCATCCTGGAAGCACGGTCCTTCGAGGAACTTCAGGCCATGTCAGAAAAAGACCGCCGTATATGGCTTGGTTGTGAAGCCATCCATGCCATGATGACGATGATCCGAACAGATTTACAGGTGCTGGGCATCTCTTTTGATAAATATTTTTCGGAAAAGAGCTTGCATCAATCCGGAAAAGTAGGGGAACTGATTGAACAGTTAAAAGCAGATGACCTGATTTACATGGGGACGCTTCCGCCTCCCAAGGGTAAGGAAATCAAGGATTATCATCCGGTAGAGCAATGGTTGTTTCGTACCACACAGTTTGGCGATGACGTGGACCGGCCATTGGCCAAGAAGGATGGAACAGCCACTTATTTTGCTGCTGATATTGCCTACCATATGAATAAACATGAGCGGGGATTTGACCGGCTGGTGGACGTATGGGGTGCGGATCATGGCGGTTATGTCACCCGTGTGCAGGCGGCTATGCAGGCGCTCACGGGTAAGAAACATCAGCCGGAAGTGATGCTGGTGCAGATGGTCAATCTGATGCGTGATGGCAAGCCGGTGCGTATGTCCAAACGGGCCGGAACCTTTGTGACGTTGCGGGAGGTGGTGGATGAGGTGGGAAAGGATGCCGTACGTTTTAATTTTCTCACCCGAAGAGCCGAAAGTCAGCTTGATTTTGATCTGGAAATGGCCAAACAGAAGAATGATGAAAATCCGGTTTATTATGTGCAATATGCCCATGCTCGGGTGTGCGCTATTCTGCGCAAGGCGGATGAAGAAAGCCTGCGATTAGTTAAGCCCGAAGACGTGGATGTATCGTATCTTGTGGGCGCTGAAGAAATTACACTGATCAAACACCTGCTGGCTTATCCCGAAGTTCTGGAAATCGCGGCCAATCGGCTGGAGCCATACCGGATAGCTATCTATCTGATGCAACTGGCTGCGGGTTTGCACAGCTTTTACCACAAACATCGCGTCATTATCGAGGATGTTGAATTGGCGCAGGCAAGGTTGCTGCTGATGCGGGCGGTGAAACAGGTTCTGGCCAACGGGCTTGAATTGCTGGGCGTATCCGTACCGAAGGTGATGTGATGGCTCGCAAGGATTTTGCCGAGGTGCAGGCCTCGCAACTGGAAGGTCAGGGCATGGGAAACATGCAAAGCATATTTATGGTTGCAGGCATGCTGATTGTTGTGGGAGCAAGCTTTGTCGGCGGCTTCATGCTGGGGGAAAAACAGGGTAAAGCAAAGGCGAAACATGCGGGGAAACAACATCTGCTGGAACAGATTGCCAAGCAACGGCACGAGCTTGAGACGTTGAAAAAAATGGCCGGAAACCAGAAACATAATTCCGGTAAGGCCGCGACACAAGTGGGGGAGCTTACTTTCTACAATACGTTGCCTAATCAAAAGGTGGCCCCGGCGCCTTTGGATGCATCACAAAGTGAAATAAACCATAAAAACAAGGTGACGGATGTAATCCGGCGTGAATTGGCTCAGCGGGGAGCGCAACCCACGCCCGTGGGCATCTTCAAGCTCCAGGTTGGCTCGTATCAACGTAGAAATAAAGCGGAAACGCTCAAGGCCCGGCTCGAACAAAAGGGGTTTCCAGCTTTTGTGCAGCAAACCATGGTGCCGGAACTCGGTTTGTGGTTCCGGGTGTATACCGGACCCTATCCTGATCGGCGCGTGGCTGAACAAGCCAGATTACAGGTGCAGACAAAGATGCACATCACGGGTCTGCTATTGCGGGATAAGTGAATAATTTCCCGGATACCCGAAGAATTGCCGCGCATCAGTGGGTTGCCGGGGTTTTGGGCAATAATTGTACCATCCGTTCTCTTGCCGGAGACGCTTCCTTCCGGCGGTATTTCAGAATCAGTCATCAGGGGGAACCCTTTGTATTGATGGATGCCCCGCCCGGAAAAGAGGATGTAGAGCCTTTCTTAAATGTCCGCCGCTGGCTGGAAACAGTGGGTGTGCGTGTACCACATCTGATAGCTGAGGATATATGCCACGGGTTTTTGCTGTTGGAAGATTTTGGCGATGTAACGTGGGCCGTACATTTACGGGACAACCCTGATCCTTCCTGCTTGCTGGAAGATGCGATTCGGCAGCTTGGTCTTTTACAATCCCATGTGCCTGATTTTGACCTTACTGTATTCGATGAGATACGCATGCGTAATGAGTGTGATCTTTATCTGGATTGGTATTTGCCCTATGTCGCGGCGTATAAGCCGTCGGCGGATGAGCGACGGAGCTTCCATAATGCGCTTGCACCCATGCTTGCGGATATTGCCGCATTACCACGCGTTCCCGTTCATCTGGATTATCACAGTCGTAACCTGATGCTGCCGGAAGGCGGGTTGCCTTTGGGCGTGATTGATTTTCAGGATGCGGTGATGGGTCCTGTGACTTATGATCTGGCTTCACTGCTATACGATTGTTATCAGGACTATTCCGAAGCCATGCGCCGGATGTGGAGTTTGCGGTATTTTGAACTGTTACCACATAAATCAGGCTCGTTTTTTACGGATTCTGCTGCATGGCACAGGGTGTTGCGTTTGACTGCTCTGCAACGTCACATTAAGGCCATTGGTATTTTTTCCCGCCTGGCATATCGCGATGGAAAGCACCAGTTTCTGGATGAAATTCCGCTTGCGCGCAAACATCTGCGTGAGGAAATGCAAGCATTGGGTGCCGCAGGACATGAGCATCCTCTGCTTTTGAAAGAGCCTGCTGCTTGAGCATTCGGGAAGTGCTCCGGATGGGTGATTATCGCCTGCTTGCGAAGGCTGCTCCTGTTAGCTGTTTCGGCTCGACCGAATTAAACACTGTGATTGAAGACATGCGTGATACTATGGACAGTCTGAATGGTGCCGGGCTGGCTGCGCCGCAGATTGGTGTGTCTCTGCGTGTCCTGATTTTCGGCGTACACAACAATCCCCGCTATCCGGATGCGGAGGATGTATTGCAAACAGTATTAATCAATCCGGAAATCGAAGTGTTGGAAGAGGCCATTGAACACGGGTGGGAAGGATGTCTGAGTTTACCGGGGTTACGGGGATATGTTCCGCGTTTCAAACGAATCCGTTATATCGGATTCGATGAGCATGGCGTGCATATTGAGCGTGAAGCAGAAGGTTTCCATGCTCGTGTCGTACAGCATGAATACGACCATCTGAATGGTATTTTATATCCCATGCGCATGAATGATATGAGCAGATTTGGTTTTGAAGAGGTGCTGAATTTGTAGGATGGTCGACCCGCTCTCAAGATTGTGTCAGTGTCCCGAAATCAAAAGTACAGGCATTCATCCTGTCTTGCGAGGTTGTTATGCAAATCAGTAAACACAAAGTCGTGACCCTTGATTACACGTTGACAAATGATGGTGGCGAGGTGCTCGACACCTCAAAAGGGCAGGAGCCTCTGGCCTACATGCACGGTACGGGGTTCATGATTCCGGGCCTTGAAAAGGCGCTGGAAGGGAAAACTTCGGGCAATTCTTTTTCCGTTACCGTAGAGCCCAGAGATGGTTACGGTGAAAGGGATGATGATCTGGTAAAAGTGGTGGAACAGGCGATGTTCGGAGGTGTTGAGAAGCTTGAGGTAGGGATGCAGTTTCAGGCTGAAACCGATGACGGTATTGAAATGGTGACGATTACCGCCGTGGAAGGTGATAAGGTGACAGTAGACGGCAATCACCCGTTGGCTGATGTTACACTAAATTTTGGTGTGCAGGTTGTTGGCGTGCGCGAGGCGAGCCAGGAAGAAATCGAACACGGTCATGTGCATGGTGCTGGCGGCCATCAGCACTGAATTAATCAGCACTCCCCTAAAAGTAATTTCATACTATGACAACTCAGGCGGATTATATCACTGATGAAAAATTTATGACGCGCGCTCTCAATCTGGCGGAGAAGGGTGTTGGAAAAACACATCCCAATCCGACGGTCGGGGCAGTTGTGGTGACGAATGGCGATGTGGTGGGCGAAGGCTGGCATAAGGGGCCGGGCCAGCCGCATGCCGAGGTGGTTGCATTGGAGCAGGCGGGTTCACGTGCCCGGGGCGGCACGCTGTATGTGACGCTGGAGCCCTGCGCATCACAGGGGCGCACCCCCCCCTGCTCCCATGCCATTCTGCGCGCCGGTATCTGGAGGGTGGTTTATGCTTCATCCGATCCCAATCCAAAAATGGCCGGTGGCGGTGCGGTGCTTGAATCCCACGGCGTTGAAGTCAGGGCGAACGTGCTGGAGAAAGAAGCCGATGCCATCAACAAGACGTTTTTCCATTTTTATCGCCTTGGCCGGGCTTATGTTACAGCCAAGGCCGCCATTTCTTTGGATGGAAAACTGGCCACACATCAACGGCACTCGCAATGGATAAGCAATGAAGTCTCACGCAGGCATGCGCACCAGTTGCGTGCCAGCAGCCATGCCATCCTGATTGGCGCAGGCACGCTGGAATATGACAATCCTTCACTCACCGTACGTGATGCTCCTCTCTCCGGCGAGCCACCGCTTCGTTGCGTGCTTTGCTTTGAAACCCCCGTATTTAATTCCGATTGTAAAATAGCGGATGGAGAAGCGCCATCGCGGTTGTATGTGCGGAGTGAGAACGATGCTGTTCAGAAATGGCGTGATGCAGGCGTGGAGGTGGTGCGTGCGAGAAGTCTGATTGAAGTACTCAAACATTTGGCCGCTGAAGGACGTTGGTCGGTGTTGCTGGAAGGCGGAGGAATGCTTCATGCGGCTTTTATCGAGACTCGCCTGACCGATGAACTGGTGATCTATCAGGCGCCTGTTTTAATTGGAGGGAAGGATGCTGTTGGTTTCTGGCAGGGGACGGGCGTGGCGCGCGTTTCCGATGCACCAAGGCTTGAGAATGTAACACGGCGCATGCTGGGTGGAGATCAGGTTATCCAGGGCCGGGTAGTATATCCTGAAGGCTAACCCATATTATTCATGAATAATGTGGACTGAATAATTCGGAGCAGAGGTTGGATCTACGCCGTTTGCCGCTGCTGATCCCCGCTCTGGCATGGGTGAGCGGACTGGCGGTGGTGCGGACGGATTGGGTCTCATGGATGACGGTTGCATGGGCGACCGGAATCGCAGCTTTACTTCTTTTTACAGCCAAGGCACGTATATTTTCAACGATTTTGTTAGTCGGAATTGCATGGGGTATCATCAATCTGGGTTGGGATGCACGCTCAGTAACATTCGATAGCAGCTGGCTTGAAGGCGTCCGGAAGATCACGGCCAACGTGGTGAAAACGCAACATACGCAAACTTATACGCGTTTGACATTGCGCCGGATTAGCCGGTCGGGGCAGCGGAACAGTAGAAAGGTATTACGCGGACAGACATGGTTGTATGTATATCAACATGCCGCAAGCAGGATCAGACCCGGCGACAGGATACAGGCGCAGGTTCACTGGCATGTGCCGCACAACCATAACAATCCAGGCGGCTTCGACTTCGAGGCCTATTGCTTTGACCATCACATTGCACTCATTGGCAGCGCCAGAGGACCGGTGGTTGTGCTTGCATCGAATGCATCATGGCTGGAAAGCATGCGCCAACATATTCGGGATGCATTGAATACCCTGCCGGATACGCAGGCAGGTATTATCGAAGCATTGTTACTGGCGAACCGGAGTCATATCCCTATCCGGATTCATGATGCCTTTGCGGCTACCGGTGCGATGCATTTGCTGGCCATCTCCGGTTTGCATGTGGGCATGGCAGGCGCGATTGGTTTTGCTCTTTGCTGGTGGTTGCTCACCCGCAGAGAGGCGTGGATGGTCGGGCTTCCTGTGCGCGGTATATCACTGATTACCGGTTTGGTTGTGGCGGCAGCTTATGCATTGCTGGCAGGTTGGCCATTGCCGGCTCAGCGTGCCACGATGATGCTGGCGGCAGGTGTACTTGCATGGTGGTTTAAGGCACGTGCTGCGCCGCTCAATACCCTGCTGGCCGCACTAATACTGATTTTATTACTGGATGCGCAGGCGGTGGGATCAGTGTCGTTGTGGCTGTCTTTTACCGCCACGGCGGCCATTCTGTTTTGGGCTGGAAGACAGGAATCCCATGCAGATGGTTTTCATGTCTGGCGTGTATTTTCGGGAATGTTATGGGTGACCCTGATCGCCAGTCTGGCAACGCTGCCCCTGATTGCCCATACATTCGGGCGTTTGCCAATATATGGCCTGCCTGCCAATGTGATGATGGTTCCTCTATACAGCCTGTTTATTTTACCGCTGGCACTGGCAGGTGCGGTATTTTCCGGCCTTGGCATGTCCGGGGCGGCAACATGGCTATTTTCCGTAGCGGGTTACGGCATTGATATGGGTAACCGATTGCTTGCATGGATATTTCAATGGCCAGGCGGCCACCTGTGGGTTCCTTCCGTGCCGTGGTGGCTTACAGGTCTCTATGTGTCGGGCGCAATGCTTGCCGCTGCGTTATTATGGAAAGGCAGGCGAGCGATCGCATTGACGGCCATGACATTGACGGTGGTGATTTATGGCATGGCGGCGGTGCGGGAGCGACCGCCGGCGCAGGCGCAACTGATGGTTTGGGATGTCGGGCAGGGTGCGGCGGTGAGTCTTGTGCTGCCGGATGGCCGCGTCATGGTGGTGGATGCGCCGGGAAGGCGTGGCAGCCGTTTTAATGGCGGGACCATCGTGGCCGCGGGGCTGCGCGCCAGTGGTATCACGCATGTCGATGTGCTGGCGCTAACCCATGCCCAGTCCGATCACATGGGCGGTATGATGCGTCTCATGGGGCAGGTAAATCATGTGGGTCAACTGTGGCTGGCTGATGTACCGGACGTAAAACGCCACCGGGGTGTCCAGAGCCTGATTCAGCGTGTGCGGGCGCAAGGCGGTAGTGTGCGTTGGTTAAAACAGGGAGAGAACCTTGTATTTGGCGGTCTGAAGGGACAGGTGCTGTGGCCGCCCGCCGGATATATGCCCTCCAATCCGAACAATGCCTCGCTGGTTCTGTCTTTCCGGATGAAGAATGGGAAACGGCTGTTATTTCCGGGCGATATTGAGGCCAGAGCAGAGGCCGGAATCGTGGCTCGTGGTATAAAGATGCACGACATCATATTAATGCCGCATCATGGCAGCACGACATCCAGCACACCGGTATTTGTCCGGGCTGTGATGCCCAAAGTGGCTATTGCCCAGACCGGATATGCCAATCGCTACAGATTTCCCAGACCACAAGTGGTCCGGCGGTACGAACATGCAGGCGCACAGACATGGGATACGGCGAGTGGAGCTGTGACTGTGGTGGTGAACAGTAAAAACGGTACCCACGCAGCTTATACAGCGCCGATACGTTCCGAAAAACGTTACCGCGCATTGCAGTGGTGGCGACAGTACTTATAATCCGCCCCTGTTGTACGAATTCCCGGGCGATTATTGGAGGTAAACGTGTACGAGTTTATGGTTCAGGGCGGAACGGTAATGTTTGTTCTGCTCGGTTGTTCCATTTTGGCGTTGACCATTATTTTCGAGCGTAGCTGGAGTTTGCGGCGTTCGGTGGTCATTCCCGAAAAGGACGTGAATGCCGTGGAAGTGGCAATTCAGAATGATGATGTTAAACAAGCCATGCGGATATGCCGCGACAGCCCCACGGCCATGGGCCGCATCCTCTGGGTGGCGCTGGAAAACCGGGGCGTATCTCGCCCCGTGCTCAAGGAGGTTCTTGAGGAGACCGGGCGGCAGGAGGTCGCCCATCTGGATCGTTTCATAGGCGTGCTGGGCCTGATTGCCGCCATCTCCCCCTTGCTGGGGTTGCTTGGCACCGTGATTGGCATGATTGAGGTATTTCAGGTGATCGCCGTGCAAGGTGTGGGCAAGGCCGATGTGCTGGCCGGCGGTATTTCCAAGGCGTTGAACACTACCGCGGCGGGTCTGACCGTGGCGATTCCTACTATGGTTGCTTTTCGTTTTTTTGAGGCACGGGTGGATCGTTTCGTGATTGAAATTGAACACCACGCTTTGCGTTTTGTGGAGCTTCTAAAGGGCGAGCGCTGATGCGTTTGCGCGAACGCCCTAAACGCGATTATACGGTGGATATTACGCCATTGGTGGATGTCGTGTTTTTAATGCTGATTTTTTTCATGGTTTCGACCAGTTTCAAGGTGGCGAGCAGTCTCAAACTGGAATTGCCGGCCAGTACATCGCAGGAACAGGTGACGGACGCCAAGGAAGTCGTGATCAGTATCAATACCAAGGGGCAGTTCTATGTCCAGGATGAACCAGTGTCCGATGGTGCGTTGCGCAAGCGAATTCTCAATGTGACCAAGGGCGATCCCAATATGCGCGCGGTGCTCAGAGCGGATGCGGATTCGCAGTACAAACGCGTGGTGTTTGTACTGGATGTGCTGCGCCAGCTAGGCATGGGCAAAGTGGCAATTGCCACGATTCAGCCGAAGTAATCCCATGCGCGTGGTACAAAAATTCGGCGGCACCTCGGTGGGCAGTCTGGAGCGTATCCGGAGTACAGCCAGCCTGATTGAACGCTCCGTACGCCAGGGTCATGAAACGGCGGTTGTGGTTTCAGCGATGAGCGGGGAAACCAACCGGCTGCTTGGCATGGCCAGGGAGTTGTGTGAACAGCCTCAGGCGCGTGAACTGGATGCACTGGTTTCCACTGGCGAGCAGGTCAGCGCAGCACTGTTGGCCATCGAATTACATAAGCGGGGGATTGGCGCGTATTCCTATACGGGGATGCAGGCAGGTTTTTTTACCGATAGCCGCCATTCGCGTGCCCGCATCCAGCGGATCGAATGTAAAGGCCTCCTGGAGCATCTGGAACGGGGCGAAGTGCCGGTCCTGACCGGTTTTCAGGGTGTGGACGAACGGGGTAATATTACTACATTGGGCCGGGGCGGATCGGACACATCGGCGGTAGCTTTGGCCATCGTCCTCAAGGCAGATATTTGCGATATCTATACCGATGTGGACGGGGTTTACACCACCGACCCCCGTATTGTGCCGACAGCACAAAAAATTGAATGTATCAGCTATGAGGAGATGCTGGAACTGGCGTCTCAGGGTGCAAAAGTGTTGCAAAACCGCAGTGTGGAACTGGCGATGCGCAACACGATGCCTATTCACCTGCGTTCCAGCTTTGAAGATGTGTCCGGTACGCTGGTCACGAGTGAGGATGAAACCATGGAACGAGCAAGTATTACCGGAGTTGCCTATAACCGCGATGAGGCGAAGATCACCATACGGGGTATACCGGACCATCCGGGTATTGCCAGCGATGTATTTGGCCCGATCGCGCGAACAGATATCAATGTGGATGTAATTGTCCAGAATGTCAGTGAGGACGGGACTACGGATATCACTTTCACCGTGCCACGCGGCGACTTTGGTCCCGCCATGAAAACATTGAAGGATGTCTGCAAAGAGATGAAGGCGCGCGACGTGAAAGGTGATGATACGGTAGCCAAAGTTTCCATCATCGGTGTCGGCATGCGCTCACATTCGGGGGTTGCCAGGCAAATGTTTAAAACGCTGGCAAAAGAAGGCGTTAACATTCAGATGATTACTACCAGTGAAATCAAGATTACCGTAGTAATTGACGAGAAACATGTTGAACTGGCAGTGCGTGCCTTGCATTCAGCTTTCGATCTGGATGCCAAGAACTGAAAAAGGCCACTTTTTGCGGGTGATGGATCAATCATAATTACGGCATTGTTTGTGTGTAATCCGGGTTTATAACTGCAGAGAGGCTACAGACTGTTTGCTCCGGCCTGCCAAATGTCACTATACTCAGACCATGTTCATTGGCGCGCATCAGGAAACCACGATGATCGAGCGTATTGAAGGTTTGTTACAGCGGACTGCCATGCTTCGAGGTTGGTCGCTGCATACCACCTCATCCTACTATGCCGATCTTATAAATACCCAACATTTCCTGACAGGGAAAGGTAGCAATCTGTTTGATGTTACTGAAACCGGTCTGATGGAATATTTGGCTCATTTACGGCGTAGAGGGCTGAAGGATTCAACTTTGCGCCGCCGTCGCAGCGTCTTGTCCACGTGGTTTGGTCTGCTGCAGTCCGAGGGGCTAAGGTCGGACAATCCGGTACGGAAATTACCTGCACAACGCCGCCGTCGTCCACTGCCGAAGATGCTTGGCGAAGAGGAGGTTAATGATTTGCTGGATGCGCCCGAAACGTCCACCTCGATTGGTCTGCGGGACAAATGTATGCTGGAGATGCTGTATGCAACGGGGCTGAGGGTGAGTGAACTGGTGTCTTTAAAAATTGCACAGGTAGATCAGTCGGCCATGCTTGTCCGGGTGGTGGGAAAAGGGGATAAAGAGCGTCTGGTTCCATTCGGCGAAATCGCTGCGGACTGGCTTGAGCAATGGCTCAATGAAAGGAGGAGGGTTTACGGAACGATGGCAAGTCCCTTTTTGTTTCCTGGGCGTGGGGGAAGCGCCATGACGCGGCAAAATTTCTGGCAACGGCTAAAGCGGTATGCCCATCATGCCGGGCTGCGGAGAATACCGTCACCGCATACGCTACGGCATGCTTTTGCAACGCATCTGTTGAATCATGGCGCGGACTTACGTGCTGTACAGATGTTGTTGGGGCATGCCAACATCAGCACCACCGAAATTTATACCCATGTGTCCCGGGCGCGTCTGCATGATGCTGTGAACCGGGCGCATCCGTTGGGCGCATGAAGACCGCGAAAATGCTGCGTAAGGCGAGGAAAGCTGCGCACAGTGGAGACTATGGTACTGCCGAACAGGTTTACCGGAATCTGCGTGAAATCCCGCAGTTCAAAAAGGATGTTGATATAACCCTGCGCTTTGCCTATTGCGCCGAACGTACGGGAGATTATACGGAGGCTTTGTCCGCCTACGAAGAGGCGCTGGCGGAGTACAGACTTGGTAATGATGATGGCGCCGCAGAGGTGGTGGAAGGACTCATTCGCCAGATTTGCCTCTATCTGGAAGAAAGGGAAAATGTGGAAGGAAAAGCTGCTGAGCTACCCATTACACTGGAAAATGCGCCCGAGGATACCGAAGTGATGAAATCCCTGATGCGGGCGGGAAAGAAGCGTTATTTAAATTCAGGTGATACTCTGTGTCGGCAGGGCGATCCGTCCAGTCATGTGTGGTTTTTGACGGAAGGCAAGATTGAAGTACATGTGCCGGATTATGTGGATACGGACGTGTTGACCGGGCATGAGAATGCCCCCTATATTTTGGGGGAATTGGGTTATTTCACAGGCCAGCGGCGAGCGGCTACGCTGGTGGCCAGATCCTATGTGGAGCTGATTGAGGTTCCCGTGCAGGGCATCCATGCCATGTGCGCCAGGAATACCCGCCTGGCGTTTGGTATCGAGCGTATGCTCAGGGAACGTCTGGTGGAGCGAGTGCTGTCCCGCCATGCGATTTTTGAGCGCATCAATGATGTGGACCGAAGAAGGCTGGCGCTGGCTTTTAAATATAGCGAGTTGGGACCGGGAGAGGTGTTGATTGAGCCGGAAGTTGAGCATGATGGCACCTATCTCGTTCAGTCCGGTTGTTTGTTGCTGAAGCTTCCGGAGCATGGCCGGAAAGGGGAATCCGAGGCTGATTATATTACCAGCATATTTCCTGGAGATATCATTCATTTGGGCGGGTTGCTGCGCGGTTATATTCCATGTTATCAGGTCATAACCGCGACACCCGTACGTCTGCTGCATCTTAACCGGGAGAAGTTTGAGCCCTTCACCCTGCGTCGGCCGTGGATTGTTCAGGCTATTCTGAAACATGGCCGCAAACCACCACATCGTCAGGTGATGCGGCCCGACGAAGATTATCTCTGGCATGTAAACCGGAAAATTCATTTGCCGGAGCCGTCCTGAGCGCCGTCATGTCAGTAGATTACAACGAAACATTCAGGCGGGCGCGTGAAGCAGCCGAGTGCGGCGATTTTGAAGTCGCGCGACAGCTTTATGGCGAGCTATGGCGCTCACCACTGTGGCAGGATGACAAGGAAGTCCAGAGTAAATATGCCTATTCATGCGAGCGTACAGGGGATTATTCCGAGGCGCTGTCTGCATATAAATCATTGATGGATACATATAGCCGGATACCGGTCGAGGAACAGGCTCTGGTTGAGGAGAGCATGATCCGTTTGCGTGAGCTGCTGGTAGAGGGAGAGCGGGATTCCGAAGCTCAGGTATTGAATGTGCAAGAGGATGAAAGCGAAGCCGAGATGGTGGCTTTGCTGTCTGCACATGCCTGTGAGCGCAGCTTATCTCCGGGATTTCTATTGTGTGAGGCGGGTGATCCGGCACATCATCTCTGGTTGCTCAAGCAGGGCGAAATGGATGTGCTGGTGCCAGGATTTCCTGCCAGTCGGTTGGTCAGCACACCGTCACGTCCATGCCTTATTGGAGAATTGGCTTACTTTACGGGTATGCGGCGTGCCGCCACGCTTTGTTGTGCGACCGGCGTGACTGTACTGGAACTTCCCTATGACAGGATTGGCGAACTGATCAAGGAGGATATTCGCCTGCAGCGGATGCTGGATTACCTGTTCCGTGATCGTCTGGTAATGCGGGTGTTATCGCAGCATGAAATCTTCAAGATGGTACATGAATTTGACCGCCACCGTATTGCGCTTGCCTTTGAGAGTGTGGCTGTTATGGCGGCGGACGTATGTATTGAGCAAGGGTGTGAATATGACGGTGCTTACATGGTGCAGTCCGGATTGATGCTGTTAATACGAATAAATGAGGACGGACGTGAAGAATTGATGGGTTCAATGCATCCGGGAGACATGATGCACCTGGGTGGATTGCTGCGCGGGTTTATTCCCCGATATCGTATTGTGGCCGGCGCCCCATCGCGTCTTCTTCACCTGCCACGTACGAAATTTGAACCATTGATGAAGAAGCGGCCATGGCTGATTGCCTCCATTCTCAAGCATAGCCGTATGCCGATGGACAGACAGATTCTGCATCCCGAAGCAAGCAACCTGTGGGCGGCCAATCGCTACATCGAAATAGACAAGCCAATTTAATCTGCATTATTCACAATATGCTGCCGCGTCCTTTCTTGTTTCTTTGCCCGCAACGTATCCTTACTCAGGCGTCCGTAAGCATTGCTACGCCCTTCCTCGCAAGTATCCGTTACGGGCAAAGACCCTGCGTAATCATCGTGGTGATTTATGAATAATGCAGGTTCAGTAGAATTTGATAGCCTGCCCGGCCCAATAATGTTCCGATGGAGTAAGTCAGATGTCTGAGAAAACCGGAAAAACAACCAATTCAAACATTGCCTGTTATGCGCCGGGACTGGATGGTATTCCGGTCGCCGAATCCAGTATTTCCTTTGTGGATGGCAAACATGGACGCCTGGAATACCGCGGTATTGATATCGAGGAACTTGCCGAGCGCAGCAGCTTTGAGGAGACATGCTTCCTGTTGTTGTATGGGCATCTTCCGAAAGCCGATGAACTGGAGTCTCTGGTGGCCGAATTCCGGCGACACCGGCGCATCAAATACAGTATTCGTGATATGATTAAATGTTTTCCCGAGTCCGCGCATCCGATGGATGCGTTGCAGTCCAGCGTGGCGGCGTTAGGAATGTTCTATCCCGTTGAACAGGATATTGATACGAAACAGGCGGATGAAGACATGATACATCTTTCCAGCATTCGCCTGATTGCAAAGATGCCGACTCTGGTTGCCGCTCACGCACGCATGCGCCGGGGTGATGATCCGATTTCACCCCGGGACGATTTATCGCATGCGGCCAATTTTCTGTACATGCTGACCGGCGAGGAACCGGAGCCCCTGCTTGAACGCATTATGGATGTGGCACTGATTGTGCATGCCGAGCATACCCTGAATGCAAGTACGTTCTCCGCCATGGTGACGGGTTCTACGCTGGCTGACCCCTATACCGTTATCAGTGCGGCAGTCGGCACGCTTTCGGGTCCACTGCATGGCGGAGCCAACGAGGAAGTGCTCGAAATGCTTGATGATATTGGTTCGGTTGAGAATGCCGAAGGTTATTTGAACAGGAAATTGAAAAACAGGGAAAAAATTTCAGGCCTTGGGCATCGTGTTTATAAAGCCAAGGATCCACGCGCAACGCTGTTACAAGAACTGTATGGCGACTTAACCAGGAAATACGGAGAAGACCCGACCTACGCCATTGCCCGCCGGATTGAGGAATTATCCAAGAGCACCCTGGGTGCCAAAGGCGTGTGCCCGAATGTGGATTTTTATTCCGGTATTGTTTACCGCAAGCTGGGTATTGAAACGGATTTGTTCACACCGATCTTTGCCATTGCCCGTGTTTCCGGCTGGCTGGCGCACTGGCGGGAAATGCTGGCCAATAATCGGATCTACCGCCCCGTCCAGATTTATATAGGTGAGCATGATGTGCATTATGTTCCTATTGAGGAGCGGGACTAATACCTGTTGAATTAGTACCGGAGGAAAGGATGGGGGGGGGCTGTGAACGTCGAAACGTTTCCGGATAACGGGAATCGTACGGAAAACATCCTGGTGATTGATGATGACCCATTGATCTGCGAGATCCTTGCTACAATGCTTGCAAGGCAGGGGTATTCGGCTGAATCGGCGGCAGATATTAACGCTGCGAGAACATATGTGTCTCGCGATTCTTTTGACCTTGTTTTTCTGGATATTGTTTTCCCGGGACAAAAGCATTCGGGTTTTGATATTATGAATTGCATCAGGGAGTACCAGCCCGACTGCCCCGTGGTGCTAATCACCGCTTATCCAAGCACCGAGACCGCAGTTGAAGCCTTACACCAGAATGCTTTTGATTACCTGATGAAGCCGTTAAAGCTTGAAGAAGTTGAAACGGTTACGAATCGTGCCTTGCAGTATAAGGGCAAACCGGACGGGATGATGCCGTCCAATGAGCGTATAGGGGTGAAGAATCCCGGTGGCCTGCAACTGACGGACAGGGAACGCGACATTCTTGGCTTGCTCGCCAAAGGCCTCAGCTTTCATGAAATGGCTCTCCATTTCGGGTGTAAGATATCAAGCGTCCAGACGCACACAAAACAAATCTACAGGAAGCTCGGCGTGCATTCCCGTGCTGCAGCCGTGCATGAGGCCCTGCAACTGAAAATTATCCGGATCTGATCTCCCTCCCATGTTTATGGGATTGTAATCCCAGTATCCATTCCCATACTTCGGGCATGGGATGGTTGGAAGACGGATATGTATGACATGTCCATCTAATATTATCCCTAATTCTGAATATAAATGGAGATTGATTATGTCTGGACAAACAATAGTGAACTTTGATGGCCTTTCGGCTGATGCGGCCAGAGAGCTGGCAGACGGAATGGCAAAGGCCTCACGTGCCAGAATAGAGGCGATTGCAAGTGTTTTCCCCAATATGGAGAAATTGACTCTTGAGGATGTTAATAAGGCAGAGAGGCTATTCGGGATATCAAGAATGGCTGACGGGAACTGCGGCAATGGATGTGCCGGTTGATCGTGATTGCGGCGGTGAATGCGCTTGATATATAAAAGAGAGACTGCATGCCGACCGGATTACTTTGTCGGCATGCAGTCCGGTTAAAATGCTCGGTCGTTTAACAATAAACACCACCCAGTTTTGCAATCTGGGGTGTTTATATTGCTATGCCGAAGGCGGCAGTTATGGCGGTAAACCGATCCATCTTTCTTCGAAGACAGCGATTGAAATGTTGACCGGAATCGCAATGCGATACCGGGAAATAAATTTAGTGCAATTTATCGGAGGGGAGCCCCTTCTGAACCTTCCGGCCATGCGTGATTGTTGCGCTGCCCTGGAGAATCTGGTTGATCAGGGGATATTGCGCAGAATGCCGAACATTGCAGCAGTCACGAACCTGACTCTGGTAACAGACAGGCACGTAGCGTTGTTTGATAAATACCATGTTAACCTTACTGTCAGTATCGACGGGCCGGAAAAAATTCATGATCTTTTGAGGCCAAACAAGAAAAAGCAGGGGCGAACCCACACGAAAATTATAAGGAATCTTTTACGAATCAAAAATGCAAATTTTTCATATGCTTTTGAAGTAACATACACGCGGTTGCATTTTGAACATCACATCACAATCATTGATTTGCTCAGGCATTTCTCACCTTGGAAACCGGCAGGCATTGCTATTGTTGTGGCTGCCTTGCCGGATGGGCACCCCCTTGGATTTGCGGATCATGATAAAATAAGAACCGTTCTGGACTGGCAAGTTGATGCCATCGGTTACTGTCTTAATCAGCTTGCTATCGGAAGAATCGTTCCCTACGGGCTATTTCTCGACATGATACATGTCGTCATGTCGGAAAAAGAATTTACGGGTGATTTTTGCCCGGCAGAAACCTCCAATCTTGCAATATCCGCTGATGGAAAAATATATGGCTGCCATATGTTTACCAATCAGGAAGAACACGAACTTGCTTTTAATAATAACTCATTTCCATCGTTACATGGAGAAGATGATACGGAGCGGGCAACACCTGATTTCCTGTCCGAAACTCCTGCGGTTATCGCCCATGGCAAGCACAGAAAGTTGCCGAGCAAAACCGATTTCCCCGAATGTGTGGATTGCTGGGCGCGCCAGTGGTGCAGGATTTGTGTCGGAAATATGGCAATACGTTCGCCGGGCAGTCCAGCCCCCTCCTGGGATAGCTGCGAATTGAACAGAAGATCGCTTCAATTGATTCTGCAGCGCTTGCCCCGGTCGTTAAAGGAATTGTCTGACGGTGTGCCCGTATCATGATAAAGCGCGCGGCGTGATTTCCCTCCCATGTTTATGGGATTTACATCTTCCTGAAATACTGGCCGGATTCGGCATCCACCAATGCCGGAGGGAGGGTCTGCATGTTTGATCGCTATGTCATACAACTGTTCAGGCAAATCATTTCGGTTCAATCATTGATTATGAGCATTCATGTGCCATTTGGGTTAAAGGTTATTCATAGGGAGAGGGATGAAAACCATACTCTGTTTACTATCGGGGATATTTCTTGTGACCACGGTTCTTGCTGAAGAAGTTACCGCGCATCATTGCGTGGCGCTAAACAGGATTGATTTGGGCGAGAATAGTGTTCTGAATAAAGAACATCAGCGGGAACTGTTCAGGCCATACATGGGCAAATGTATCGACGGCAAGCTTTTGAAAGCGATCATCGCCGATATTTCAGGTTTTTACATGAAGCGCGGTTACATCACTATCAGGCCGTATATGAAGCGGCAATCCATCGCTGACGGGCAGATCGACATCAGCGTTTTGAAAGGCGCCGTGGAGGATATTGTCGATGCCTCGACAAAAGAGCCCAATGCCAGAATAAGGACCGCCTTTGCTTTCCAAAAAGGACGCCTGCTTAATCTGAGGGATATTGAAACATCCCTTGAAATGATCAATCGCCCGCCATCCTCCCATGCTACATTCGCCATCAAGCCGGGAAGCAAGCCCGGCGCAAGCGTGATCGAGGTCAAAAACCAGGATACGTCGCCGTTTCATTTGAACATAGGGGTGACCGGCCGCAGGCAAGCCGACAGGAACGAAACCTTCCTCACGGCGGAAGCATCCGTGGATAATCCGCTGAATATCAACGATATCCTGACCTTTCGCCTCAATGGCAACCGTGTTCAGCGGGAACGGCAAAGCACCCGTGCCGGCGAGTTCGACTACTCCTTCCCTGTTTCCAGCTATCTGCTGGAGTTCATCGCTTCCAGGTTCTTCTATCAGCAAGGGATTCAGGGGGTGAACGACACATTTTTGGCCGACGGCCGTACGGACGGATTGCGTGCGAGGGTGAGTAAGGTGCTGATGCGCGACCAGGCCCGGAAAATCAATGTGGCGGCGTCCATTTATCACAGAAATTCCAGGAATTTCCTGGCCGGGCAGTTGATTCAGGTGTCCAGCTACAAAACCACTTTGTTGCAGCTGGATGTGACGCACGCCTGGCTGCAACACTGGGGCGGTCTGACGGCGACTTACAGCTATTATCAGGGAACCGGTTGGTTCGGTGCCAGGAAGGACGGTTTCTTCGGCGCTCAAACCGGCGCGCAGGGACAGGCCAGACTGCAATTCAGGAAGCACTCGCTGGATGTTGATCTGGATTACCGGTTTCCGGACAAAAGCTATCGATTTACTTCCCGCGCTTATATTCAGCGCACGTGGGACGAGTTGTTCGACAACGACAAACTTTCCGTCGGCGGCGACTATACGGTGCGGGGTTATCCGGACGGCAGTCTTTACGGCAACAATGCGTGGTATGTCAGGGATGACCTGACGAAATCATGGGCGGTGAATCTGAATCTTGCCACCTTGCAATCGTTTTCCCTGCTTGCCGGGTTCGATTACGGGCATGTGCGGTGCGAGGCGGACAATCCGCTCAGTTGTGGCAATATTTACGGGGTGGTCGCGGGCATGCGTTCGCGGGGCAGGTATTTGATCTCCTCCCTGACATTTGGCTGGCCGTTGAAGAAGGTATCCGCTGCATTCAAGCGAAGACCAACGCTGCGGTTGGATATGACATGGGGGTTTTGACGAGGATTTTGCGGGGGAAATAAGATGAAGAAGACGCGTATATTTGAACAACTGAAAGCTTTTGTGCTGGCGTTAGTGCTGGCACCGTTATCCGCATACGGCGCGCCGCTTGCGCCGGACGGGACGACGCGGACGACACTGGATGCGGCGCGGAACGGAGTTCCGATTGTGAATATTGCTAGTCCGAATGCATCGGGCCTGTCCCACAATCGTTTCACACATTACAACGTCAACAAGAAT
>JAUZQZ010000112.1 GCA_030950745.1 Mariprofundaceae bacterium | reverse complement strand
CAGCAACAAGGCCATGGCTACCACGGTATTAAGCAGTAGTAACGGCACGCCGGCCAACGCCAGCCATACCAGCCCAAGCCCCGGAATCCTGGCCAGTGCCAAAATCAACAGTTCAGCCAACAGCAGTGCCAGCAGGCCACCTACAGCCCAGGCCGGCAGCAATAGAAGAGACTGGATACGCGACCATGCAAAGCACATGGCCTGCTTGGTGTTCGGGATGGGTTGTCCCTGCATACCAACATGTACCTGCCGGGCCAGCGCCGTCAGACCAAACAACGTCCACAGCAGACATCCAACCCCACCGATAAAGCGAAGGAAAATATCGCCGACGCCGGAAGCACCGCTCATGCTGAAAACACCATAGATGACCACCGCGATAATAATGGTGCCCGCCATGGTGATAATGAATGAAGGTTTCAAGGCGCTACGAGCGCCAGCAATGATTTGATCCTGATTAAAATACCGCAATGGATTAATCCTCCCGCCCACTATGTGTGATAGACATACAAAAAAATGATGCCTTCATCAGACAGTGTAGAGGGTCATACAGTAAGCGCAAGGAGGATGGTTTGACCTTGCGCACCTACTGGGTCTAATGTTTCGCCCATGCAAGGGAAGGGACATATTTGTATTGTTGGAGGAAGTGGTTTCGTCGGGCATGCCATTGCGTGCGCCGCTCGCAAACAGGGATACCACATTAGCATCGCCTGCCGCCATCCGGAGAAAGCACGCGATATGCAGGTGGACAGCGCTCGCATGGTTAGGACGGATGTGGCCAGTGGGCACGGGCTGGATGAAGCCATTGCTGGCGCTGACTGTGTCATCAATCTGGTAGGCCTGTTATTTGAAAAGGGGCGTTACACCTTTGAGGCTGCACATGTGCACGGCACCGAACATATTCTCGCTGCCTGTGACCGGGCAGGTGTCAAACAATACCTGCACATGAGTGCTCTGGGTGCGGATTCAGCTTCTACCAGCGCCTATGCGCGTACCAAAGCCACAGCGGAAGTACGCGTGCGGCAATCTCACATGGAATGGACTATTTTCCGTCCATCCATCATCTATGGCGCAGGCGATGCTTTTTTCAATCGCTTTAAGCAATTGACCGCATCCATGCCGGTTCTGCCCTTGATTGAAGGAGATACGCGTTTCCAGCCGGTCTGGGTGGAAGATGTGGCCCGCGCCTTTATGGCCTCGGTCGGCAACCGCCACACGCAAGGGAAAACCTATGAACTTGGCGGGCCTCGGGCGTATAGCTTCCGTGAACTGCTCGAAATGATGTTGGGCCTGTTAAACCGGAAACGCCTGCTTATTCCCGTTCCCGTTCCTGCCGCCCGGCTTATGGCCCTGTTCATGCAATGGCTTCCCACGCCGCCATTAACGCCAGATCAGTTAATCCTGTTGCAACACGATAATGTGGTAAAAGACATAGCATTTCCGAAAGAATTTGGTAACCCGGCGGCGCTGGAGGATATTCTTCCTACTTACCTGACGGGCAATCGCACCATCCAGTTGCAACAGCGGCTGGACCGCGATCGCAAGCAATTCTGGCAATAAAAAGATAACTTCTCGTTGTCTCTTGAAAATATTCTCCTGATTGCTGTGGCCTATCTGCTTGGAGCCACCCCTTTCGGGCTGATCTTTGCACGCTGGCTGACCGGCAAAGACCCACGCGAACATGGCAGCGGCAACATTGGTGCCACCAATGTTTCACGTACCGGTGGCAAAGCCGTTGGTCTGCTGACACTGGCCGCCGATATTGGAAAGGGTGCACTGCCTGTAGCATGGGCCATGCATACAACCAGCGAAACCACCGTTGCGCTGGTTGCCGTTGCCGCCTTCCTGGGCCACATATTCCCCATTTATTTAAGGTTCAGGGGAGGCAAGGGCGTCGCCACCATGTTCGGCGTGTTATTGCCCTGGCAGCCCTGGATAGCGGTCATTGCATTTGGCGTATGGCTACTGGTCCTGGGTGTATGGCGTTATGTCGCGCTGGCATCCATTCTGGCCGGATTTACCTTGCCGATATCGGCATGGCTGTTGCATACTTCAACCGCCTGCATGGCTGCAGCCAGTCTGTTCTGTCTGCTGATGCTGATACGTCACCACAGCAATATCCGTCGTATGACGGCAGGGAAAGAAGACCGGGTTGGGCAAAAACCGGGTGATACATAATTTTCGGATACGGTTACAACAAGGTTGCGCTGTTTTTGAAAGTGTGCCATTGTTTGATAAATTAAAGGGTTAGGCTGGGAGCTTCATATGAAACTTCAATATAATTTAGCTATATTTTTGGCATGGCTGCTGTGTGCACTTCCCATGCAAATTCTCACGCAGGCACCCTCATTGGCATCCGCAGATGAACTGGCGCTGCCAGATCAGGTAACGACTGCCGATCTCAAGACCAACCTGCCCCAGCCCTATATTGTCAAGAAGGGTGACACGCTTTGGGATATTGCCAACTATTTCTTCAAGAGTCCGAGAAAATGGCTGAAAATATGGGAACGAAACCTCTACATCAGCAATCCGGATCTGATTTATCCGGGTAATGAAATCTGGTTTGACGTCAAAAAGAAGAAAACGGGAGGATTGACTGCTGTGCGGCCACAGCCGGTGGTTCGTATCAAACCGGTGGAGCGTCTGGAAGCCGCCATTGACCCCAGCCTGTTGATTACCGCATTGAAACGGCAGGATTTTATTTCACCTGAAGAGGCGCAAGGCGTGGGGTATATTCTCGATTCGCCTGACGAACGTATTAATTACGGTGTCAATGATAAGGTCTATATCAAGTTCAATTCCCCCGAGGATGAAGGTGCCATCTTTGATGTGTTCCGTACAGGAGATCCGATTCGTGATCCAGAAACGGGTAAGGTGACGGGTGTACTGGTGAATCATCTGGGCCAGATTGAAGTGACATCACAAGGACACAGCGTAGCCAGAGGGCGTATAATTCGCTCATTTGAAGAAATTTCCCGGGGTGACCACCTTAAACCGGCCCGTGATATTAATACGCGCATTGTTCCCGACTATCCTGCAAACAAAGTAAACGGGGATATATTGTATATCCGCAACGATGCCGCCGAAGCCGGACAATATCAAATTGTCGGCATCAGCCTGGGCCTGAGGGATGGTATGAAAGCCGGAACCATCCTTTCGGTGCACAGGAAGGGCCGCATCATCCAGGATAGCATAAGCGGTGAGGCGGTAGTGCTGCCGCAGGAAAAGATCGGTGAGTTGATGGTGCTGGTTCCACAACAGGATGCATCCATTGCGCTGGTAACAAAATCTACGGCCCCTATCAATCTGGGCGATTCGGTTCGCAATCAGGCCAACCGCTAACTCAAAGAATTTGACTGGTCACGGTGGAAAGATATCAGACTGGCTACGGCTCAGTCTGATACGCGGTATCGGCCCCCGAACGGGCCGTCAACTGGTAACTGCATGTGGCACTGTTGAGGCAATCTGGAATAACAATGCGTCGGGCTGGCAACAGATTGAAGGCATTGGACCCGGACTGGTAAAAGAGCTTGAGCGATCCGGTCCGGATCAGGCATCGAATATCCTCAAACAATGTACATTATCCGGTATTCAGGTGATCTGCCCGGATGATGGTGCATGGCCCGAAGGATTCAGCACCATGGACGATGCACCACTGGTGCTGTTTGCCAAAGGCGATCCTGCCACCCTGAAACACCCAAAGATGCTGGCAGTGGTAGGAGCGCGAAAAGCCAGCCGGGAGGGTCGTATGCTGACTCGCCGATGGTGCCGTTACCTGTCCGGACGCGGTGTTGGTATTGTCAGCGGCATGGCTTATGGCATTGATGCAGCTGCGCATGGCGGAGCCCTGGAGGGTGATGCGCCGACCATTGCCGTACTGGGCTCGGGACTGGCTGCACCCTTTTCTTCCGAACAGCAACGCCAGATCAGCGCGGTTGCCAACCATGGATGTGTCATCAGCGAGTTTCTACCGGAAACTGAAGCACGACCGGAACATTTTCCCCGGCGTAACCGTATTATTGCAGGGCTTTCCTGTGCCACGCTGGTAATGGAGGCCGACATTAAATCCGGTTCTCTCATCACCGCCCGGCAGGCAGCCAATTATGGTCGGGAGGTTCTGGCTGTTCCCGGTTCCATACTGGCGGGTCATCATGCCGGTTGCCACCAGCTAATTCATGACGGGGCCGCTCTGGTGGAGTCTGCAGAAGATATTTTGCACGTCCTTGGGTGGTATGTGGATTCAAGGCAGAAAAAAGCCTCACACTACAAGCCTGCCAACGCATTGGAGGCAAAAATTATCAAGGTGCTGGAACACGAAATCCTGCATATCGACGCGTTGACCGAACACTGCGGCTTGACCGTCCCGGAACTTTCCCCCATCTTGCTCGCCCTTGAATTACTCGGTGTGGTGGAACATTTGCCCGGCAGCCGCTACGCCATGGGAGATGGATAAACCGTTTTCCCGCACTAAATTCATGCATACGTATTACACACTATTGAAAGAGGTGCCCATTCATGAGTTCCGTTGTTGTTGTGGAGTCGCCGGCCAAGGCCAAGACCATCGAAAAATATCTGGGAAAGGGATATAAAGTATTGGCTTCCTATGGCCACGTGCGTGCATTCCCAAAGAAGGATGGTTCGGTAGATCCTGAACAGGACTTTGCATTGCGTTACGAAGTCATCGCCGATAAGAAAAAGCGGCTTGATGCCATTGAAAATGCGCTGAAAAAGGCCGATACGTTGATTCTGGCAAGCGATCTGGATCGTGAGGGCGAAGCCATTGCCTGGCATGTCAGTGAGGAACTGAAACAACGTGGTGCGCTAAAAGGCAAAACAGTTGAACGCATCACATTTCATGAAATCACTAAAAAAGCAATTACAGAAGCTGTCGCCCATCCGCGTAGCATTGATTATCAACTGGTGGATGCGCAACAGGCGCGCAGCGCGCTGGATTATCTGGTCGGATTCACTTTATCACCCCTGTTATGGCGTAAAATCAAAACGGGTTTGTCCGCCGGAAGAGTACAATCGGTTGCCTTACGCCTGATTTGTGAACGTGAACAGGATATTCGTGCATTCGTACCCAAAGAATATTGGGATGTGGAAGCAAATTGCACCGCATCACAGGGTAAATTCAAAGCCAAGTTACATACGCTGGACGGTAACAAGCTGGGCAAGTTCGCACTGGCCGATGGCGTTACCGCCCGTGCCGCCGAGCGCAAAGTCAAAGCAGGTAGCTTCGCCGTTGCCAGTGTCAGTAAAAAGAAGAAACAGCAACACCCGTCGCCCCCGTTCATTACGTCAACTCTGCAAATGGATGCCGCCCGCAAATTGGGATTTACCGCCCGAAAAACCATGCAACTGGCACAAAAGCTGTATGAAGGTATTGACGTGGGAGGCGAACGCACCGGCCTGATTACTTATATGCGTACCGACTCGGTCTCGCTGGCCGAAGAATCAATCACCGACATGCGCGCACATATCACGGAGCATTTCGGCGCTGATTATCTGCCGGGCAAGCCGCGTCGTTTCAAAACCAAAAGTAAGAATGCGCAGGAAGCGCATGAGGCAATTCGTCCCACATTGATTTCACAAACACCACAGGCGATGAAGAATGTGCTTGATGCCGATGCCGCCCGGTTGTATGAACTTATCTGGAAACGTGCACTGGCTTGCCAGATGTCCCCTGCCGTTCTGGATCAGGTTAGTGCGGATATTACATCGGGCGATACCATCCTGCGCGCCACGGGATCGACCATTGCCTTCGATGGCTTCCGCAAGTTGTATCTGGAAGGCCGTGATGAACCGGCCAGGGAAGAAGATGCCGGCATGCTACCGCCCTTGAAAGAAGGCGAATCCGTACAAGTTGAAAAAGCTGAGGCCAAACAGCATTTCACCGAGCCCAAGCCACGTTTCAGCGAAGCCAGTCTGGTCAAGGAACTCGAATCACACGGCATTGGCCGACCCTCCACTTATGCTTCGATTCTGAATGTATTGCGAACCCGAAACTATGTGGAAATGGATAAAAAACGTTTTATGCCAACCGATATTGGTGAAATCGTCAGCAAGTTCCTGACGAAATACTTTGCCGACATCGTGGAAACAGGATTCACGGCAGACATTGAGGATCAGCTAGACGCCGTCGCTCGCGGTGAGGCGGAATGGAAACCGTTGTTACGCAAATTCTGGGCACCGTTCAAGGAACGCGTGGATCATACCATGGAGAATGTAAAACGTTCCGATGTTACCCATGAGGAAACCGATCAGACCTGTCCCGAATGCGGCAAGCCTATGGCTATCAAGCTGGGCCGTTACGGCAGATTCCTAGCCTGCACCGGTTATCCGGAATGCAAGCACGCCCAACCATTGAATGATAAGGGTGAAGAACAGCCAGAACCCGAGATGTCCGATCAGAAATGCGAAAAATGCGGTTCGCTCATGGCCATTAAACACGGTCGTTATGGAAAATTTCTTGGCTGTTCGGCTTATCCCGAATGTAAAAACATTCAGCCGCTGGAAAAACCGAAAGATACCGGCATCCCCTGTCCTGAATGCGGCAAGGGCACGTTTCTGGAGAAGAAATCCCGTCGTGGAAAAATATTCTATTCCTGCTCAACCTATCCCAAGTGCAAGAAAGCTCTGTGGAATAAACCGATTGACCAGCCCTGCCCGAAGTGCGGCGCTCCTTTTGTGACCGAAAAAATCACCAAACGGCGCGGGCTGGAGCATTTATGTGCCGAGGAAGATTGTGACTGGCGCGAGCAGGGTGAAACCTCCGAAGCCGCGTAGCCACGCTTTGTAAGCCATTATGTCCACTAGGCCAGTCCCACTGCTGGATGATATGGAGAATATCCGTCCGGCAATCCATGAAGATATTCAGGCCGTATTTGAACTGAATTTGGCCTCGTTCGCCGAAGCATGGTCGCATCAGGCACTCATGGATGCCCTCGAGCATGATTACGATTTGGATGTGTGGCACACCACCCATGGAAAACTGGCCGCTTACTACCTCGGACAGGACGTGCTGGATGAAGTGCATATCATGCAACTGGCTGTCGCGCCCACGTTCCGCCGACAGGGCCTCGGGATCCGGCTGACCCGATATATACTGGATAAAAAACACCGTGAAGGCATGCGCCATGTCTGGCTGGAAGTGCGGGCCTCCAATGTGGCAGCACAACATCTCTATACCGGTCTTGATTTTCGCATTAGCGGCATACGTAAGAATTACTATACACCGCGATCCGAAGGTTTCCCCCGGGAAGATGCACGGGTGATGCGCTACGATCTGTAACATGTGTATTGTTGTAATGTGCCACCATATCTGATACCAGAGCGTGAAAGGAAAGGCCAAGCCCTATCAGGCCAAACAGTTGATTGAGATGATGGACAAATATGGAGGTTGATATGCGTTATCCATTTGAAATCTTTTATAGCGAAGAAGACAGCGGGTATATCGCAATCGTGCCCGATATTCCCGGCTGTTCCGCATTCGGTGAAACCGAAGAGGAAGCATTACGGGAGGTACGCATTGCGGTTAAATCCTGCCTGAATGCTTTGGAGGCAGAAAACAGGCCGATCCCCGAGCCTTCCGGAATCCCCAGCGCCAGCGGCAAGATCACGCTTCGCATGCCGAAAAGCCTGCATGCACGGTTGGCGATGGAATCAAAAACAGAAGGCGTAAGTCTGAACCAGTATATGCTCTACAAGCTTGCCCATGGGTGAGCATGAAAAACATTGCAGAAATACACTTGATGCGTCTGCTTTAAGTAAAGTGGTACGATGGCAGACTTGTCCCCAAAGGTGGTAAAAAAGCGCCATGAAGGCCTGCGCCATGTCTAGT
>JAUZQZ010000111.1 GCA_030950745.1 Mariprofundaceae bacterium | reverse complement strand
CGGTTGCAGATCGGATTCGGAGATGTTGTACACCTCGGAGACAGCATCCACGACAATGCCGAGAATGCGCTCATGCGTTTCATCCTTTACCTTCACAATGACCACCACCGTGGTCGGGCCGTAATCAATACGCTCAAGGTTGAATCGGTTACGCAGATCAATGATCGGCACCACAACGCCGCGCAGGTTAATCACGCCGCGTACATAGGATGGTGAATTTGGAATCGGAGTCGTTGGCTCCCAGCCGCGCAACTCCTGTACAGTGAGAATATCAACACCATACTCCTCACCAGCCAACATGAATGTCAGGAATTCATTTTCGGCCTCATTGGCCGTTGGCTTTTTTATATTATCCATCCGCCTTTCCCTTGTTTGTTCATGCCATGCCCCTTCCGTTTACAGCCGCAAGCCTTGGTTTCATCGCATCCCGTATTGAATATGGCATATCAATCAAACCCGATATATCCAAATCAATCGACGGTCTGAAAACTATTTCCAATAGGCATTCATTGACGCACTGACGCACGCCCAATGCCAATTAATATCTACCTATCGGTTATGGAATAAAAAACATTAGTAAATTTTTTTATATAAAGTTAGGTAATTTATTGATTTTTTATAGTAATATTACCTATTGTAATAAGGTTTTTTAGATTATATTTGAGGTCTTGGTAAGCATTACACAACGATATTGCATGGTGGCAAATAAGATGATTTTGACGGTTATGTATATAGGATCGTCAAAGAGCTAACATGTATTATTCAGAGAGTAGCTGAAGAATACCCCTATGAACAGTTGTACTGGAAAGAGGTTTAAAGAAATTTAATCCCGTGTTTCAGAGCCTGGTGAACCAGTTGAACTGAATTTTTTATATGCATTTTCTTTTGAAGATGATCCCGGTGAACATTGATGGTCTTCGGACTCAGATGCAGTTTTTTGGCAATCTCCTGTACGTTGTAACCTTGTGCCAATAGGCCGAAGATTTCGAATTCGCGTGAGGTCAGAACCTTCTCAGGCGGAGGATTATCCGCATGACCCAGTACGATCTTTTGAGCAAGTTTCTCTTCAATAAAGCGTTCGCTATTTGCTACCTTGAGAATCGCTTCATGCAGTATTGTAGGGCAGGAGTTTTTAGTCACATAGCCTAATGCACCCAAGGCTAAAGCCTTTTGAGGAAAAATAATATTATCATAACCGGACAGAATAATAATTTTAGCTTTTGTATCCTGGATTAGTAGTTGCTGCAGAAAGGTAAATCTATTTTCTCCCGATATGTTCATATCTAAAAGCACAATGTCGGGATGGGTGTCGGCGTAATGGGCATAACCATCATCGGCACTAGTCGATTCGGCAACCACTTTAATATCCTCATAGCTTTCAAGTAAATAACAAAGTGCAGAACATATCAGCACGTCTTCATTCACAATCTGAATATCTATTGGTTTCATTTTGGCTGCATTGCTACCCATAAATGCACACTAACCTCAGGTAAATAGATGTATATAGGGGCATTTCCTAAATTTATTAAGGATAATGCTCTATCTAAAAGCTCCCGGTTAAGCCGCATGGCAGTATGAAACAGGTGTAAATGTTCGAAAGAGCAACATGGAGGTTAATGTCATAATTTCAGTTGCCTACATAAAGATGGGCTGGCGAAGCTCATATCAACTTAAAAGTTACATCAAATATGAGGCAACGTATTTGACCCTTCGGTTAGGCAACGCGGAATTACCGGCAGTTGCATGCTGATGCATGTGCCATCACCAGTCCGGGTTTTCACCTGTACACTTCCCCCCGATGCCAGACCGCGTTCGCGCATGCGAACAAGCCCCAGGCCCATTGCCGTTTTGCCTATATCAAAACCACAGCCATTATCTTCAATAGTTAGTTTTGCCATACCTGAATCAACATTGAGTTTTATTGAGGCTTTTGTGGCCTTAGCATGACGTCTGATGTTATCCACAGCTTCACAAGCTACTTGGTATAGGGGGATTTGTACTTTTTTGGGAAGCTTGTTGGCATTTTCCTTCACGTCCAAGATCCATTCGGAGCCGACATTTTCCTTCCGCTGAATCAATGCGTCCAGCGCCTCATGCAAATCTAGTTCTGCTAAACTACTGTCTTGCAGCATTCCCCGAATGCTCTTCATCAGTTTTTCCACCACAGCTTGGCCCTCTCGTAGACCTTTCTGTGCCTTGCTACAGTCACCCCGAAGACAATAATTTATGTTACCCGCATTATACATTTGGATAGCGGCCACCGCCTGACCAATATCATCACGTAAGGCAAGATTCATTTTCTCATGCCTCTTTTCCTGGGACAGCAATAAACTGTGGGTTAGCGTCCGAATACCTGTGAGTTCATGCCCGTCATTGGAAGCTGCATGCTCATAAGCTGCGTTATCATGGGTATCTCGGGCGTGTATGGAGCATTTTTCATCCTCTCCAATTAACAGATCATCTTTTACATGTTTGTGCATAACAATCTCGAACATAAGCACCCGAATTTTGTAGTCATTACGTGCCACATCCTGACGATAGCCGGTCAACATTACCCAACATTCATCGCCGTCCTGTTTCAGCAGGGGCAGTTCACATGTGAGGGGCACCTCCGATCCGGCGATGCTTTTGCAGTATGCTTCAAATACACCCCGTTGCTTCCTATCGAGTAAGGATGAAAACTTTCCTTCAGGCAGTGTTCCGCATTTCAGGCCCAGAAGTTCCCCAAACTCGGGGTTGGATTCCACAATTACCCCTTTGCTATTTAACGTAGCATATCCGTTCGGTATAAAATTGTGGGAATACGCGTATTTATTTGTTGAGGGCATGGATTCTTCCCCCTTCTACTGTGTTTTCGCCCCACTTAAAGCCCTCTTCAATATCAGTTTTTGGATATTTCATATCCCCCCCCGGCGTAAGAATTAGATGCAGAACTGTTACAGACATTTTTGTATACTTCAAGCCTTTTTTATCTTATATCTACAATTGATATTTTGGACACTAAAGGCCCCTGGGGATGTTCTAAAAAAGTTAGAGCACCCGTGCAGGTCATGAATGACCTGCCAAGATCATGCGCGTAAGTACTTGCCTTTGTGTACTGGAAAATTACGTTCTTGTAGTTTTTCAGGCCTTTCTTAGCCTGCATTATTCATGAATCGCCGTGATGATTGATTCGGGCTTTCAGCCCTCACCCTGCGGGCGACCTTACGTTCGCCCAAACGGCCTTTGGCCTTTTTGTGCGCTGGAGCTTTGTTCGCAACGGACAGTGTGGCCCCGAAGCGGCCATTCCGAGGAAGGAGACCGTGGCCATGCATACGGACGACCGATCAGGTGAATTGCGGCAAGGTGAATTGCGCTTGCGCAAGAGAGGGCACCCTGGGGTGTTGCGCAAGAGAGGGCACCCTGGGGTGTTGCGCAAGAGAGGGCACCCTGGGGTGTTGCGCAAGAGAGTATCCTCTGGGGGATGAGGGATTTGGTACAAACAAAGAAACAAGCAAGCGCGCGGCAGCATTTATGAATAATGCAGGTTAGTTGTCACGCTTCACATTCATTTCCAGCAGGGAACGCACTTCATCGGCAAATGATGCAAGATCAATAGGCTTTTGCAGATAGGCATCAAAACCTTCTGCCAGCAAGCGTTCCTTATCTCCTTTCATGGCGGATGCCGTAAGCACAGCCACCAGGATATGGCTCGTGGACGCATCACCTTTCAGAACCCGCATGGCCTCAAGCCCGTCCATGCCGTCCATGCGCATATCCATCAACACCAAATCCGGTTGCATGGTACGCGCCTTTTTCACACCATTTTTGCCGGATGTTGCTATGTCAACCTCGAATCCCTCCAGTTCCAGCACATCCCTGAACAGCTCCAGATTCAGTTCATTGTCATCCACGATGAGGATGTGTGCCATATATTACACTTCGCCTGCCAGAAGAATCGTTTGGTCGCCACCAGCATGGACAGCAACATCAAGGCGTTGCGTAAGCTGATTGACCAGAGCTTGCGCCTCTTCAGCATCCTCCCCGAAGTGGACCACGCTAAAGGATGCGGTCAGTTTACCAGCTGGCTCCTCTGGCAGCGGGAAGCGTGTGTGACGGATACGAATGCGCAGTTTTTCCGCCACGCGCTCCGCACCGGCTGGCGTAATGCCGGGAAGCATCAGAATAAAGCGCGCCATACCTACGCGGGAACAAACATCGCCGTTCCGGGTCGTACCTTTAACTATTTCAATCATCTCTTTCATGGCCGCAATACCCCAGCGTTCGCCATGCTGGTGAATGTAGGTATCGTATTCATCAACCTGCCAGCCAACCAGAGAGAACCGCTGCGAGTAGCGCTTGGAATTCTCTGTTTCCTGTTCAAGCCGTCTGCGGAAATAACGCTGGTTGAAGCAGTTGACCTGCGCGTCCACGAGATGCGCCTGTACGGGATAGAGCAGTTCCAGCTTTTGCAACTGCCGTAAAATCTCCGCACGTCCCGCGACGCCCTTGATGAGCACGCGCTCTGCTTCACGTCCGAGGTGTAAAGATTCTTCACGCGACAAGTCCTTGGCTGTATAAATAATGATAGGGATATCAGCCGCGCCTGGAGACTGGTGCAAACGACGGAGTACATCAAAACCGGTAATGCCCGGCATCATTAAATCCAGAATAATCAAATCCGGTTCACGTTCAATGGCCATCCGGACGCCATCGTCGCCATTGGTGGCGCACAGAATATGGTAGCCTTCCGTAACCAGAGACTCCTTCAGGAATGCACGCACCGAGGCGTCATCATCCACCACCAGCACGGTTGGCGTTGACGGACGGATGGACGCATGGTGACCATAGCGTGAAATCATATCCAGTAAATCCTGCCGTGGCATATTCTTCTCCACCATATCCACCGTGCCAATGGAAAACTCGGGCTCGGATGCCGTCCCTCCCACCAGAACTACGGGGATATTGCGGGTGCTTGCTTGCGTTCTCAGTGTTTGCAAATGCTGATACGCCTGATCGTCCTCAGCGCAAATTCCCAGCATAATCAGGAATGGAATGTCACGCTGTGCCGCGACTGCGGCATGGGCGATATCAGAGCATATCACCCTGTAGCATTCCTGCTCCATCATCTCCTTGAGGTGGACGGCGCGCGCACGATCCCTATCCACAATCAGGATTCTGGGCTGCGGTCCTTCATTCGGTATGGCCTCCATGTTTTCATCCACTACTGCTGTCGCTTCAACTGTTTCCTGCTGCTGGATGGCCTTGCTGGCGGACGCATCCACCATTCGAACGGGAATGCTTACAGTGAATACAGCACCTTTGCCCTCCTCGCTGTCAAGACGGATGTCGCCACCCAGCATGTGAACCTGCTTGCGGGTCAGTGCCAGCCCCAGGCCCGTGCCACCGCGTTCCCGATCCAGACCGCCTTTGGCCTGCACAAAGGGTTCAAAGATGCGTTCCCGATCTTTTGGTGCAATACCAATGCCATCATCCGCTACCGAAAAAGTAACCAGCATCGCCTTATCGACCCGTTTGACGCCCATGTGAATATCCACATGGCCTTCTCCGGGCGTAAACTTAATGGCGTTGCCGACGAGATTGATGAGAATGTGCCGTAATTTATCGGCATCCACCACCACATCCCGATCCGCACCTTCATCCTTGTGCAGCTCCAGTTGCAGAGACTTTTCCCCGGCCAGTGGCATCAGTTCATTCACCACCTGATCGGCGATCACGCCGGGCGTGCATGTCGATTCATCAATTGTCATCATGCCCGCTTCGATCTTACTGATATCCAGCAGGTCGTTAATGATGTTCAGCAGGCGCTTGCCACTGGTGTGGACATGCTCCACATAGCGCAGCTGTTTTCCAGAGAGTTCACCGATACGCGGGTTGGTCAACAGCTCGGAAAATCCGATAATGGCATTAAGCGGCGTACGCAATTCATGGCTGGTATTGGCCAGAAATTGATTCTTGGCTTCACTGGCGTTTGCCAATTCTTCATTCATCAGTTCCAGTTCCACTTCATGGCTGCGCAGACGGCTATTGCTGTGCGCCAGGGCCGCGGTGCGCTCTTCAACACGCTGTTCAAGTCCCGCGTTGCTTGCACGCAACAATTCCATGTGCCGCGCATTGGATAGCGCTACAGCGCTCACCGCAGCCAACGTTTGTATTGTAGTCTCGTCTTCCTCGGTAAATGGCTGCCCGTTCAGCTTGTCGGTAAGACAAATCGTGCCCAGAATTTCATCGCCAAACATGAGCGGTGCGCCCAGAAAGCTGGACATCTTCGGATGCTCCGGGGGGAAACCTGCGCTGGCCGGATGTGAGGCAATATCGTCCGTGCGCACGATACGGTGCTCGTCCCACAACAACCCCAGCAATCCCTTACCCTCCTCCGGTGGGTGGGTGAGGGCTTTCTCTTCTTCCTCGCTCATGCCAAGAGGAATAAAGTGTTTGTTCCCCTCCTCATCCTTATTGCTTACCATGCAATAACGTGCACCTATGATTTCCTTCGCCAGTTCGCCTACTTGATACAATACCTTGTCGCTGACCAACCCCCGCGACAGGGCGAATATGGTGCGGGTCAAGCCTTCCTGTTGCAGGCGCAGCTGCTGCTCCCTATTGATTTGATCGACCAGACGGGCCACCAGCATGTTGAATTTGGACGCAACCATCCCAAACTCATCTGTCCGCTGCATGGATAAGCGATAAGCAAAATCCCCCTGATAAATTTGTTCTGTTGCCGTGTTCAGTTGTTTCAATGGTTTTAACACCAACTGGCGCGTACCCATCCCTGCTCCAACCACCAGCAAGCAAGCGATGCCGGCAAAGATGACGGCCATATTCTTTTCTATAGCGGCCATTCCAGCGGCGGTTTGTTGCGTAGACATCCGCAAAACCAGCACGCCTCGAATGGGATTGTTTGTGTATCCGTGGCATTCCATACAGTTATTTTCTACATGAATCGGAGACATCAGGGTGAAATGATTGCCATTTTTGATGCTGGCTTCTGCCACCTGACCTCGGGCCACCGACATCAACGGTTTCCGTATGGCTATCGGCGCATGAGCCGCCTGCCCGCCGGTCTGGCGATGAAAGCGCTCTTCACCGAGAAATCCATTCACCTGCTGAATGGTTTCAGTATCCTGAAATGCTTCCGTCCCATCTACGCGATATACCCTGGCCAATTCAATATCCGGCAGGTGGCTGATGCGGTTTAGCCAGTCGTGGGCGATGGATCCCCGGCCGGCCAGCATGATGCTATTCAGGCTGGTCACCAACGATCGCGCCGTAGCTTCGGCCTGTCGGGATGCCTCCTCAGCAACGAAATCACTGCCTCTGGTTTCCAGCCAGATGTAGCCACCCCCGAGCATAAGCGTCAGGAACAGGCCCAACATAAGTGCCAGACGTATTCCAACACTCCTACGTAGTAAAACCATACACCTCCCCGTCGTCATTCCGGGTTAAAATCCCGGACAGGTTCACGCTGATCCAGCTCAGCAACTCCAATTCGTGGCACCCCCGAAATGAAGGGCTCAGGCACTGCATGCACATGCCGCTTCGTAGAATTCCAACAGCATTTCATCATCCCCCACCATCAGGATGCCTGGAGTATCAGTCCGCATGAATGAGTTTCCCTGTATTTCCGGCAGGCTGTTGGCCAACAATAAGACGGGTCACCGTTTGCAGCAGTTCCTGAACGCCAACAGGCTTGAATAAGATGGCATCCGGCCCCGCCTCTTTCAGTTTGCGCACCAGCAACGTGTGATCCTGGGCCCCCGTCAGCACCAGAATACTCATATTTTCCCATAGTTCGGGTTCCGCTTTCAGGCGTTGAAGCACTTCCAACCCATTGATTTCAGGCATCATTATGTCCAGCACGAGCAACCGCGGGCGTATGAGGCCAATCTTGACCAACCCCGTATAACCATCGAGCGCCTCGTCCACAGTGTTTGGAAACGGTGCCATTTCCATTGTATCACGGACAAACATCTGGATACCGGGATCATCGTCCACCACCAGAATACGGTGCTTTTCCTGCGGCTCCAGCAGGGCGTCCGGCGCTTGAATGTGATACGCGTTCAGAAACCGGATGAATGCATCCCTGGTAATGCGCCAGTGTCCACCGGGGGTTCGTATCGCATCGATCTCTTTTGCCTTGATCCAGCGCTTGATGGTGTTGACTCGAACACCACAAATCTCGGCAGCTTCGCCAGTTGTTATATATTTCATGTTAACCACCCATAATGATTTATGATGTAAACCTTTCAGCATCTCTCTTATGTTTCAACCTTTTTTTATGCTATGTATATAATTGACGTTTCGGCCACTAAAAAGGCCATGGACGGACTTTTTACGATTTAATCAAGCCTGACTGGCGATCCTCTTACACAGCATGAAGACAGGCGCCAGCAGATTGGCAAATGGTGATCCGGCTGATCGAACCAGTGTTAAGGAAGCTCTGAATATTCTGGACACAAGATACGAATTCATGACTTGTTTAGAGTTTCCTTAACAGGCCCGGGCCATTCGGTGATGCGCGTAGCAATAAACAAGTGCCGGATATTCAAGCAACAGCGCTCACCTTTTTTCGCGATAAATAGCTTTTTTCTTTTCTCAAGATGTGTTGAAGTAGCCGTAATAATTCAGGAATTTCAACCGGTTTTGATATGACTGCGGTATTTTCTTTCTCGTTAGCTTGCAGTTGCACGTTGCCTTGGTCGTAACCGGTCATAAAAACTGTTGGCACGGTGCTGTTCATGCAGCGGATTTCCCGGAACATCTCCACACCACCCATCTCTGGCATCACCACATCGGTGATAATAGCATCAAAGCCACGTTGAAACTGTTGGAAGCAGGTAAGCCCTTCGGTACCATTACGGGCTGTGATTACTTGGTAACCGAACTCTTCAAACACCTCCTGCATGGCGTGAAGGATGAGCGGTTCATCATCGACGAGAAGTAGCGCTCCATGGCCTGAACTGGGTATAAATGATTGAGCACTCCTCCGGGTTTTTGTTTCAGGCGCTTCAACAACCGGCAGATACACCCGGAATGTCGTGCCGCTACCGGGTTTGCTATCCACTTCAATCACCCCCTCGTGCGAAGTGATGCTACCGAAGGCGGTGGAGAGGCCCAACCCGGTTCCTTGACCCACCTCTTTGGTGGTATAGAAGGGATCAAAAATTCTCTGCATGGTTTCTTCGTCCATACCGATGCCGGAATCGGAGACTTGCAGGCAAGCATATTCGCCAACAGCAAGTTCAGGGTGTTGCTTGAAGAAATCGGCGTCGGGTACGCAAACGTCCAGACTGACCCGGATTCTCTTTTTTGTGCAATCCCTCATAGCATCACGGGCATTGCTCATCAAATTCATCAGCACCTGCTGAATCTGAGTGGCATCGCAAAACGCCACCACGTCTGATGCAGTGACATTCAGAGAGAGATTGATATCTTCCGGAATGCCCAGTTTGCTGGTATTGAACCCCTCTTTGATCAGCAAAGCCAGCGGCGTGTTGTGTTTGGTGCTGAAAAAATCTTTACGAGCAAAAGTCAATAACTGTTTGATCATATCACTCGCCTGAAGTGATATCACTTCGATTGATTCAAGGTAAGCGAGGACTTTTTCCGGTTGCTCGCGGAGACGTGTTTTTGCCATATAGGTTTTGCCGATAATGCCGGCCAGTTGATTGTTGAAGTTGTGCGCTATGCCGCCGACCAGCGCACCGACAGTCTCCATCTTCTGGGCATGGCGCAGCTGATTCTCTATCTCCCGGTGTTGCGTTGTATCGCGCACCATGCCGAGAAACATTTGGCGATTATTGATGAACATGACATTGATAGAAAGTTGCATGGGAAATTCATCACCGTTTTTTCTTAGCCCGTGCACTTCTGTTGGTGTGCCGATCATCCGACCATCACCTGTTTCGCAGTAGCGTTGCAACCCGGCCAGATGGCGCTCGCGGTATTGCTCAGGTATCAGCATGGTGATGTTCTGCCCAACGACTTTCCTGGCCTTATAGCCGAACATTCGCTCCGAGGCGGGATTGAATGATTTGATCGTACCTTCAGTATCAATGGTGATAATGCCATCGGCAGCATGATCGACCACCGCACTCATAAATGAGCTGATGCGTACCAACTCCCCGGCTACGGTATTGAACGACTCGACTATAGAGCCCAGTTCATCGTTGGTCGGAAGGGAGGGAAGTTTATCCATATCGCCGCTGCGCATGTTCCTGGCTATGCTGTCCAGTGCCTGAATGGTGTTCATGACCGATCGATAGAAGGAGGCAAAGAGGAACAGCAGCACAATCGCCAGCCACATGGCTGTCAGTTTGATATTATATTGCTTCATAAGGAGACGATGAATACGCTGTTGTAGCTGTTGCTCAACAAATCCCAGCGAAACGTCGTACAGTTGATAACCCTGATCAATGGCTGCGGTGCCCTGTTTGAAATAGGCCTCGGCAGACAGGGGAAAACCGCCGTCAGCTATGAACTGGCGCTTTACCGTAGCAATAAATTTATGAGTTGCATCTGCCATATTGCTGAACATATCCGCCAGAATTTTCGTATTCTGCGTCGCTGAGGCCTGCGTGAGCAACTGTGTCATCTCTTGCAAACTCTGACCAGTCCGGCTGACCATGGTGTCAAGCATCAGTTGCTCATCCCTGGAGATGTTGTTGTTGCTGATCAAGCGCACGCCCTGGCCTCGTAACTGCCCAATCTGCTCCAGCAGTCTGGGCATCACTTGTAGCTGTGCCACCAGCAGGTTATGCAGCAGCGGGGTTTCATCGAAAGTGAGACCACTCTCATCAGCCTCATCACGCAGGTGTCTGGCGATCATGGCAATGATCTCTGTGTGCAGCTGCCATTGCCGCGATCGATCCGGAAGGTTCTCTTTGACGGAAGCCCAGTTGGCAGTGATTTCCGCCCATCCCTGTAGACTGTGCAACTGTTTGTCCTGCAGTTGATTCATGCGGGAGTGTTCGTTCAGTAGCCGATCAATTTGTGCAGTTTTTTCAGGCAGTTTCTGCCGGAACAGAGAAGGGTCGGAGAAGCGGGCATTGACCATGCCGCGATGCTCGGGGATGGCTTTGAGCAGATCCACATCCCGCCTGATGTGCTCGATGCCGCCAATTTCCAGGCGGGCGCTGGCGACATTGTGTTTTGCAAGTCTGATTGCATCTCGCATAAGAAACGCCATCGGCACAATCAGGATGATGCTGATCAGGGCAAACTTTTGTGGATATTTAAGCTTGTACATTAGTTCAATGCCGGAGTGCAGTAGCAGATTTGTCCCACTCTTGCGGCAGCGCTGCTGAAATATGCTTATCAGGGCGGTTGCCAGCAGCAGTAGGGAGGTGGCTGCAAACAGGGAAATGGAGGAAAGGTGTGCATAAGCCTTGGAAGCAGATGCCGTCACCAGCAGGTTTATGCCGATGCCCGTCAGACCAACCATCCCTGCCAACAAAATTAATGCATGTGTGGCGGAGACAAAACGGTTCGATCTGTTGTGATGCACAGACAGCAGAGCCAGCGCCGTACCGATAAACAGAAGTCCTGCCGCAGTAAGCGGCGACATGCGCCCCGGATACGGGCCGGTAAGACCGTAGCCGTGTGACTCAAACAGTAGATTATCAATACCGGGACGCAGGCCGAAAAAATCCTGAGAGAGCGATAAAACAGCAACCAGACCGACCAATACGCCAACACCAAACCGGATCGAAACAAAGGGCTGCACGTCTCTGTCCGGCATACTGCAGGCCAGCGCTACCAGCATAAAACAGAGAGCCGTATTGAAGGTCATGTTGCTGATACCCGGCAGATATATGGCCAGCACGGTATGATCCGTCCACCAGCCGAGCAGAGCAGCACTACTGATCATTACAGTACTTATGGCAGTGATCTGTTTCAACTTATTCAGCAAAGAGCGCCCTCCATTTTTTACAGCACGGTTGGCGCTCATGACCGACGGGCGTATGGTGGTCATCATATCCAGCTGCGGAAATTTTCAGCATAAATGCCACACGTGTTCCAATATTCCTATGCAGCAGAACCATGCACCGACTTCCCGGCATCATTCCGGGTCAGCAATTGACCAAAGACTTGGTGCAATCCTTCTGCCATAATCGGTTTACCTGCAACCAGCACGTCAAAACCACCTAACTTAGGCTCAGATTCACCGGAGATAACAGCGGTGCGGGCCAGCAACCCAGGCAGATTCTCACTGATCCATCTCAGCAACTCCAACCCGCTGACACCCCCGAGATGAAGGTCGCAAGCCACCGCATCCACATGCTGCCCCTGTAAGACATGCAGCGCAGAGGCGAGGTCAGTTGCCGTCAAAACTTCATATTCAGGCACCAATGCCGCTTCGTAGAATTCCAGCAGCATTTCATCATCCTCCACCATCAGGATGCTCGGAGCATCAGTCTGCATGAATAAATTTCCTTGCCTTGATCCAGCGCTTGATGGTGTTGACTCGAACACCACAAATATCGGTGGCTTCACCAATTATTAGATGTTTCATACGACTCTCCATAAGACTTATACGTAGAACTCTTTCAGAATTTCTTCTACATTTCAACATTTTATATACAATTGACATTTCGGCCACTATAGACTCCTGGTAACCATGCCTGACTGGTGATCCTCTTATACAGCATGAAGACGGGCGTCCGTGGGTTGGTAAATGGTGATCTGGCTGTCCGGATTATTTTTTGATTCATACATCGCAGCATCGGCTTTAGGTACAAAATCCTCAGCGGCCAGGACAGTGTCCGGCCCGGTTTGGGCAATACCAATACTCAGGCTGTAAGCGCCATCATGTGATTTCTTAAATTCTGCAATAATACGCTCACAGAATGGCCGGGACTTTTCGTCGGTTGTATGTGGCAGGATGACGCAGAATTCATCACCACCGATTCGGGCGGGCGTATCACCTTCCCGGCAAATAGCACTTAATATCTTGCCAACACTGGTGAGAACCTCATCTCCCCGCTGATGTCCCTCGCTGTCATTGATTTCCTGTGTCCGTTGAACCACTTTCTCCTCAAGTATACGAGCATAGCAATCAGCCTTTTCTTTGGCGATAGTGACCTGGTTAAGCAGGCTTTGCTGATAAGTGTCATAAACAAAACCTGTGTCGAAGACAAACAACTCGTAAATATATTGCCGCATGGAACGGTGCAATCGTTCCAGAGTATCGGCATTGCCGATGATGCGATCCATATCGTCATTTTCCACCAAGCGAGAATAAAACTGAGCGACAATATCATCGATTTCCGTTCGAAGAAAAGCACCGCAGTCCTTCAGTAATTCCGCATCATCTTCCATGAAACCAACCATGTCCTTGCGAGTCTGAATTTCTAGCTCATGAATTCGCATTTGTGCCATAAAATTCTGATCCGTAATTTTCATTACAACTCCGATAAAGAGGAATATTTTCCACTCAATAGGTAATCTAATCCAAGATATAAGTTTTATTACTATCGCTGTATAGGCGATATACTTAACCAATAATGATATTTTCCTCAATTAGTGTGCTATCCGGGGATGGTGGAACCGCCTCACCTTTGGGCGAAAGGAAGGTTGTCGCTATTCCCTAAAGGGGCGAGGCTCCATCGTGGCTGGCTGGAAAGGGTGAAGATGCAGTGGTCCGGAGAAGAATCATGATGTAAAAGTCCCTTCATGCGACGCGCATAGGGAATCCCACGACTTGTAGTCCAGGGATATTCGGTTAGGGATTGACATAAGCAGTATTAACTAGGTAATCTACGTATATTTTGATAGGATTATATGCTATGATAATTCTATCTTTTGGAGGCAGCTATGTGGTTTCATATTGTTGATGATGAGCCAGTGGTACGGGAAATAATGGGATCTCTGGTTGCAGTTGAGGGTTATAAAGCCGCATCATTCAACAGTGCGGAAGCCTATTTGGATTTTTTTACCTCACCACAATATATTAAACCAATAGCTATTATCATTGATAGCAGGATATCTGGCATGAGGGAGCTAGAGTTGGTGAAAACCATTCGCAAACGTGCGCCTTCTCAGAGGTTTATCATTACAACGACGATGCTTACGAATATCGGAACGAGCAAATCGGAATTGTGCTATGTATTACCCAAACCTTTCAGGTATAAACAATTAAAAACAATGCTACGGGAGTTGGTGGCGTGCGTGAAAGCACATGAGGACGATCTTGTCTGCTGTAATATAGATCTCGGGCACAATTAACCTGAACTATTCATAAATGCTGCCGCGCCCTCACTTGTTCCTTTGTTCGCAACAAATCCTTGCTCCCCCAGGGGATATTCTCTTGCGCACCACCCCAGGGTGCCCTCTCTTGCGCAAGCGCAATTCACCTAATCAGGCGTCCGTAAGCATGGCTACGCCCTTTATCGCAAGCATTTGTTGCGAACAAAGGCCCGGCGCGATCATCACGGCGATTCATGAATAGTTCAGGTTAACAGCTTATTGTAGCTCCTCACACAGCGCTTCATAAGGGGTTCTCCCACTCGATACTTTATATCCGGCGGTGCTTCATGACATTTTCTATTGGCATGAGTTGTTGTCATGTTTTAGTAAATGTTGATATTTCATCAAGTGTTCATGACATTAATTAGTGGCACAGCACAGTCATGGACAATATCGCACCACGGCTTAAATGTAAGCGGGCGTGCCAGCATGCAGATGTTCAGTTTCGTCACACTACTACAACAACTACAAACCACCCTCAGAGAGGCCATCACGCATGATGTTTCTGCTGGAATAAGCAACCGCAGACAGAACCCGTCCCAAGTGGCCTGATGCAAATGTTTCCATTGTGATTGATTTGGCTAGTATCCGGCCATGAACACTATTGCAAGCCGTCTTGATGCCCTCAGGAACATATGGCTTGAGCAGTCCGGTATCTCGGAAAATTTTGCCCTTATGGGGCTAGCCGATATCAACAAGCAACATGTTACGGACACCCTTGCCGATTTGTCCCGGATGGCGGCAAAGCTGGACAATGCAGCTCCGGCGGACATGGTGATGACCCACCGTTCGTGCGAGGAAATGATTCAGATCGCCGAATCCTATCTGGCTGAACATCTCAAGGATCGTAATTCCATCCACATGCTCGGCTTTCTCACCCTGTTAAAGCAGATCCGCGTCACGCTTGTTGGCGCATTGGCGCAACATATGCAGATGCCCGCCACCAACAAGACGGATACGTCGCAGGCCGCCTGATGCGCAGGTTTCGGTTGACCGGCCTGCTGGCCAGCATGCCCATGCTGGCTATCCCGGCGCAGACCGCTCCCGCCTTTCAGGAAGGGGAATGGCAAATCACCACCCAAACGGAGATCCCCGGCATGCCCTTCACGCCTCCGGCTGTGACCATGCGGCAGTGCCTGACCCTCAAAGACCGCATACTGCCGGGCAAGGACAAGCAATACATTGATGATGTTATCAATGAGCTTACACAAATGGCAGAGCAGTTGGAGTCCGTCCATGAAGACGCCCAACTGGTGGCCAGACGCTCACTCGAAGCCCAACTCAGGCATGCTGAAGCTTATTTCACTAAAGGCACGACCGAGGCTTCCAGCATGCGTATACTCAGCTTCGCCACGATATTGATGCAAATGCAAAGAGTGCTTAAAGCAGCTACGGTACAATCTTCCTGAAACCCCGACAGCCACTCATATCGAACCGTACGGGAATAGCGTTCGACATAAGTATTTTGTTGCGGGTTTCCAGGCTGGATAAAATCGAGTGTGATACCGTTCTTGTCTGCCCAGTCCTTGAGCAACTGGCTGATATATTCAGGCCTGCTGTCACTGCGTATACGCTTGGGTTTTCCGCGCCATTCAATCACTTGATCTAGGAGTCTGTCGGACTTAGGGGAAGAGGCCGGGCTAACTCCCGAAGTGCAGGAACGGGCTCAGGCTGACATAGAGGATGAACAGGGCCATGAGCACGAGCAGGATGAATTGCAGCGGATGCTTCAGGATATTTTGCATCAGGGTCGGGTGCTTGCCTTCGCGCCTGAGTTGCTCGTATGTCGTCCGCGCAGTGGTAGCCCGCTCGCGCTGATAGGCCTCAATCAGTTCTTTGGCCTGTTCAAGGTGGCTGTCGTCGTGCAGCCAGATACCGGGCGAGGATACGCCCCAGTTCCCGGCATGCGTTTCATAGAAATCAATTTCATTGCCAGTGAGAAGTTTCCGGACTTCATCCGCTTCATCCTCGGGCACATTCCTGAGATTGAACAACCTGACCGGCATGGGCTCGCAATCCTTTCACCTGATATTGGCCGTAACCCTGCCATAAACTGGCTGTATGTGCCTGCGTCTCCGGGTGAATTCCATGGCATTTAATCCTGTTTGCCACCGACCTCTTTTGAACTACTATTGTCCTGCAACTTCCTGCCGTTCCAAGTTTCTTACAATAATATCCTGATAATCACGAATGCGTTTGACATAACGCACCGGTTCCCAGCCACGGGCATAGCCATGCTTTAAAGTTTTATAATATTTTTTCCTTCCCAGCAACGGTAACACCGTACTCACATCGGTCCAGAGATCCGGGTTTCTTTTCAGGCGTTTGCTAAGCACAAAAACGTCGCGCATGTGTCCAAACCCGATATTATAGGCTGCCAGCGCCATCCATTCCCGGTCATGTTCGGTCATGCTTTGTGGCAAACGTTTCTGCATTTGCGATAAATACTTCGCTCCCCCCATAATATTTTCTTTCGCATTCAGGCGACTTTTGATTCCCAGTTCCTTTGCTGTGGTCAAGGTCAGCATCATAATGCCACGCACGCCGGTTGGGCTTTTTGCACGTGGATTCCAGTGCGATTCCTGATAGGACTGCGCTGCCAACAAGGTCCAGTCGATCCCGTAACGTATACCGGCCGCTTCAAACATTGGCCGGAACTTTGGCAATAATCGTTTGATACGCCGTGTCAGTGTACGCGTATCGACATAATCAAAAGCTCCAATATAGCCATAGTACTTTCCCTTCAATGCGGTCAACTCACCATTGTTGTCTATGACCTCATACCAAGCTTTGACCTTCTCACGCAGGTGAGCAGCATCAGCCGGCAACATCCAGGCCAGCGACTGCGGTTTGCCCAGATCGAAACGTACGCTTAACTCAGGAAAGTAACGCCGATTGATTGCCACAATATTGGAATCGGCAATGGTGCATTCCAGTTCTTTCTTCCATACCTGTTCCAGCAGGCTCTCCGTATTCAGACTTGAATTTTCACGCCAGTGAATGCCCGGATAACGGAGTTTGAGCGACTGCAGACGTTCTACATAACTGCTATCGCTCGGCACCACCAATTCTACATCAGCCAGTCCCTTGATACTCTTCGGATGTGCACCACCCCGCCGGCAAACCACCTGTTGTGTGACTTCCTGGTAAGCCGGGCCAAACAGAAACCCGTTTTCACGTTCAGCAGTACGCGTCAGGCCTGCAACGGCAATATCGGCCTTGCCCTGTTGAATCATTTCCAGAATACCGGACACGCTATCCTTCGTAACAAGTTTCAGTTCGACATCAAGATAAGCGGCAAAACTTTTTGCCAGCTCATATTCAAATCCGGCATTACCATCCCGGCCTTCATACCATGTGGTTGGCGCATTGCGGGTCACCGCCATCAGAATTTTCTTCTGTTGGATGCTATCCAGCCTGTCCCCGGAACTGCAGGCCACCAGTAGCCCGAGCCCTAACAGGATGGCCCCTTTTTTAATGCCGATATATTTCAAGATAACATTATCCCCATACTGATTTCGTTTTTTACACATGCGGTGGAGCACCTACCGGGACACCTTGTAAATCCTGAATTTATTGCCCTTGCGTATGTGGTAATACAACTCACGACCATCGGAAGACAGCGTTGGCCCTTCAACCTCTTTGCCGGTATTTACATCCGGCCCGACAGGTCCCCGATAGACCCAGCGATTGCCGATTCTTTTGGCATAGTAAAGGTCCTTGTTGCCTTCCTGTTTGCCGCTGTTGAAAAAAAGAAACCGGCCATCGCGTGACAAAAAGGGCTCTTCGGTACTGATTGGCGTGTCCCCGGCACCTGTCGGCAGATTCTCAATTGCAACCGGTTGCGGGTTTCTGAAAAGCTGCCCTGGCGGTAATTGGGCGAAAGAACATTGTGGAACAAGAACCAGAATGAATACAGCCATCATCAGTGATACAGGCAGGATGAAATATCTGAAGCTCACGTTACCAACTTATGCATGCGTCAATGGATGTCAAGATGAACGATCTCTATGCGTTCAAGGACATATACCTCCTGTAATGATAAAAATGCGTTGCTTATCTTCATATGTTCGCAGCACATAACCAGGAAAAAGTTGACATCGGTTGCAACCGGCATTGGAATGACCGGCATGTTCCGGCGTTTCCCGTACATACTTTGGATGATGCTGCCTGTCATGGCGTTCATCTTACTTGCGCCTTCCCTCACCCGGGCCGAAGTTAGCATCATGAAAGCTGCCCCGGCGCGTGGCCTCATCGGATCGGATGGTTCCCGGCCTGTTTCGCTGAGCACGACGCAGTGGCTTAAAGCCCTTGGCAGCATCCGGTACACCAACGAGACCTTCCTTGCCTCCAGCGGCCCGAAACCTGTCTTCTCCGACCAGCAAATTCACATGCTGGCGCCGCAAATCCGGCAGGCCCTTGCCAATATCAGGCCGGGCCAAGCTGTGGCTTTTCATCAGGGAAAAATCCGGGGTGATATCTTTTTCAGCGGTGGCCGTCTTTATTGGTATTTCAGCGACATCGAAAACGACGCTGCATTCAAACTCACGGAACTGGCTGAAGAAGACGCCAGAATGAGTTACGCTGTCGAGGCTATCCCTGATGAGGATATCGACGTATCCCATTGGGAACTGATTCCCCAGCAGGGCCAGTCCCTTTACCGGGGCCGGCCGGACCTGCTCGCCATGCCGGTCAGCACACTGACGCCAGACACAATGAACACCGCATTGTTGCCAGCAACCAAACAATCTCAACCGCCTGCGCGCATACAAAACCGTCCCGTGGCGATGGTGGCCGATGCTGATGCAGTAAGCCGTATCAGCACCCTGCACCGCCTGCTGGGCAAGGGTCTGATCTCAAAAGATGAGTATCGGGGCAAACTTGAAATAATTATCCCCAAATATATGACACAACATCCTTCGCCCGAGGCCGGTCTTGAATTTTTGCGGGTGCTGGACAAAAAAGGCCTTATTGCACCGGATATGCTACAAAAACAAAGAAAGCAACTGCTGGACCGGCTGTAGCCGGGTGGCCCGGTAAGAGACTTTATTCGGGTTTAGGGCTCATTGTAAGCGGGGCTTCCAGAAAAGCGGTTCGTCGGGCTCCGCAATTGTCTTTGACCAACATCAGATACAATCCGTGATCGTGTACGGTCCAATAGTAAATTCCGGGATTCATCCTCTTGCCCCTGCATGCATACAGGCCACTACTGTCAAAAACTGTCATTTTATTGCCTTCAATTTTGAAGGATCCCTTAACAAAAATTGTGTCGCCAGAATAAATCCTGAATTTCCCATCTTTATTCATTTCCATGGCATACCCCCGCAGTTCAAGCAGACCATAGGGGAACGTGTTGTCCGGCAATGTCTTGGCAATCGCGTTACCGGATATAAACGTGCAAAACAGTGCGATCAACACAATCCTGAATTTCATTCAAAACTCCTTTCCGGCTTAAAAACTTACCGTGATACCCGTCGTGTAGGTGATATCGGTCGTCTTGACCGTCTGCGGCGGACGGCTGTCGTACCGCACCTCGATATTCAACCGGAGTTCCATGCCGTCCACCAGCCGGACGTGCAGGGCGGCTTCCTCCAGCAGCCGAAAATCGGTGGCATCGGCCACAGCTGGCTGATAAAAAATCGTGCTGGAAAACTGCGTTTGTGCGTTGAATCGTGTCTGCATACTCAGGTAGGTATTGGCCCGACCGATTGACTCGCCGCGAGGATCGCTGGTGCGGAAATCACGGCGCAGTATCTCGCGCTCAAACATGGCTCCCAGCCCCAAATACACCGCCGCTACGGCGTCCCTCTCCAGCAGTGTGCGGCGCAGGCCCCCGCCAGCTAAACCACGGAAGGACAGGCGGGCGAACTCGTCACGTTCCGCTTGCACGAAACCCTCCAGCGCCCAGGCGGACGCGAACTGGAAGCGGTGGCGCAAATGGGCAAATTCTCTGTTGGTGTCCGTACGGCCCCGGCTCGTGCCGTAGTCATAACTGAATACCGCGAAATCCGTATGTTTGTCGGCATGCCACTGTAAGCGGGCATCGGCCCTGCCCCGAAACCTGTTACTGTTGCCGGAAGCACCACCGGCCGAGGCAGTTGCCGTACCGGAAAAGCCCTCGGTCGGAGCACCGACATGAACAGCCTCGACATTGACAATAGCCAGCGCGGCCGCCGGATAAAGCAGCAGGCACGTCATCACAAAGCCCGGGAATAGCAATCGTTTCATGCCTCGGCAGCCTAGAGCCACACATGGGAAGGTCAATCAATCGCCTGCAGCTAGAGCCACTTGCAAAACTCATGAGCGGCAATCGGCTTCCCCACTTCGGCCCATTTCCGAGCTGGAATTTCGGTCCATGGAACCACCATGCACCTCATTCCACCTCGAAAATGGACTCAAAGTGGGATTGCCGCTCATCCACC
>JAUZQZ010000110.1 GCA_030950745.1 Mariprofundaceae bacterium | reverse complement strand
TATTCGGAAAAGCGCTCGTCACAGATGATGATGGATGGGTCTTGACGCAACAACTGCTTCAAAGCGCGTGGATCACCTTCACCAAATGCATCCAGCAACTCTTTCAAACTCACATTTCGGCGTGCTACCAGATAGATGCGCTTCAAATCAGATAAGGAGTTGCCGGCATGCGTCATCCAAAATATAGCTGCCAGGGTGATTTGTGAACCATCCTCTGCTTGATAAAATGCCCTGAGTCCGGTTAGCACGGCGCCATCGCGTTTATTCAACACCCTGGTTCGGTTGCCTTCATGAGCACTGCCATAGCTGCCCCGAACATAAGATATCAGGTTACGGTCGCTACGATCCCCTTGAGCTGCCGCAACATTGAATGTTGTTTTTCCAGCGGGGATCAGCAAGGCCATGAGTCCATCCACCAGCGTCGATTTTCCGGAACCATTATCGCCGGTGATCAATGTGCCATCGGGGTCGATGCGGGCATTATGCAATCCGTGAAATGATCCCCAGTTGTACACTGACAGTTCATGCAGTTTAATCATACCGCAGGGGAATAGTTGTGGTACAGGTCTGGAATCACGCATGTTCATCCTCCACCGCCGAACCGGATGTAGCTTCCCCGGCCAGTGCCCGGTATTCATCCAGCATCTGTTCCAGAAATGCTGCATTCACCACATAACGAATCACAGGGGTGATCTCAAAACGTTCTTCTTCACCGCGCACAGCTGCTAATACACGACGCTCTTTCATGTTTGCCAGCGCCCCGTTTAACCTCCGTCGATCCATCCGACTGCTATTCGTCAACGGTAAAAAGGGATGCAGAGCAATTTCAATACGGTCAATATCAATCATTACCCGTTGTTCTCCTGCAGCTTCCCGTTCTTGATAATGTTTACGCAAAACAAGTAACAGCAAGGTGTCAAACAATGTCAGGGTGCGCCGGCTGATCAGCGTACTGATCTCCTCCTCTTCATCCGTTTCCACCCCATCCTGTTGCAAAAGCATCGCCAACCCTGCCTTTTCATCCAGCAACATGTGCAGATACATATCAGCAAGGCGTGTCTGTATCCTCATTTGATCACGACATAAGGTATCAAACAGAAGTCGCTTATTGGCAGCCATAATCACGCCGTGGCGCAACAGTGCGACCAGTGCCCTCCTTGTTTCAGGCAGTAGCTCGCCAGGGGCTTCCCCGGCACCGGATTCGTCCTGTTGTTTGTATGCAGGTATAACCTGTGAGGTGACTTCATCAGGTTTCTGTTGCTCTGGCGCATGAGCACGTTCGACCTGACCGCTCAGCATCTCCAGCAAGTCGGGATGCGCTGAATTCGATGTCTCAATATCACTCATAATATCAAATCCTCAATTTGCTCGGGAAACTGCTCGGCGCTAAGTAAATAATGTGGAATTTCCGCTTTTAAGGACTGCCCGTTACGGTCTTTAATCAATACGGTTTCCCTACCTTGTAATTCAGTTGCGCCAATCGCTTTTGCCACTCGCAGGAAAGCGACCAGTTCCTCCAGACCAGCCTGTACAGGTTGCTGTTCGGCCAGCGCAGCAATACTCAGCGGGATACAACTATTGCTCAGGGTTAGATGGATGCGCTTAGCCACCTGCATCATTTGTACGCTGTGTAACTGCCGCAACATTGCATCGCTGGGCGTGTTGGCATTCTGATGCACTTGAACATCGCGGGTGTCGAGTTGCTCCTCTGGCATTTTGAGACGCAGGCTGTCAGGTGACTGTATTTTGATATGACCACTGTTGATCTGTATTTGTAATTCCTGGCGCAATGATACTTCGCTGTCTTTGAAACCAACAGCCAAACGCTCCAACTGAGACAGCAGCCGGTCTACTGCACGCATTTCACTGGCCGCTCCGCTTTCGATAAATTGGCGCAAATTCTCTTCTGTACGCCGACGAACCTGAAACACGCGCTCGCTCTCCCGGCTCAGTTCACGCATTAATTTACCCAGAAAACGTGTCTGCTTTTCACTGAGATGTTGTGCTGCAGGGCGGCTTAGAATCGTGCGTAATTGTTCACGCAATTCAGTGCTTCGATTCTGATCACAAAGTAGCTGAAAGAAACCTTGAAACGCACGGCCTGCATCGCTGTCGGCCAGCAATTGTTCCTGCTCCAGAAGATTCGAAATCACTTCCCCTCGTTTGCCATCGGACTCAATCATCTGTACACGAAGCTTTTGGTCGATCTTCCGTATATCATCTTCCAGGCGGCGGAAATCACCGGTCAGCACTGCTGCTAACTGATAGACTTCAATGATCCGTTCGCGCTGCTCAGTTTCTGATAGTTCATGCACAATGCCGGCATGTAACGCATCCAGTTCGCGCTGTAACTCAGCCTGTCGCATTTCCAACAGTGCGATACGTTCCTTTGGATCAGGGTTGATCGCAACTGACAAATCACGTACGGCATCCTGGACGATGCGCAAGTGCGATCCTGTTGCATTACTTTCACGTTGTTCCAACTGCCAGCAAAACCTGAGCGCAACCTCGCAAGCATCGGTTTTACTCAACTGATCATCCAACTCACGCAGCCAACCGGCTTGTATCCATTGGCGCAAATAGGCCGAGGCATTTACCTCGCTGTCCAACAGCTCTTGTTCGCGCCACAGTTCCAGCTCGCTGTCCAATGCCACTTTGGCGCGAGCAAAAGCTATTTCGTTGGTATCTTCAAACAGATCGGCAACAAATGCCAGAATCAACGGCGCATTCTTTGCGTGTAATAATCGCCAGGACACATGTTCCTTATGCAGGCGGCGGAAGCGCGCGTTTAATTCGTGGAAGCTCATAATCTGCAAGTCTCATCGTTGTTTTTAAAATAATGCATTCACGCGACAATACGCAGCCGCAATACAATGGGCAAATTTTCACATCGTGAATATCAACTATTCAACCGTGCAAGAGCAAATCCGGACGTTGCTTCCATCAGTAATTTGTTCGCACGCGCCATAGCCTGATCCACAGGCATATGGTCTTGCGATACCTGAATTAGCGCATCGAACATCTTATGAAATGGTATGTTTTTTTCAATCCGGCCAGATATTAACGCCACCTTCG
>JAUZQZ010000011.1 GCA_030950745.1 Mariprofundaceae bacterium | reverse complement strand
TGGAATGAGGTGCATGGTGGTTCCATGGACCGAAATTCCAGCTCGGACAAAAAGGCCGCAGGCCGTTTGGACGAACTTCTGGTCGCCCGAAGGGTGAGGGCCAACGGCCCGAATCAAATGGGCCGAAGTGGGGAAGCCGATTGCCGCTCATGAGTTTTGCAAGTGGCTCAATTAATCCGGATTAACTGCTTTACACCACATCATGGGTGACGACGTTGATGACGTTTACGCATCTTCTGTTGCCTAAATCGCTGCTTCTGAGTCGTTTTCTGCCGGGTATGCTTGAATTTCCGCATTCTTTTCTGTCTGATTTCCTGTCGTAGATGACGTTGCATCTTGTGCCTCAGCATTCCGCGAATGCGACGGGGCGGAACACCACGGCGCTTGAGCATACGGATGCGGCGAACAAGTTTTATCCGCAATCGTGCCGGCATTCGGTTACGGAATGCAAAGGGCGCACGCCGCAACATTTTCAACAGCCTGCCACGGCGACGGCTGGCATACTGGCCGGACCGGAGTACAACACGTGCACCCCTCAACTGTCCTTTTCTTACCTCCTCGGCAACATCTACTTTTCCTTCTTCCAGCATGACACGCGACTCCACCTTATCGCCTTCACCGGTCACCTCCAGCACACCTTCCGTGCCGCGCACGCCAAGCACTGCCGTGGGCATATGAAACCGGTAGCTGCTGTCCTGCTGATGCAGTTTGGCCACGGCGAAACGTAACCAGCCGGACACAAGCGCAATCGAAGCTGAAATAACACTCTTGTCTTCACGCAGCTTATAGTCATCAATTTGCAGTGTACTGTTGGCGCCGATGGAAAGAATGGAACCGTCATCCATATCCACCTGAACTGAACTTTCTTTATTGGAACGCAGGAGATCACCTGGCATGATATCCACGCCGGATTCTACCGTAAACACCTCTTCGCCACGTTGTAATTCAATGCTTCCCGTCACCTCGGTTACCACACCGACATGAGCGAACGCCGCTGTGGCTGACAGACACGTCAATACGAAAAACAGCATGATACGGGCCATCGGTCTCCTCTCCCTCTGTAAACAGGGTGTATTTATGACAGGCAAAATACCGCACGTCCATCATCTGTAACTCAGGTGCAGGCTGACAAACGTATTCACTTAATTTCACTTACGAGTCTGCTTCCAGCGCTGCCCCTGCCTGACAAGGAAAAAAGTTAGCCCCAGCAGGGTGGCTGCACCGGTCCACATGGCAACGTCAATCCATGACGCATGAGGCTCTCTGACCGGCAGCAGAATAACCTCGCGTACCATAACAACGAGTGCAACCTCAATAAATACCGATATATCTACTGATCCTTCGTGGAGAAGACGTTTTTCCATATTGATGAGTTCCACCATGGTCCACAATAGAAGCAACGCACCAATAGCATGAATAAAGCCGGTGATGAAAGGATTCTTCATAACAGCCAGATAAACGTCATGGAAGAATGCTATGGCAATAAGTATCGTCGCAAGAACGAGAGCCAAACTGACGATAAGCCGTGCAAAATGACCCGTCCAGTTTAGTATCTCGAGTGTCCACTCAATATGAGTTTTCCTATGTTTCTCAGTATCCATATCATACCCCTTGTGGTTCATTCATCATAGCGCCCGAACGGCGGTCCTGCCAGCACAACACCACCGGCAGCACGGCAATCGCCTTGAATGTCATCAAACCCGGTTCTTCGTTGTCCCTGTAAGTAGCAATGCCGGTAAAACTATCAGCGTGCCCGCCATGGCGGCCAGCAGGCCGCCGATGACCATGCAGGAAAATGGCCGAAAGATTTCCGAGGAGCCGCCGATACCGAGCGCGATGGGCAAAAGCGATGCGATGGTCGTGGCTGCCGTCATCATGATCGGGCGCAGACGAATCCGGATAGCCTGCCGCCATGCGTCCACCGCCGTCAGACCCGCGTGCATCCGGCGATTGGCGAAATCGACCAGTACGATACCGTTGTTTACGGCAATCCCGATCAGCGTCAACGCACCCATCCCGATGGAAACATCCACGCCGTATCCCGTGGCCGACACCGCGATCAGACCACCGGCCAGGGCAAGCGGAATGACTGCCAGAATGGCCAGCGGCTGCCGCCATGAAGCAAACTGAAGCACCATAATCAGGTAAATCAATCCGACTGCCGCCAGACCGGTGAGTGCAAACTCAAGCAATGTATGAATCACCACCGGATACTGACCACTGACGGTCGCGCTATAGCCGGGCGGCACATTCATCCTGTTGAGCTTGCGCTGAACGCTGTGGGCAACCGCGATCATATTACCTTCCGCTTCGGCCAGCAGCGTAATCTGACGTTGTCCGTTCAGGCGCGTCACGGATGCGGCCACACCGGCGGATTTGATGTCCGCCAGACGCTTCAATGGAATCCATCGACCATCCGGCGTAGAAACGGGCAAACGGCCCACATCATCCGGATGCCGGAAACCGCTTCCCCGCCAGCGCAAAAGAACGGGAATACTGGCCTGATTCCGGATCACGCTCGTCGCCCGCACGCCAAGCCCTGCGGCCTGAAGCGTTTGCATGACATCCGACGGATGCAGACCGTAGGCGGATAAACGATCCGTTCGCAGGTGAACGGTCAACTGATTGCTGAGCACCTTGGTATTGTTGATGATATTTGAAATGCCCGGTTCCCGTTGCAGAAGCTTTTCCACTTCGGCGGCCAGTTTAATCAGCGTATCCTCGTCATCGCCATAGATCGTGACGCCAAACAACGAAGGCAAACCGGAAAAACTTTCGTCTATCTTTTCTTGCGTGGGGTGGTGAAACAGAAAGCTCATGCTGGAGAATTTGGCGTACAAGTGGCGAAAATGATCCATGATCTCATCAGCGGTATGCGTACGTTGATCCAGAGGCTTCAGTTTCATCATCAACTCGCCCCGATTGACCCCCTCGATTTGATAACCCCTGACGGGGGAGCCCGTGCGCCGGTAAACCGATGCGATCTCCGGTTGTTGCAGGGCGATCCGCCCCAGTTGAGCGCCGATGCGGTCACTTTCGGCCAGGGATGTACCCGGCGGCATGGTGTATTCGACCAGGATGGAGCCCTCATCCATCGGCGGCAGCAGGGATATACGCCCAATCGTTGTCAGGCCCGCGCCTGCCACGACAAACAATGCCGCCGCGCCGAAGGCCGCCTTGCGGTGCGCCAACGCCCACTCGAAGCCGGACTCCACGAAACCCTGAACACCTTGCACCCAGCGCGGAACCCGTGACGCGGATGCAAACCCGCGGGTTGCCAAAAGCGAGGGTACGAGAATCAGGGACAAGATTAACGACACCAGCAGCGCGGCGCTGATGGTCCAGCCGAACGGACGCATGAACAACGCGGCCATGCCGCCAATCAATGCCAACGGCAGAAATGCGGCAAGCGTCGTAAAGGTGCCGCTGGCATCGGGTCCGGCAATCTCCACCGTCCCGTCCAGCGCGGCCTGTTCGACGGGCTTATGCTTGCCATGGCGGGCGATATTTTCCGCCACGATAATCGCATCGTCCACGATCATGCCGATAGCCAGCGCCAGAGCCGTCATGGTGACGATGTTCAACGACAAACCGAGCGCCTGCATGATGGCCAGCGTGGCCAGCAGGGTTGCGGGAATCATCAGCGCCACCACCAGCGTCGGGCGGATCGAACCCAGGAACAGATACAGCACCAGAACAACCAGTCCGGCGCCCAACCACAAGTCCCGCACGATTTCATCTCTGGCGCGGGCGATAATCTCGGACTGATCGTAGAATTTTCGTATTTTCGCTCCCGGCGGCAACAGTGGTTGCAATATCTTCAGTTCGGCATCCACCCTTTGCACCACGTCCAGCGCGCTGGCGCCGGGCTGCTTGCGCACGAGCAGAGCCACCGCCGGTTTCCCGTTTCCACGAATACTGTAGTGCTTCGGCGTACGGCCTTCGCGCACATCGGCGATGTCCCCCAGCAACACGGGTCGATTCATTGCAGGCAATCGAATCGCGATATGTCGTAAATCATCCAGCGAGTGGATTCGGCCATCACCGCGCACCAGCCATTCGCGCCCGCCAGCATGGGTGAACCCGGCTATATCGACCCGGTTGGCATTGGCCAGCGCCGTAACGATGTCCGGTAATCGCAATTTGAGACGCATCAATGCCTCGGGCCTGATATGAACCACATAGGCCCGTTGTTCGCCGCCCAGCACATCAATCCGGGAGACGCCCTCGATCTGTTTCAGTCTCGGCACCAGGCGGTAGCGCACCGCATAAAGCAAGGCGACCGGGCTGGAAGGGGATGTGATGGTGTAACCGGCCACTTCCTGCAAGGTGGTGCCGATCTGTTCCAGGCGGGGGGCTACGCCCTGTGGCAGCGTTGCCGACACCTGCCCCAGTCTGGCCTGTACCAGTTGTCTGGCGTCATTGATTTTGGTGCCCCAGTCGAACTGGATGCTGATTTGCGAGATCCCCTGTGCCGAGGTGGAGGCCACCCGATGCACGCCCCTGATGCGCTGCATGGCGGATTCGATAGGCCGCGTCACCAGCAAATCGACATCCTGTGGCGACGCTCCGGGCAGATGGGTGATGATATTGACCACCGGAACGTCCAGGCTCGGTAATAAATCCACCGGCATGCGCTGCCAACCCTGAATCCCGACGACCAGAATGAGCAGCAGGCCCATGAGCAACAACAAAGGGCGTTGAATAAACGTGCGAATCAGGCGGCTTAACATTTATTCCGGATGATGACTTCTTGCGAAGTCATCAAAGCGCCCATGAATGGGCGCGAAAATCAAGATTTGCAATATAAGTTGTTGATGTATCATGAATATCATATCGCAAGATCAGTCCGGCGCCCGGTAGGCCTTGCTGAAACTACGGTAGAGCAGTTCGTAGGCGTTGCCCGTGGCGACCCGTTCATCGCCCCGCAGACCCGAGACAATCTCCACCCGGTCACGATCATGCAGGCCAGTGACGACACGCTGTTTGCGGAACCCATGATCCGTTTTGATGAAGACATAGCCGCGGCCCAAATCATCCCGGGCAATGGCCCCCGCTGGAACGGCAAGCGCCTGCCGGGCAAGGGGGATATCTCCCGAGACCTGAACACCGGGAGCAAGACTCTGTAGACCGTTGCCTTCGATCCATACCTGTACGCCGCCTTCACGTGTGGCATCGGGCATCCGGCTGGCAACCGTGCCCGTCAGCGCTTTTTTGGAGGAGACATGAACAATCGCTGTCCTCCCCGTAAGTTGCAGATCTTGCGGCGGAAACAGTGATGCCCGGATACGGACGCGCTTCGGGTTCACAATCCTGGCAAGCAGCGTGCCGACAGTGACGTATTGCCCCTCATACACGGCTCTCTCCGTGAAATAACCCTCCACCGGTGCCCTGATGCGGCTAGCCGCCGCAAACGTCGCCAAGGCCTGTTTTGCAGCCGATAAACGGCTTTCAGTCCGGGCCAGTGTTCGCGCCGTCGTATTCAGTAATTTCCTGTTGGACAGGTGCTCGCCCAGCATGTTTTTCTGGATCGCAAGGTTCCGTCTGGCCGCCTGTACGGCTTTGTCGGCCAGTTTGACTTGTTCGTTCAGATTGGCCCGGCGCGCAGCTACTTCCTTGCCACCAAATTCAAACAGCATATCACCCTGATGCACCTCGCTCTCGTCTCGTGGATAAATTTTCGTGATGCGGCCATTCACGCGAGCGGTCATGGTGATGACGGAAACAGCCTCCACCCGCCCGAACCATGGCATGGCAAGCGTAAAGCGATGCCTTGCAACCGCCGCAAGCTGTTGTCCGGAGGTGGGTAATGCGCTGGCGGCATATACCGGAATCAGCAGCAGGAATGAAAGCGCCATGATCCGGAGCAACGATGCCAGAGCGGATGGGATTTTTCTTTCCGGGCACTGCATCTTCCATGGTCGTTCGGTCATGTGTCCTCCCTATGCCTCTTGCGGTTCAGTCATCACAACGCCCGAACGGCAGTCCAGCCAGTACAATGCCACCGGCAGCACGAGCAGCACCAGTGGAAATTGCGCCATCAGTCCAAACACAATCGCAATGGCCATCGGCTGCAACATGGCCGCGCCTTCACCCAGTGCCAGCGCCAACGGCATCAGTGCCAGTATAGCCGCCAAACTGGTCATGGCGATGGGGCGAAAGCGGCTGCGACCGGCCTGAATATAATCGTGTAAGCGGTGTGCGTCCGCCGGGCTGATACGACGGAATTCCGAGTAGTAGAAGATGGAGGTTTCGGTCACGATACCGAGAATCATGGTCAGCCCCATCATTGAAGTGATGTTCAACTCGGTTCCGGTCAGCCATAGCCCCGGAAACACCACGCCCATCGCCAGCAGCGGCATTGCCAGAATAGCCAACGCCGCCCTGAAGCGTTCATACAGGAACAAAAGCAGTACAAATACCAGCGCCACGGCGGCGGCAAAGACCTGCATCAAGCCACGGAACGCCTGTTGCTGTTGCAGGTAGAGTCCGCCCAACTCCACCCGAACCTTCGGTGGAATGATGCTGGTCGCCAGCAAGGTCTTGACCTGGCGCATCACCGAGCCCATGTCGCGGCCACTGATGCGCCCGGTGACAGCCACCATGCGTTTGAGGTTTTCCCGTGTGATTTGCGGCTGACCGGTGATCGGGGTAAGAGAAGCGATCCGTTTAAGCGGCAGCCAGTGTCCATCGGGCGCCTGCAACGGCAGGCGGTTGAGTTTGTCGATGGTGTCGCGCTCCCCGGCGGGAGACCACAGGCGTACGCCGATCATCTTTTGCCCCTGTTGCACGCTCGTGGTGACCCGGCCCGCCAGCAGGGTCTTAAGCTGGCGGGTGACCCGTGACGGATCCAGCCCCTCCAGCGCCGCTCTGGCACGATCCACCTTGATGACCAGCGAATCCCCGGCAATGATAATGCCATTGCGCACATCCACCACGCCGTTGATACGCGCCACTGCCGCAGCCACTTTGGACGCCAGCCGGTCCAGCACCACGGCATCATCGCCGAACAATTTAATTTCAACGGGTTGGGGCACCGAGGTCAAGTCGCCGATCAAATCTTCCATCAGCAGGGCCAGATCAATGTTTAGCGCCGGAACCTGCGCGTGGATACGTCCGCGAACATCGTCCATGATCGCATCAATGCCACGGCGCGGCAACGGCTTCAGACGGACAAAGAAGTCTCCCTGATTGGCCTCCGTAATAAAACCGCCAAGCGAGGCGCCGGTTCGCCGCGACCACGTCTCCACTTCGGGGACTTGTTTCAGGATGCCTTCAACCTTCGACACCAAACGATCCGTTTCCTTCAGCGACATGCCCGGCGGTGCGATATAATCCAGTACAAATCCACCCTCGTCCATGTGCGGCATAAAGCCGCTGCCCACGTTTCTGTAGCCTGCGTATCCGGCCAGAAACAATGCCAGAATGACCGGAATCAGGATGACTGGCCGATGCAATAAATACTCCAGCACGGCGGCATAAACCCCGATGATTTTTTTCTGCCAGCGGCCTTCATTCTCGCCTCGCGTATCCCGCCGGCGCAGGACAAGCGCCGTCAATAGCGGCACGGCCAGCCATGCAACAATAAAGGACACCAGCAGCGAGCAAACCATGGTTACCGACAATGCCTTGAAAAAGGCGCCGGTGACGCCGCCCAGGAAGGCCAGCGGAAGAAAGACAATCATGGTCGCCATCGACGATCCGGCCAGCGGATGAAAAAACTCAGCAGCGGCCCGCATGATATCCTGTTCGTGACCTCTGGCATCATTCGTGCGATCACGAGCGCGCCGGATGATCTGCTCGATCATGACGATGGCATCATCAATCACCAATCCCACCGCAGCCGCCATGCCACCCAGTGTCATGATATTGAAACTGAAGTGAAACAGGTCGAGCAACAGCACCGTGATGGCGAACACGGCTGGCACGGCAATCAGGGCGACCAGAGTGATGCGCGCATTGCGCAGGAAGAGCATCAGCACCAGCGCCGCCAGTCCAATGCCGATAAAAATAGAATCGCGCACGCTCTTGACGGAAGCCTGAATCAACAGGCTCTGGTCATACCAGTTTTTAACATGGATATTGCCTGGCAGTTTACGCTGCAAGGCGGCAAGACGGGCGCGCACATCCGCCGCGATCCGCACGGTGTTGCCGCCCGGCTGCTGATACACCATGAACAATACCGCGTTGCGGCCATCCGCTGTCACGCGCAGCCATTGCGGCTGAGTATTCCGCGTCACCGCCGCCACGTCCTCCAACTCGACGATACCATTACTGCCGTTTTTGAGGACGGTGCGACGAATGGCTTCAAGGCTGTCAAAACGTGTATCGGCAACGGCCAGAAACAGTTTATACCGATCCTCCACGCGCCCTGCCGCCGTCAGCACATTGCTCGCCGCAAGGGCGCTCGCCACCTGTTGCAGACTAATGCCAAACGCCCGCAGACGATCTGGATTCAGGGTAACGCGATATTCCCTCAGCTTGCCGCCGAGAATGCCTATGCGGGCTACGCCATTGATATTGGAGAGCAACGGCGTGATCTGGAATGTGGCGAGATCGCGCAATTTTACCTGTGAAACCTGTGTTGATGTCAGGCTGTAGGCCAGCATGGGAAAAACGGTGGGATCCATTCGCCGCACCGTGAAGCTCGCGCCGGGAGGAAATTGCGTCCGAACCTGATTGAGGGCGGCATTGACCTGCAATGCGGCGGTGTATGTGTCTGTTCCCCAATAGAAATTGACGGAGATATCGGCGCTGCCACGGCTCGTGTTCGAGCGGATATTGACCACGCCGGGCACCGACCGGATCGCCATTTCCGCCAGCCGCGTCAGTTGAACCTCCATCTGCTTCGCCGGCCGGTCACCGGCGCTGAGCGAAACAACAACGCGCGGAAAGGTTATGCGTGGAAACAGGCTGACGGGCATCTTGAAGGCGCGCATGGCGCCCATTGCGGCAAGGAGCAACAGCAGGGTCAATAGTGAACGCCGATGATTCCGGAGCCAGACTGAAGCAGTCACCGCCCCGCATTTGCCTTCGTGTTATTCACCTTCACGCTATCGCCATCGCTCAATTCGGCCACGCCCGCCGTCACCACCGGTTCTCCCTGCTGAAGGCTGCCGTCCACCACCACATATCCACCCTGTTCCAGCAACACCCGCACCGGTACGCGCACCGCTCTCCCCTTCTCCACCCGCATAACGTAGGCGGACCGATTCCCGCCATACATCACCGCCTGCCGGGGAACCGTCAGCGCACGCGGAAACAAGCGTCCGCCAACATCTGCCGATACCGTCATGCCGGGGAGAAAGGGTTTCGTTTGGGCTCCGGAAAGACGCACCAGAATATTCACCAGCCGGGTTTGCGGGTTGACGGCATGCAGAATTTTATCCACGGATGCCATGATCCGAAGGCCAGGACCCCAGGCCGGAGAAATCCTGACCGGATGACCGGCGGCGACCCATCGAATATCCTCAGGCTCAACACCGAGGATGACCTTCAGATGCCGCGGGCGTCCCAGTTGCATCAGCGTCGTTGCCGGAGCGGTACGCTCTCCCGCCTGTGCGGCAACCGATGCAACCACGGCATCGAACGGAGACCGAATCACATGCAATGATTTGCCGAGTCCTTTTTCCCGCAGTTGCCGCAATTGCGCACGGCTGTCCGCCAATCCCTTTTCGGCGGCGGCCAAACGGGATTGCGTGGCCAACTGATCGGCCAGCAAGCGCCGGATACGCACCAGTTCCGTCCGCGCGAAACCAACCGCGGAGACCGCCTTCCGGTAGGTGGATGCCGCGGCGGGATCCACCACGATTTCCACCAGCGTCCGCCCCTTCCTGACAAACTCGCCAGCCAGCACCGGCAGACGAATAATCTGTCCGCCATAGGCCAGACTGATGTTCTTCATCCATGCCTCGTCAAAGCTGACCCGTCCATACACATGCAGCCATTCATTCACATCCCTGCGCGCGACCACTCCGGTTGTGACCTGATGCACGATCACCGGGCGTACGCTCGCCTCTTCCGCGCCAACCGCCGCGCCCATGCCCTGAATCCACAGGAACGCCGCCAAAACACAAGAATACTTCATGGATTCCGTGGTGCGCGCCTGACGGAACCAGGCAGCAGCGTCCCCGTCAGGGTGTCCAGTGCAATGGTCTGTTCAAGCAGCGCCTGCTCAAGGGTGAGGCTTCTGATCTGCTGGGAAAAATAGGCGTTGCGCAAGGTGGTGAAGGTCAGCATATCAATTTCACCGGCCCTGAGCGCATTGGCCATGCGTTTCACCGTCACCTCCAGTGTCGGCAAACGGGAGACCAGCGCCCGCCACTCATCAAAGGCCAGACTTTGATCCTTCGCCAGTTGGCTAGCCTGTACATACGCCGAGGTAAGTTGTTCGTGATATTCCGCGCGCAAACGTCCGCGCGTGGCGCGAGCCACGGCGATGTTGCCCCGGTTGCCATTGAGCAGGGGGAGATTCAGGTTCACGAACGGTCCCAGCGTCCAGACGCCTCCCGTATCGCGCAGGCGGTTGGCGCCAATGGTGAAACTGGGGAACTGCGCCAGTATCTGCTGGCGCACGCTGGCCTCCTGAGCCTCGTACCCGGTCCGTAGGGCGAGCAAATCCGGGCGGCGTTTACCGATGGAAGAAAGCATGCGACGCAACACGTGCCCCTTTGACGGTCGGGCAAGCAATGACTCAAGGCCGCCCGGTGGCATGGAGAGCGGCAGCGGTACGGTCGGCGCCACGCCAATCAAGCGGGTCAGGCCATGGACGGTGGCGTTATATTGGCGTCGGGCCTCCATCCACGCCGCGCGCGCGCTCATCATCGGCGCCAGCGCAAGCCCTTCCTGATCCAGGGTGCCGTCACCCTGACTTAATGCCGTTTTCCGCCCTTCCCAAGTGTGCCGGGATTGCAGATACTGATCACGCATGACTTCCATTTGCCGCCGTTGAATCAGGGTGCGGCGATAAAGCATGCGGGCCTGCTGGATGACCTGCCATTCCTGCCACAGGACATGAAACCATGTGGCGCGCGCCCGCTGGGTGGCCGCGCTTCTTCTGGCCCCGCGCGTGATCAATGACTGAAGATCAAAACCAAGCCCGAAGCTGTAACCGGTCATGAGTGAGGAGTCTTTGCTGGTTGGAAAATCAAAAGACGTGCTGAATTGCGGGTCGGGCAGCAATCCGGCCTTGATGAGCCGCGCCCGGGCCTCGCCCATTTGCATGCGCGCGGCGCGTAAATTCGGGCTGTTCAACACGACAAGCAGGGATATTTCCACTTCATCCAGATCGTCATCCGCATTCACGGTGCGATCCCGCCACGCTTGGGGTAGTTCGGGATGTCCGCCCCCCTTGACCTGCAATTGTAGTTGCCCGAGCGATGAAGCGAGGCCGGGCGACGGATCCAGAGGCTGGGGATGATAGGTGGCGCAGGCGCCCAACAGCAAGACCGTCCCGACACATGCGCGTAATAGTTTGGCTCCGCGCCAACTCATCAGCATACCCCCTCCGGGCTAATTTATATTCAACGCCCCTTGGCGGTCACGCTTACGCCCAGATCATATACCAGGTGGCCGCCATGCCAGGCCGTGATGATCAGAACAACAAAAACAGCTACGCCAGTCAGCCAGAAGCCCCAGCTTACCTTCATGGATGGTTCCTGGACTTTGAACAGCCAGCCTCCCGCCAGCGCCATCAGCACAAGCAGGGTGGCACTGGCCTGGCCCAGGTCTTCATGGCTTTCCAGTAGTGAAAGTTTCACTCCGGAAGCAACGGCCTTGTCCAGCGCCATATCACCAAACGTAGCAGCAGCAACTGCGGCAACAGCCGCCAACGCCAACAGCCCTGTGGCGGAACTCTGCGCACAGTTCTGGCTAAACAAACTCTGCCCCTTGATTAGGACATAAAACTGAATCCCCAGAACTACCGGAAACAGAGCCAGCGGGAAATGCACCAGCATGGGGTGAATGTGGGCGATATTAATGATCATAATTTCTTCCTGTATTTTCCTTGAGATTTTCATAGCTCAAAATGTTTACATGAATACTATATCTACAATGTTACCGGAAGCTGCCCGTAACATGACCATTTGGTCATGTTACGGACATGCCATGATAATGTTGGATATGCAGGGTTTGCGGATGTTTAAAGTCTTGCTGCGTGAATACAAATATCCCATACAAGATTTGCAGTGTTCATCATCCTCTGGCAGATGCCGGATAAGAACATGAAACAACGCTTAACCATTTGGCTGGTGCCACATTTGATCAAAATAGCCATTGCCGGACTGTCCGCTACAATACGTTGGGAATTTACAGGCAAGCGTTATCGACCCGATTCAAGTGAACAACATATTTTTACTTTCTGGCATGCACGCTTGTTGATGATGGGAGTTGGCCTGAAAGGTTGCAAGGGTTATACCCTGATATCCGAGCACAAAGATGGTGGCCTTATTGCAGATACGCTTCATTTGCAAGGCTTCAGGGCCATCCGTGGTTCATCAACCCGTGGCGGGAGCAGAGCACTGGTACAGATGATACGCCGCTCCAGAAACGAAGAGTGTGACTTTGGCATTACCCCGGATGGTCCCAAAGGACCGCGCGAAATCATCAAACCGGGAATTGTTCTGTTGGCCAAAAAGACGGGAATTAAAATCCACCCGGTGATGTGGGCAACCAAGCACCACTGGCGTATCACGGGATCCTGGGATCATTTTTATGTCCCAAAACCCTGCACCAAAGGTATATTTGTGTTTGGGGAACCATTACTTATTGATGCCGATGCAGACGAAACCGAAAGCCTTATTCGCATCCAGTCCGCCATGGATGCAACTCAAAAAGAAGCGGATTGCTATTTTAAATAGACTTGCAATAAAGATGGATTTTCCAGTATCGGAATCTACAAAGCCGGTTTTTTAGGCCATCTCGATAGTAGCCCCCTACCCTTTGACAAAATTTATTTGGCTTTCTTAATCCTGCCTACAAAATCCAGAAGTTGGCTGGATAACTTTATGGTCTGCACCGGTTCGTGTTCTTTCTGAATTTCACCGATCAAACGACCTCCCCGCATAACAAGTGTTTTATTACGAAAGTTCTTAATTAAATCTTTGCTAACCCGTTGCCATGTGTTTGCCAGATCGACACGCCGAACATTCAATAATTCAGCATTAACCGTGGGATCTTCCTTGCTCAATAACAACAGTTCCCGCCCCAGATAACCTAACCATGCAGTATCACGTTTTCTAAGCGTTGGATAATTTGTAAACCGTATTATAGAAGCGCTTAACTGATTGGCCGCGATAGCCGTTCCAATCCATGCATGTTGTTTCAGATCAATCGCAATCACACGCAACCATGAATATGCGATAACCAGTTCGCGTGAACGACGCTCATTAAACGGAAGTTTGTCCATATGGCTATGCAACTGTCTCAGTTTATTACGTATCTCCCGGTACAGTTTTTGTGTAGCAGGTGCGTTCCTGGCAAGGGCTGCGTCTACAATGTCTTCGGCATTACCTTCCATGGAAACAAGAATTGAAGAAAGGCCTCCGGAAGACTCTGATGCCGATGCCGGCAGGGATAAAAACACAAAGACTCCCAGCAATGCAATAAAATATCGAATCCCGTGGAATATTTTCATGGCAAGTGAAACCTCCTGAATCGCTCACAACAAAACAATAGCGACCTTACCTGATCGAAACCTGAGGACAACATGAGCATCCGTTTATCCATGACAGAATCCTTCGTCCGGAGCCTTGGGCTGTAAGGGTGGCACTGCATCGAGTTCATTCACAACCTTGGCGATATCAGCAGCCAGCATGTCGGCCATATCACGTGAAAAACCTTCGCGCACAACGATGCGCAATACGGCAATCTCACTGGCGTCCGGTGGCATGGTGTAAGCCGGCACCTGCCAGCCGCGGGTGCGCAGGCGTTCAGAAATATCGTATACCGAGTAACGCGAGGCATCCTTGAGGCGGAAAGCAAATACAGGGATCGTACTGCCGTCACTTAGCAGTTCGAATGGACCTAGCTCCGCAATACGTCCGGAAAGATCCGTGGCGGTATCACGCAAGGTGGAGATAATACGGGTATAACCATCACGTCCAAGACGCAGAAAGTTATAATACTGCCCAACGATCTGATTTCCAGGGCGGGAAAAGTTAAGGGTGAAAGTGGGCATATCGCCACCCAGATAATTGACGTGAAATATCAATTCCTCAGGCAAGTGTTGGTGGTCGCGCCACACAGCCCAGCCGACACCGGGATAGACCAGACCGTATTTATGGCCGGATACGTTGATAGAAACGACATTGGGTAAGCGAAAATCCCAACGCAGGTCCGGATGAATGAAAGGCGCAACAAAGCCACCACTGGCCGCATCAATATGCAAAGGAACGGCCAGATCGTGCGCAGAATTGTAGCGTACAACGGCATCATGGATAGCCTCGATCGGTTCGAACTCACCGGTAAAGGTGGTGCCCAGAATGGCGACCACGCCGATGGTATGTTCGTCAATACGAGAGACAACCTCCTCGGGTTCAATCACATAACGCCCCTCATGCATTGGTATATAGCGTGGTTCAACCTCCCAGTAGCGACAGAATTTTTCCCATACCACCTGCACATTGGTGCCAAGAATCAAATTGGGTTGGCCGACCTGCTGACCGGCAGCCTCCCGACGCTTGCGCCAGTTCCACTTCAGCGCCATACCGGCGAGCATCACTGCCTCACTGGAACCGATTGTGGACACACCCACCGCCTCTGCATCCTCGGGTACGTTGAACAGGCGCGCCACCATATTCACACAGCGTGTCTCGACCTCTGCCGTTTGTGGGTATTCATCCTTATCGATCATATTCTTGTCAAACGTCTCGCTCATGAGTCGTTCGGCTTCGGGCTCCATCCAGGTGGTTACGAAAGTGGCAAGGTTGAGCCTCGCATTACCGTCGAGCATCAACTCATCATGGATCAGGCGGTAAGCCGTCTCGGGCGGCATTTCTCCTTCGGGCAGCGTGTACTTGGGCACAGGCTCCGTCATGGCGCGTGAACCGTAGGCCGGACTGAGTAAAAGATCAGAACATAATTTTTTGACCATTGTGATTACTCCTTATCGGTGGCAAGCCATCCGGGGTGGTACCAGTAGTATAGTCGCTGCGACACAACCTCTTCAAAACCACAAATATCCATAATTTAGAATAAGGATACCTGTATCTGAAGATCGAATATAAACAACGGAGGTGACCCTCCTCTTAATCTAAGTTTGCCATTTGGTCATGTTTAATGTTTAGAGATGCATACCCGTGCGTGAACACATGTGAACAGCTCAAAGCTTTGTTTGCAGTGGAAAATTGGAAGAATCGCATGCGGCAGCCGGGAGTATCACACATACCGATGTGCCTTTCCCTGATTGACTTTTAATATAAATATCACCACCGTGAGCTGCAGCAAGACTTTTCGCGTACGATAGTCCCAAACCGTTACCAGGCGTACTCCGGCTACGGTCAGAGCGATAAAAGCGGTCAAAGATGTGTGGCATATCCTCTTCCGGTATACCCATGCCCTTATCTATTACAAAAAGATGAATTTCTTCTCTATCCTTGCAACCAGTAAGTGTTATGTGGCCTCCCTCAGGTGAAAACTTAATCGCATTATCCACCAGGTTAGCCATTAGTCTCTGTAATCGTGATTTGTCGCCCATAACCAACAAATGCGTATCTTCCAGTTCAAGTTTCAAATCAATACCTGCGTCTTCGGCAACAGGTGAAAAAAGATCGCAGGCTTCATGTAACAGCACCCCCATATCAACGGGTTCACGTTCCAGGCGCATAACGCCGGAATTGGTCTGTGCAATTTCCAGCATGGTATTGATCATGGCAGTCAGGCGATCGCATTCGGCTATGATTTCCGCCAGTGTGTCTTTGCCTCCGGGATGGTTGCCAGCCTTTGTCATGAGGCCTGCTTCGGCCAGACCACGAATACAAGATATGGGTGTTCGAAGGTCATGGGCGATGTTATTGCTCACATCCCGCATTTCTCCGAGTAACTGCTGAATTTTGTCCAGCATGACATTAAACGCATCGGCAAGCTCCACCAGTTCCTGTCCATGGCCTTCCAGAATAAGGCGCTGATCAAAAGCCCCTTCACCAATGTCGATGGCTGTACGGCGTACCCGGTCCACGCCAGCCAGCGCCCGGCTCACTTGCCACCATCCGGTCATGACCCCTACCAAAACAATGACAATCAGCGCCCAACCAAAGATCCGGCGAATTTTTTTAAGCTGTGTTTCATGCTCACGTTGTGACAACCCGACCTGTATCCAGCCATGATCCTGTGTCGGAACCGCGACTAACTTTGCCAATTCACCCTGTTGGTTGACGGTAACCTCAAACCATTGTGTGCTCACAATGGCTGTATCCGGTTCGGGTAACGGAATCTTCCATGCCTTTGGAATGGATTGTATGATTACTTTGCCCCTGGCGTTAACAAGCCGGGCATAGAACAGGTCATCCCCATGGGATAGTACCTCTCGATTGATTTCAGCCTGTAAGGCATTGACACCACCCGCCTGATATAACTCCGAGAACTCCCGGGCAGTGTCCTGCAAGTCGTCGGTAAGGGAAGCCAGCAATTGGTTGGAAACTGTAAGGTATGCAAAACCAAAAACACCTAATGCCACACCTCCAAAGATTATCCCATGCCAAAAAGTTAATTTGAAGCGAAGGGTCTTGAACATCTATGAGCGGTCTTCCAGAACATAGCCAATGCCGCGCACAGTATGGATCAAAGGATGGTCAAACGACCGGTCCACCTTCTCTCGAAGGCGTGAAATACGAGCTTCGACCACATTGGTCTGAGGATCAAAATTAAAATCCCACACATGTTCGATAATCATTGTTTTCGATACGACTCGACCGACATTTCGCATCAGGTATTCCAGCAATGCCAATTCCTTGGGTTGCAGGTTGATTCTGGCAGACCCGCGAAACACTTTTCGCCGACGCAAATCAACGCGCAAATCGGCCATACACAGCTGTTCCGGCTCGGCAAGTCCGGTAGCTCTGCGATACAAAGCCTGCAACCGGGCAAGCAACTCGGAAAATGCAAATGGTTTGACCAGATAGTCATCACCACCCGACTGTAAGCCCTTAACCCGGTCATCAACTGAATTTCGCGCACTCAATATTAAAATCGGTGCAGTAATTCCTTTGGCACGAATATCATAAATTAATGAAAGGCCATCTTTCTTGGGAAGCATTAAATCGATAACGAATACGTCATAGGGCGCAGCAACGGCAAAAACCAGGCCCTCATCGCCATCTTTTGCATGGTCAATATTGATACCTTCCTGCTCAAGACCCTGGACAACAAAGCTTGCCTGCCTTGGATCATCCTCAACCAATAATACGCGCATGGAGGCAATAGTGCGCGAGCTTGCTCATAAGAACAAATTTTCGTTGGCAGAGTCAACCCGGGCTATTCATCGTTGACCTTGAAAGACGACTTTGTACAGCTATTGGCATCAAAGGCTCCAGGCGATCCTCCAGCCTCAGCCTTTCCAATATAAAATAATGGAACAAAAGATACCGTGTACGGAACACCGGTTGATTCTATTACTGCTTGCCATATGTAAGGCATTAGCTGCACACTATGGCCAACGTTGCCGGAACAGACAGCGTTGGACATTATCGCCTTGCTGTGTGGGTAGAGGAGGTATACGGAGGAAATATGGTGGACCATTCTGAAAACAAACCACTGGAGAATAAAACACAAGGTCAAGAAAAAGCAGCGCCATCCAGTCTCGTTTTTCAGGATGAGGATGAAAACATTCCTGATTTCGACCGTACGATTAATCTGGGAACACCCATAATCTCCAGTTCGGACAACCATGCTTTTGATTCCACCATTCAATTCAGTAACATGGAACCGCTGTTTGAGGAAGAGTCGGCAAAACCGGCCCCCGAAACAGACAAAGCAGATACGCACACGGTATCGGAACCGGAAAAACCTGACGATGAGGCTTATGATCTGGGTATAGATACGGATGAACTGGAAGGCCTGAAAGACTTTATGGTGGAAGATGACGACGGCGAGGATGAACCCACCGTTGTACTCGCGGACATGCCGGATGAAGATGGTGAACCTTCCGATATCCACAACGTAATGGGGGCTGCAGCCAAACAATCGGGAAGCCCCGACGACAATCTGAACGATGAAAGCATCCCCCCCACAGCCCCGGCAAAAAAGATCGAGTTGACGGAAGCCGACTATGCGGATACAGCCTCTCCGGAGACTCTGTCTGCGAAAGGATCTGCCACTCCTCCCTCAACACAACTGCGCACGAGTCTGGCAACAGTTCTGGGCCTGATTGGTATCATCGCTGCATCGGGCGCTCTATGGATGATCTTTGATCTGTCCAACCGCATGGATCAACTGACATCACAGCTGGCCGTTATACAGAACAACGAGGTCAATCTTGACCAACGCAGGGATATAACCCCTCTGAACCAACGGATTGATAAACTCAGCACACAACTCGCCGCTCACCTTAAAACTATTGCTCAAGCAAAAACAGCGCCCCCCGCATCTGATGTGAAAAAATCTTCCGTGCCGGTTCCCGTGGCAACAAAACCGACCGTCACTGCCATTAAGCCTGCCATGGATTCCGGGCATGGCCCGTGGGTGGTCAACCTCACATCGCTTAGTCGTGCCGTGACGGCCAACAATGAAGTAACCCGTTTGAAAGCTCTTGGCATCCGTGCCGAAAGCATCAAGGTCATGACACAGGGTAAAACATGGTATCGTATCCGCGTACCCGGCTTTGCCAGCGCTGAAGAGGCTGACCGGCAACGCAAAATATTGGGCAACAGGTTGGGCATCCATGACACCTGGATTGGCAAACGCTAAACCATTTGCCATAAAGCTGTTTGACATTAAACGCTGTGCTTTCTAACGTCGCCTGACACTGAAAAGGCGAGGGTGACTCATGCCATCAATCAAACAATCTGAAACCGATTTCAACAAAGCACGAAAACTGCTTCCCGGCGGCGTCAATTCACCGGTGCGCGCCTTCAAATCAGTCGGCGGCACACCCCGCTTTTTTGCCAGAGCCGCCGGAAGCCATGTCTGGGATGTCGATGGCAATGATTATATTGATTATGTCGGTTCCTGGGGGCCTATGATTCTTGGCCATGCGCACCCGGACGTTGTCAAAGGGGTACAGGAAACCGCCGAGCACGGCATGAGCTTCGGCGCACCGTGCGAGTTGGAGATTGATCTCGCTCAACTGGTGGTGGATATGGTTCCATCCATCGAAGTGGTGCGCTTTGTTAATTCCGGTACGGAAGCCACGATGAGTGCATTAAGGCTCGCACGCGGATTCACCGGCCGTGATAAAATTATCAAATTCGACGGTGGCTATCACGGTCATGCCGACGGTCTGCTGGTCAAGGCGGGATCAGGGGCCGCCACCTTCGGCGTACCGGATTCCAGCGGCGTACCCGCCGACTACGCGAAGCTGACCCTGACCGCACCATTCAATGATATTGACGCAGTCAAGGCGCTGTTTGCCGGGAACAGAGATGAAATCGCATGCATTATTGTTGAACCGGTGCCGGGCAATACCGGTGTTCTGGATTTATATTCCAACGGATTCTTGCAAAATTTACGGGATATTTGCAGCGCGGAGGGCGCACTGCTGATTTTCGATGAAGTAATGTGCGGCTTCCGTGTCGCACCCGGTGGTGCGCAGCAACGTTTTGGCATCACTCCTGATCTGACCTGCCTCGGCAAGATTGTCGGCGGCGGCCTACCGGTCGGCGCCTATGGCGGTCGCGAAGACATCATGCGCAAGATCGCACCGGATGGTCCCGTTTATCAAGCTGGCACCCTTTCCGGGAATCCGCTGGCCATGCGTGCGGGAATCGAAACACTGACGCGCCTGAGAGCACCCGATTTTTATGAGTCGCTGGAGAAAAAATCCGCGCGTCTGGTTGCGGGCTTGCTGGATGGCTGCAAAGAGGCCGGAGTACCAGCCGTAGCCAACCGTTTCGGCGCAATGTTCACCGTATTCTTCACCGGCAAAGATTCCGTTATGAATCATGCCGATGTCTCGGAAGGCTGTGATCTGGCCTTCTTCGGTCGTTTCTTCAATGCGATGCTGGATGAAGGCGTCTATCTGGCGCCCAGCCAGTTTGAGTCGGCCTTTGTTTCCGCCGCTCATACCGATAAAGATATTGACGCCACCATCGCCGCTGCCGGTCGCGCGTTGGCAAAGCTCACATGAGCCTGATCGATGATCTTAAATTTGATGCGCATGGCTTGTTGCCTGCCATCGCTCAGGATGCGTCTTCTGGACGTGTTCTAATGATGGCATGGATGAACCGGGAAGCCTTTGATCAAACACTGGCAACGGGCTTCGCTCACTACTGGTCCCGTTCACGTAAAAAACAGTGGAAGAAAGGCGAAACCAGTGGCCATGTGCAGAAGGTCGTGGATATGTATCTGGATTGTGATGGTGATACGCTGCTACTCAAGATCGAGCAGGCCGGCCCGGCTTGCCACACCAACCGCGAATCCTGCTTCTACAATCAGCGGCAGAATAATGACTGGATTATCATTGAGGAGCCTGTGAAGTGAACGATATTCTCAAGGAATTGGCACAAATTCTGGAAGCACGAAAAAATGAATCGCCGGAAACCTCTTATGTTGCATCGCTGTATGCCAAACCGGACAAGATGCTGGAAAAAATCGGCGAGGAAGCCACTGAAACCATCATCGCTGCCAAGAATGATGACCGCGAGCAGATTATCCACGAAACCGCTGACCTGTGGTTCCACACCATGGTGATGCTGGCCAGTAAAAACCTCTCACCGGATGATGTACTGGATGAACTGGCCCGCCGCTTTGGTGTTTCCGGGCACGATGAAAAAGCGTCTAGGGAATAATCTTGTCCTTTTAGTCTGTGCCGTAACGTATAGACATCTCAATCGTACTTGAACATTTCGTACCTAGCCGTTAAAATAACACAAAGTGTTGCAGGAGGTTTCTATGCCCAAGACATTGACAACCAGCATTCGTATAGATGGAACTTTAGCGCATCGCCTTAAGGATGCCGCGGCCAAACTGCATATGCGTAAAAACGGCATTATCGTCCGTGCAATTGAAGAGTATCTCGACAAACATTCCGATAACTTACTGAAGGGAGAAGCCCGGAAGCAATCGCTGCTGGTCAGTCGCCTCGACTCCGCCGATGAGAGCAAGGCATGGGAGCAATCGCACGAGGCAAGCGGATGGCAATAATCCACCGGGGCGACATCGTGATTTGCGCGCTGGCAGGTGACTATGGCAAGCCTCGCCCAGCTGTCGTGGTGCAGTCGGATTTGTTTAATCCCACGCACGCGAGCATCACGGTTTGTCCGGTGACTTCCCACCTTGGTGATGCGCCTCTGTTCCGCCTGCCGTTGCCAGCCAACAGCAAAACCGGTCTAAAAAAGGCTTCCCAAATCATGACCGATAAAATCGTTGCCATACGCAGCGACAGAATCAGCCGGAAAATCGGCACGCTTAATGCGAAACAACAGACCGTATTGGATAAAGCAGCTAAGCTGTGGCTTGGATTATGAGTGCCGTACTTTCTGGCACTCCACTTTGGCGTCTCCAGCCATGATGAGAAAGCATCAAGGGAGTAACTTAAATAAATGCTAACCGATATTGGTGAATATATTGTCGGCGCTTACTTACAAGTAAAGAAAGAATGTGACTTCATTGATTACAATGTTCGCCCTCCTGGTGGAGGGCTAAAAGGACTCGGTGAATTAGATGTCATTGGAGCCACTTGCAAAACTCATGAGCGGCAATCCCACTTCGGCCCATTTCCGAGCTGGAATTTCGGTCCATGGAACCACCATGCACCTCATTCCACCCCGAAAATGGACTCAAAGTGGGATTGCCGCTCATCCACCCAGAGTTTTGCAAGTGGCTCCTTACTAGCGAATTGCTAGCGAATTGCTAGCTTCGTATCCCCAATCTGTCAACCTGGCGGGCTTATGAAATTCGCTGAATCATATCCTCAAGGCGCTTGCGCACGCCACCTTCTCCCAGGAACCCAACGATACCGGACATCTCCGGGCCATGAAGCGCTCCCGTCAGCGCCACGCGCAAGGGCATGAACAACCCCTTGCCTGTACGCCCCGTTCCCTCCTTAATGGCCTGAACCCAAATTTTCCAATCATTTTCATTTCGCGCCATGCCGTTCCAGGCATCCAGTGCAGTTCGATAAAATGTATTTCCGGCATCATTCGCCACGGATTCGGCCTCTTCGCTCAAAGCCGTTCCGGCATCCAGCATACGCCGGTAGGCCAGCACATCCTCCGCCCGTTCCATGTTTCCCTGCACCAGAAGAGCGAAGGATTCATCGGCTTCGGGCAGGTGTTCGCGCACCTGAGCCAGCAACGCCTCTGCTGGAAGATTATGAAGCAGACGCGTATGCCAACGCCACATGTCATCGTCCGACCAGCGAATCGCCGTCGTGGACACATGCCGCGCATCAAAATGTTGCATCAATGCATCCAGGGATAGCGCATCCTCGGATATATTCGGATGCCCGAGCCGCACCATCGCCTGCATCAGAGCCATCGGCATAAGCCCCTCTTGCCGCAACTCCGCAGCACTGTGACTGCCCGAGCGCTTGGACAGTTTCGCCCCGTCCCGGCCCAGCAGCAGGCCGTGATGCAGATATGCGGGCACGGCCATATCCAGATGCTGCAATAGCCATACCTGATAGGCCGAATTGCTCAGGTGGTCATCGCCGCGCATCACGTGGGTTACGCTGTCTATTGCATCGTCTACGGCATTGGGTAGCAGAAAGGTAAATGAACCGTCCGAACGCACGATCACCGGATCATCCAGATCATGGCAGGCAAAGTGCACATCACCTCGCAATACATCCGGAACGATCACTTCGCCATCGTCCCGGTGAACAGGCAGACGCCAGACATGCGCTTCATGTTCGGCACGGGAAGCCGACTCTTCCGATGCAAGGCTCCGGCAGCGGCCGGAATAGCGGGGAGGAAGTCCACGGGACGCGGCCAGTTTCCGGTCCAGCGCCAGTTGTCCCTCCGTGCAAAAACAACGATACGCCATTTCCTGTTCCGCCAACCTGTCCAGAGCCTGCCGGTGCTGTGCAGCCTGATCCGACTGAAACAGGATATCCCCATCCCAGTCCAGCCCCAGCCAGCCCAAATCGTCGCAAATGGCCTGGATAAACTGCTTTTCCGAGCGTTCCCGATCCGTATCCTCGAAACGCAGCAAAAAACGTCCGCCATGTTTTCTGGCATACAGCCAGTTGAGCAATGCGGTACGCACATTGCCCAGATGCAGCAATCCGGTCGGGCTGGGTGCAAAGCGGGTGACAATTTCACTCATGCGCGTTTTTTCCCTTTTTCTGAGTCCCCTTCTTCGGAAGAATCAGCATGTATTCATCGGGGTGCACATACCCGAGTTCACGGTGTACGAGCTCCTCCAAAGCCTTGGGGTCGTGGCGCAGGCGCAGTACTTCTTTGGCCAGCTTTTCTCTTTGCTGCCGTAGTTTGCTCACCTCGGCCCGTAAGTCTGAAAGACCCTGTTGTTCCTTGCGGTAAACAAGATAACCATGGTCGGAAAAGACAAGATTATAGGCCATTGCGGCAAGAAGTGCCCAAATCAACGTCCAGCCCAGCCATCGCCGGACCCGGCTTGCCAGTCCCCGCTTCTTCAGTCTTTACCTCTTTTATCTTTCATACCGACAAAGTATTCCCGCTTTTTACTCCACGAAAAGCGAAAAGTGCGATTTTCGCTTTTCTTACGAAGTCATCAAAGGTTATGGCTTCTGCGCTTTTCGTGCCTTGCCACGAAGTAACATCCAAGGCTCCTCTGTCGTTACTATCTTCAGGAGAAGGCTGCTCGTCCGGCATATCTTGCGGAAGCACCCAGTTCTTCCTCAATACGCAGGAGTTGATTGTACTTGGCCAGACGATCCGAACGCGAAGCTGAACCGGACTTGATCTGGCCGCAACCCAACGCCACCACCAGATCGGCAATGGTGGTATCTTCAGTTTCACCCGAACGATGCGACACCAGACAGCGATAGCCGGCATCCATGGCCATCGAAACCGCTTCGCGCGTCTCGGTCAGCGTGCCGATCTGATTGACCTTGACCAGCAATGCATTGGCCACGCCCTT
>JAUZQZ010000109.1 GCA_030950745.1 Mariprofundaceae bacterium | reverse complement strand
CTTCAATACCACGCCGGCGCGCACTGGCCGGATAATATTTAAATGCCTCCAGGTGTTTGCGCACGACATTGCGGTTCCCTTTCTGATCTTTACGTTGCACTTGCCGGGAAATGACCGGATCGGAAGCGGCGGGAACGGGGGCAGCCAAAGCCACCGTTTGAACGGGTCGGGAAGTCTTGACCATTTGTGTGTTGGCAACTCTGGATGATGGGAAGCTCGGGGCTGATGTGTGGATGTGGGCGGAGTTTGACGTGCGTTTTTTGACTGCGCTGGATGCCACTGGATGGGAGCGGGGTTTATCAGGCGCGATCGTGGCTTTCCCGTGTTGTGTTGATGCGGCCTGTTTCGGTTCAGCTGGCAGGATTTCCACCATCACATCTGCATATCGGGCCTCTGCCATATATTGTGGCGGATCAGGCCACAGGCTGACAATCACAAGGCTGTGGATGGCGATACTTGCCATCACCCACGGCCATAAGGCCTTTAGTCTAGAATTTATAGCTCGCTCCTGCGCGGAAGGTTGCTGTCGGTGCGGGAAAGAAATTATCCGTTCCGGAAAAAGACGAGAAAACGCCATAATTGCTGTAATTCCGGCTGCCCAGATTATCTACGCGCGCAAACATTTCCATACCCTGACAGTGATAATTGACAACCGCATCCATGACGAAATAACCTGGCAGCTGCGTGCGCGTATTCGCCTGATCGCTGATCAGAATTGATCTGCCAACATAAGTCATATGCAGATTCGTGGACAAACCCTGAAGCCAGTCCGCACCCCAGTCTGCACCAAAGCGATTGCGCGGCACTGCGGGAATCGCCTTGCCGTCAAACACACCGCCACGAAACAGTGTCCGCGTATAGGTGTAGTTGGCGCCAAGTTGCAATAGATCGTGTGCACGCCAGTGGCCGGAAACCATCACCACATCGTGACGGGTCTCACTGGTATAGTTTGCATTGGCGAAGGTGTCGGGATTAAAGAATACCTCATGGGTGAGATCGGCGCGGCTAAAATCGACCGACACCCATGCGTCCTTGACGACATAGCGCAGTCCCGTGCTGTAGTGCCTGCCAGTTTGCGGTAGCAACGTGGTGGCCACCGTTCCGGTGAAAAAGTTGAAACGTTCATCAAGCAGCGGAAAGCGTATGGAACGTGAAGCATCCAGACGCAGGCGCAAACCCTCTAATATCTCCAGCGTGCCACCTGCTTCCCATGCATTTTTACGGTTGGAGATGATTTTCAGGCCAGTTTGCCTGAACTGGTCTTTCACGCGTTCGGTCCGGCCACCGCCACGGATACTCCAGCGGCGTGCTGCATCGCCCACTTCAACCGTGCCATAGTAACCATCCCGCTTACGGTCAAATATCGTCGTCGGCAACGGGAAGGCTCCGCCAAAGGCAAAGGAGCCATCATCCCGGTCCAGATCAGCGCCACCAAGCAGATGAAGCTGGACGGCATCGCCAATCGTATAGCTCAATTTAGGCCGCAGCGTTTTATTAAGCCGTACGAAATCGCTGACGGAACCGAAACTGACAAATGCCGAATGCACATTACGCCGGCGAAAACCGCCATCAATGTCCGCTTCCAGACCAAAGCCGGAATCCCAGTTCAGTCCGCCATCCACGAAGCTGTCCGAAGTACGGCTGAAATCCTGTGGACTGGTGGTTTGCTTGCGATTGGTCAACACCTGCGCGGTGGTAAGTGAACCGGGAAGACCCACACGATCCCGATGATGGTTGCCGCTAACATGCAGGCTGATGTTGGCGGGAAGATCGGCTTCGACGCGCGCGCCGCCATCGAAACGGTCAAAGAAATTATCATCCCGATAACCATTCGTGGTCAGGGCCGAGATATTGGTCTCCACACGCACCTTGCCGGAATCCGATCCTAGCCTGCCATGACCGGAAAATTCGCCAAAGCTGCCCCCGGCCAGACTGATGTTGCCCCCGGACTCAGGGATGCGCGTGATGATGTTGATAACGCCTCCGACCGCGCCATCACCATATAACACCGAACTTGCGCCATGCACGATTTCAATACGTTCAATCTGATCCAGCGGAATCTGCGTCCAGTCGGTACCGGACAGGTCGGGACTGTTGACACGTCGGCCATCCACCAACACCACATTGTTGGCCGATGCGGATTCGCCGAACCCGCCCAGATCCACCTGTGCCTTTGCACCCACGCCGGTCGTGTCGCGCACGACGATATTCGGCTGCCCCTTGAGTAAATCAACCAGATTTTCAGCGTGTGAATCCGCAATGGTTTTTCGATCAATGACCGTGACCGGCTTTGACGATGTGGCCGATGGCGATTCCACCCGGCTCGCCGTAACATTAATTTGACCCAAATCCTCCTGGGCCGATGCAATACTTACCGCTCCCAACAATACCGGAAGTATAAAGATAGTTTTGATGTGCAAGTTTTTCTCCTTCACGCCCGTCGCGCAACAGATTGATTGCGGTATGGATCACGAGAGAAAAAGGAAGGCGGAATATAAAGGGCTGAGTATCTGGAAGCAGGCCATCACATCCGGCAACCAACCTCCCGCCGAGGCCCAATACCGTTGACATGACATGCATGTCTTGCATCAGGCCGGTCTCCTGGCTTGCCGTCATCCGCAACTATCCGTGCCTTCCCGGTTTCCCAGTGGCGTTAAGACAGTGTTGTCGGGCCTACAGTAGCGGGGGCTGCGCCGGATTTGGTTGAAAGCAAATCATGCTCAGGATGAGCATGCAAACCAATGGTGAGTTCCTGACCATTGTATTTACGTTGCAATCAATAACCGTACCGGACTTCCCGTTTCACCTGCCGGGCATGAATCCCCGGTCAGGCACCTGAAGCGGAGCGGACTCTATGGAGCGCTCACCCATGTGGCAAGCGGGGGACTTTTCCAATGTCAGTAACACATAACCTGTCCGGTTCAGTAGCACAAGAGTTGTCCGGTCTGAAGATTGCCCGAGAGGTAATCAGAGATGAGACGAACAAGATTGTTACAGGAGGTC
>JAUZQZ010000108.1 GCA_030950745.1 Mariprofundaceae bacterium | reverse complement strand
ATCTGCAGTGCCGCTTTCATTGTACGAGGGCGGGCTTGGATCTGTGATCCTGAAGCATTTCGGCATACCCGATCCTGAGCCGGATTTGAGCGAGTGGCGGAAAATTTGCCACAAGGTGCGTGGTGCGAAAGCCGAGGTGCGCATCGCCATGGTGGGCAAGTATGTGGAACTGGCGGATGCCTACAAATCGGTTAACGAATCATTGTCCCATGGCGGTATGGCGGGTGGCGTACGTGTGGTGATTGACTATATCGATGCCGAATCACTGGAGAAGGAAGGATGTGATGCCTTGAAGAATGTTCATGGCATTCTGGTGCCGGGAGGATTCGGGCAACGCGGCACCGATGGAAAGATGCTTGCCATTCAGTTTGCGCGTGAGAACAAGGTTCCATACCTGGGTATTTGTCTGGGCATGCAGATGGCGGTGGTCGAATTCGCACGCCATGCTGCCGGTATCGGGAATGCCACCAGCAGCGAGTTTGACGAACGTGCCGAGCATCCGGTGATTGCTTTGATGACCGAGTGGGAACAGGAAGGGCAACGCGTTCAGCGAACTGGTCAGGACGATCTTGGTGGCACCATGCGTCTGGGCGGGTATCCATGTAAATTGATTCCAGGCACCCGGACTGCCGATGCTTACGGCATACCCGAGATTCGTGAACGGCACCGGCATCGCTACGAGTTCAACAATACTTACCGCGAACAACTGGAGGCGGCGGGACTCGTAGTTTCCGGCGAGCTTCCGGATGGGTCTCTGGTTGAAATCATTGAGGTCAGGGATCACCCGTGGTTTGTAGCGTGCCAGTTTCACCCCGAGTTTAAATCGCGGCCGTATGCGCCACATCCTTTGTTTGCCGGTTTCGTTAACGCCGCGAAAGAACATGCTGAAAAAGCGGCATCCAGGCAATGATGAATCCACACCATATTTCCATCGCCGATTTTAAGATTGGCAACGATCTTCCTTTTGTGTTGATGGCAGGCCCGTGTGTGATCGAGAGTGAGGATTTCATCCTGTCTGTTGCTGAGGCCATCCGGGATATTGCCGCAACATGTGGTGTGCCATTGATCTTTAAATCCAGTTTCGACAAGGCGAACCGGACGAGCAAAGACGGATTCCGTGGTCCCGGTCTGGAAAAAGGGCTGCGTATTCTACAGCGTGTGAAGGATGAAGTGGGCGTGCCGGTCATCACCGATGTGCATACGCCGGAGCAGGCGGAACCGGTTGCTCGAGTAGCCGATGTGCTGCAAACCCCAGCATTTTTGTGCCGGCAGACGGACTTTATCGAGGCTGTGGCAAAGACAGGTAAACCGGTGAATATCAAAAAGGGGCAGTTTTTGGCCCCCCGGGATATGCGGCATGTGCTGGACAAGGCGCTGGCTACGGGAAATCAGGATATGATGCTGTGTGAACGTGGTGCGAGTTTCGGATACAATAATCTGGTTTCCGATATGCGATCCTTGCTGGTGATGCGGGATTTTGGTGCACCGGTGGTGTTTGACGCCACACATTCCGTGCAACAGCCCGGCGGCTTAAATGGTGCGACGGGCGGCAACCGCGAGTTTGTGCCGGGGCTGGCGCGCGCAGCGGTGGCAACCGGCGTGGCAGCAGTGTTTATGGAGGTACATCCCGATCCGGATCATGCCTTGTCCGACGGCCCGAATTCCCTGGCGCTGGATGATCTCGAGGACTTGCTGAAAGTATTGAAACGGCTGGATGAAGTCGTAAAGAAAGTTTAAACCACAAAGACACGAAGGCACAAAGTAAATTATATATGAATATCTTTGTGCCTTCGTGTCTTTGTGGTAAACAGTTTATTTTGAGGAGAGAGATGTGAGTGAAATTGCAACAGTCCATGGGCGTGAAATTTTTGATTCGCGCGGTAATCCGACAGTGGAAGTGGATGTCACACTTGCCTCCGGCGCTTTCGGGCGCGCCGGGGTGCCCAGTGGCGCTTCCACGGGAACACGTGAAGCGGTGGAATTGCGCGATGGCGGAGACCGCTTGAATGGAAAGGGCGTACGCAAAGCTGTGTCCCATGTTAATGGCGAGATTGCCAGCGCTGTGAAGGGTATGGACGCATCAGATCAGGCAAGTCTGGATAAAGCCATGATTGATCTCGATGGCACGCCCAACAAGGGCAAACTGGGTGCGAATGCGATCCTGGGTGTCTCCATGGCCGTGGCCAAAGCGCAGGCTGTTGAAGAGAAGAAATCTCTGTTCCGTTATCTTGGCGGCGATGATGCAAACCTGTTGCCTGTGCCTTGCATGAACGTACTCAACGGTGGTGAGCATGCCGATAATAATGTTGATTTTCAGGAATATATGATTGTTCCGGCCGGTGCCAACAGTTTTGCACAGGCGCTTGAAATGGGGGCAGAGGTATTCCATGCGCTGAAATTGGTACTCAAAGGAAAAGGTTATAATACAGCTGTGGGTGATGAAGGCGGTTTTGCTCCTTCATTGCCATCCAATGTAGCCGCTGTGGACGCCGTTCTGGAAGCGATTGACAAAACGGGGTTAAAGGCAGGAAGCGATGTGTTCATCGCGTTGGATCCGGCAGCATCCGAATTTTACAAGGATGGCATCTACAATCTGGCAGGAGAGGGCAAACAGCTTGATTCTTCTGCCATGGTTGAATTTCTGGCGGACTGGTGTGCGCAGTACCCGATTCTTTCGGTTGAAGACGGGCTCGCCGAGAACGATTGGGGTGGCTGGAAGCTGTTGACGGATCGCCTGGGAGCCAATGTGCAACTGGTGGGAGACGATATTTTTGTGACCAACCCGGCAATTTTGAAGGAAGGTATCGAAAAAGGCGTAGCCAATGCCTTGTTGGTGAAAGTGAACCAGATCGGCACGCTGACCGAGACACGTGAGGCTGTCGGTATGGCGATGGATGCAGGTTACCATTGCATGATGAGTCACCGTTCAGGCGAGACCGAGGATACCACCATTGCCGATTTGGTGGTGGCGTTGGGTTGTGGCCAGATCAAGTCCGGTTCGGCTTCGCGTTCGGATCGTCTGGCCAAGTATAATCAGCTTCTGCGCATTGAGGAGGAGC
>JAUZQZ010000107.1 GCA_030950745.1 Mariprofundaceae bacterium | reverse complement strand
CCGCGAAAATTGGCTATCTTTGCCGGGATGGTAATGCCCATGATATGTCTCCGAACATCTTGTTGTCGTAAACATATGTTCTATAAGACGTATCTGGGCATTACCACCCTCTATTTTACCGTACATAAGCGTTGAAGAGCCTATTTTATCGCAATGATAAAGCTGATAATAAAGTATATATTCTTCATATCATGCGGTCTGAAAGACAACTGCGAAAATATCTGATTGATGAACGATCCAATAGAGAAAGCTAACCAGAGCATTGAGAGGGGCTATCCCCTCATACAAGTTAGCCTGAACTATTCATAAATGCTGCCGTGTCCTCGCTTGTCCCTTTGTCCGGCGCGATCATCACGTCGATTCATGAATAGTTCAGGTTAGGCTTCTGCTTTCCACTCCCCTTGTTCACTGATAATGGCTGTAACATTGGCGTAAGGGGTGACATCAAAGGCGGGATTATTGGCTTTTGATCCGGATGCGGCAATGCGGATACGATGCGTTTCTCCTGCACTGTCCACGCCATCCATCATCAGCACCTCATCAGCATCCCGCTCCTCAACGGGAATATCAGCCCCCGTACTACATTGCATATCAAACGTGCTGGTGGGAGCCGCCACATAGAAAGGGATTTCGTGTTCACGCGCAGCCAGTGAAAGCATGTAAGTCCCTATTTTATTGGCAATATCTCCATTGGCGGCGATTCTGTCCGCACCTGTCACAATGGCATCCACCTTGCCCTGCGCCATCATCCAGGCCGCCGCATTATCCGCCTGAATGCGATGGTCAATCCCTTCCTGTCCCAGTTCCCAGGCGGTCAGGCGCGCGCCTTGCAGACGTGGCCGCGTTTCATCCACCCACACAAACGGGGATTCTCCGGCACGCGCCAACTGGTAAATGCCCGAAGTGGCCGTGCCCCAGTCCACAGCGGCCAGCCAGCCAGCATTGCAATGCGTGAGGATGCGCCGCTCCCCTACCGCCAGCCGCTCCGCCAGATGCACGCCCATACGCTCGTTGGCAGCGGCTTCGGCATCCGCGTAGGCCTGGGCCGCATCCAGCATCATCTTACCTGACGCACCCTCTTTGGCCTGCAATTCCATGGCATCACAGGCATGGAACAGGTTTACCGCCGTCGGACGGGTCGCGCGAAAGCGAGGCAACCAGTGTGAAACAAATCTTTTAATGTCTTTTTTATAGGCCAGAGCAAGACCAAAGGCTGCCGTAGCCCCAATCGTGGGCGCGCCACGCACCTGCATGGTTTCGATGGCAACGGCGATATCCTCCGGATTGTCACTCATCTTTTGCTCAAAATGGTGCGGCAACAACCGCTGCTCAATCCACTGTACGCCGTCCGCATGCCAATTGACTGCACGGAAAAGCTTGCCGCCAATCCTCACCGGCGCAGACGGGACAATACGCCATCAAGCTCCGCTGGCCGGGTGTAGCGGATTCGCATTTCTCCCGCACCGCTTTTTTTGCACCTTATCTCAACCGGCAGACCCAAAGTGCGGGTTAATTCATCCTGAAGTGCGGCAACATCGGGATCCATCCGACGCACCGGTTTGGTGGCAGTTGATGTTTTCACCGCCTGTTTGGCATGTTGCTCCATCTGCCGTGCGCTCCAGGCATGTATCACACATTCCATGGCCAGTTTTTCGCTCTGTATCGGGGGCAAACCCACCAGAGGCCGTGCCTGACCCATGCTAAGTTCCCGATTTCCAATCATTTTTTGTATTTTTTTAGGAAGCTGGAGCAAGCGCGTCACATTGCTCACCTGAACGCGGGATACGCCAATCCGATTCGCAACCTGTTGCTGCGTGCAACCAAATTCATCCATCATCTTCTGGTAGGCCCGTGCCGATTCAATCGCCGTCAAATCATCCCGTTGCTCGTTCTCGATGATTGCCAGCTCCAGTGCCTGTAAATCATCCACATCGCGCACAATGGCCGGAATCTCAAGCAGGCTGGCCGCCTGTGCCGCCCGCCACCGCCGCTCACCGGCGATCAGCTCATAGCCATCACCGCAGGGACGCAACAGGATCGGCATCAACACCCCGTCCCTGCGTACTGATTCGGTGAGGGATTTCAATTCTTTGTCAGCAAAACGGGTGCGCGGCTGATAGCGGTTGGGTTTTATTTTTGAAATCGGGACCGTCGACGCCTGCGCCATCAGTTCCGGTGTCGCCACATCAGATAGCAATGCACCTAAACCCTTCCCAAGCCCTCGTTTTTTAAGTCTTTTTTCCATTCTCATCCCCTATTTTTGCTGTCGGCGCATTACTTCCTGCGCCACCTGCAAATATGCCTGCGCTCCGGAAGACCGGATGTCGTGATGCAAAGCGGGCAAACCAAAACTCGGCGCTTCGGACAGGCGAACATTGCGTGGAATCACCTGCTCATACACCTGAGCTCCGAAATAGTTGCGCACTTCCTGCTCGACCTGCACCGCCAGATTGTTGCGGCGATCCACCATGGTCAACAAAATCCCGTCCATAGACAGGCCCCGGTTCAATCCATTACGTACCCGGCGAATCGTATCCATCAACTGCGTTAGTCCTTCCATGGCATAAAATTCGGTTTGCAGGGTAATCATCACGCGATCGGCGGCAGTCAGCGCATTTAATGTCAATAAATTCAAGGCAGGCGGACAGTCAATCAGCACGAAATCCATGGGTTCGCCCGAATATTCCGCAAAGACATGTTCCAGCACATGCTCACGCTGCTCAACATCCACCAGTTCAATCTCCGCCCCGGCCAGATCCATACTCGCAGGTACGAGAAACAACCCCTCATGCGCCGTTTTCAGGATAGTCTGATCCAGTGACGCGCCATTAATCAACAAATCGTAGGTACCTGCCGGGACGGACTGCTTATCAATACCCAGACCCGTGGTGGCATTACCTTGCGGGTCTGCATCCAGCAGTAGAACCTGCTGGTCCAACGCCGCCAGAGATGCGGCCAAATTAATGCTGGTCGTTGTTTTCCCCACGCCCCCCTTCTGGTTGGCAATGGCAATAACCGGCCCCAAATGCTGATGTTTCACGTGAAACCCTCCATATAACGGTAGCGCTGAACATGCTGTTTTTCGTTACCCAGAGTAACCGTTTCTGACCCTTCGAAATCCCAGTCACTCACTGTTGCCGGGCACATCTCGTCCGATGTTGGCAGCACCGCCACAGCACCGCGAACCATATGCGGAGAAACCATACTCAGCAATGTTTCGGGCCGGGTTACGGCTCTGGCCACGCATACATTAGCCTGCACATGCTCCAACGCCCTGATATCGCAATCATAAACATCCGCATCCAATCCCAGCACCCGCACGATGTGGCGCAGAAATTCTGCCCGTTTTTTGCGCCGTTCAACCAGCACGCCATGCAACCCGCGCCGCTTCAGCAGGATTGGCACACCTGGAATGCCCATGCCGCTTCCCACATCCAGCAATACACCCTGTTGCGGCAGCCATTCACACAGGGCCAGCGACGGATCAATAAAACGTTGCTGGAAAGTCTCCGCATCCTTCACCGATGTGAGGTTTAACGCTCTGGAAAATTTAAGTGTTTCGGTTATGTAGCGTTCAATATCCTCTTGCACTGTCATCTTTGGTGACTTTGTAAAAAGTCATCATCGCGCCCATGGACGGGCGCGCAAATCAATGGTTTGCAACGCAAGCCGTTGATTTGTAAGGAAAGTGAAAACCATGTTTTTCGCTTTCCGTAGTGTAAAAAGGCCATGGATGGGCTTTTTATGCCTTCATCAGGTCTGACGCAAATACATCATCAAACAGGTAATAGCCGCCGGGGTAATACCGGACAGCCGCGATGCCTGCCCCAGATTGCGCGGCTGTTCCTGTTGCAGGCGTTGACGGCACTCTATGCTCAAGCCGCGGACAGTCAGATAGTCGAACCCCGCCGGAATGCGTTGTCCCTCCATATGGCGAAAGCGGATAACCTCCTGCTCCTGCTTTTGAAGGTACCCGTCATAATGAATCAAAGCCTTCAGGCTGGCCAAATCACGCGCATCCAGAGAGGATGCCGATGAGAGCAACTGTAGCGCGGAATCAAGGTTAATATCCTGCCGGTGTGCGTAGGCGGCAAATGCTGTCCCCTGCTTCGGCACAACCAGTTGCAGCGCCTCCAGTCGGCTGCGCCACTCCCGTCCATGGCCAATATAGGTTTCGTGCATCTCTTTCTCGGCAGCGCCCAGCCGCTCTTTTCGCTGCTCGAACTGTCGCTTGCGTTCATCATCATACAAACCAAACCGTATCGCCGTTTCAGCAAGCCGCAAATCGGCATTATCCTCACGCAATTGCAAGCGAAACTCGGCACGTGATGTAAACATACGGTATGGCTCCACCACCCCTTTGTTAACCAGATCATCCACCATCACCCCCAGATAGGCCGAAGCCCGATCCGGAACCCATGATTCTTCCTCCAGAGTCAATGCAGCCGCATTGATTCCGGCGAGACACCCCTGTGCCGCAGCTTCTTCATAACCTGTGGTGCCATTGATCTGGCCTGCGTGAAAAAGGCCGGATATCCGCTTGCATTCAAGCGTGCTTTTGAGTTCGGTGGGATCGACATAATCATATTCGATGGCATAGCCAGGCCGGATAATAATCGCGTTTTCCAGTCCGGGAATGGCACGGACGAATGCCCACTGCACATCGATGGGCAGGGATGTGGAGATACCGTTGGGGTAAACCTCTTCATGATCCCGGCCCTCCGGTTCCAGAAAAATCTGATGGCTGTCCTTGTCGGCGAAGCGCACCACCTTGTCCTCAATGCTGGGACAATAACGTGGGCCGACACCCTGAATGGTGCCTGAATATATCGGCGAACGGTGTAAATGCTCGCGAATAATCGCATGTGCACGTTCCGAGGTGCGTGTGATATGGCATGGCACCTGATTTTCCAGCAGGTGATCATGTACGGAGGAAAATGGTAACACATCTGTATCCCCGGGTTGCACCTCCAGGTCAGCCCAATCAATGCTCCGTGAATCCAGTCGCGGCGGCGTTCCCGTTTTCAAGCGTCCAAGCCTGAGTTCGCGCCGGTATAATTCGTCCGTCAGCCCCTGCACGGGCGCATCACCGGCTCGTCCGGCGGGAATCTGTTTCTCTCCCACATGAATCAAACCACCCAGAAAGGTTCCGGTCGTCAGAATAACAGCGCCGGCATGATGCTCCATTCCAAGCTCATCGACTGCGCCAATCACACAATCCTGATCAAACAACAATTCACTGATCGTCCCCTGATGCAGGGAAACGTTGGGGCAAGATGCCAGTATTTGCCGCATGTGCATGTGGTACAGTCGACGATCACACTGGGCGCGCGTTGCTTGCACCGCCGGCCCCTTCCCACGATTTAACAAGCGGTACTGCAAAGCGGCCCGATCCGCCACAACACCCATTGCGCCACCCAGCGCATCCACTTCGTGCACCAGATGACCTTTGCCCACGCCGCCTATGGCCGGGTTACAAGACATTTTGGCTACTGTATCGAGATTTTGTGTAATCAGGCGAACGCGCGCACCCCGGCGGGCTGCCGCCAACGCCGCCTCACAACCTGCATGGCCCGCGCCGATTACCAGCACATCGACCGGACCACCCGGATGTTTCACGTGAAACACTTTGCTACTACTCATGGGACGGGGAAGATTAGGGGCGCGCCTGACACAAAGCCAGTGTCGAAATCAATCAAGGGGCCGAAGCCCCCTTGATTGAACTGCCGGATATTAAGCTTAAGCCTTGCGCCGCCTTTCCAACAGGCTATGCATGATAGGCGTGAGTATCAATTCCATTGCCAGTGCCATTTTTGCTGCCGGAATAACAAGGGTGTTGCGACGAGACATGAATGAATCCTTCAGCATGGCCAGCAACCATGGGAAATCAATATTCCATTTTTGTGGCTCACGGATACGAATCACGATCACGCTTTCATCCGGCGTCGGCACATCGCGTGCAATGAATGGATTGGATGTGTCCACCAAAGGTACGCGTTGAAAATTGATATCCGTATTGGTGAATTGAGGTGTAATAAAATGAATATAGTCATGCATGCGCGAGAGGATGTTGTCCACAACAGCTTCCTCTGAATAGCCACGCATCGCCGTGTCCCGATGAATCTTTTGAATCCATTCCAGATTCACCACCGGGACAACGCCCAATAGTAAATCCACATAAGGCCGCACCTCTTCAACACCCCCATGCAGCCCTTCATAGAACAGCAGGTCCGAACCTTCACCGATCTCGCGCCATTCGGTAAAGTGCCCCGCTTCAACGCCATAAATCTTGGCTTCCTCATCGTCATGCACATAGGTACGTGCCATGCCACGGCCGGTTCTGCGATATGAATCAAATAACTCGGCTATTTTATCGAACAAATTGGCTTCATCGGAAAAATGACTTAATCGCTTTCCTGCCGCCTCAAACTCCTTTGCTTTTTTACGAAATTCATAACGATCAAATTTATGGAAGCAATCACCCTCCACAATTGCAGGCGTTACCTGCTCACGCCTGAAGATATGCTCAAGGGCCACCTTGGCTGTACTGGTACCGGCGCCGGAAGAACCCGTTACGGAAACAACTGGATATTTTGCGGACATGCACCCCTCCAATAAATGTAATTAAATCAATCGGTTATGGGATTTTACATATTAATTCAGCACCCTGAACCCATCACCTTATCTCTGCGAATGTGCATTATGGCGCAGAACACCCTCCGGATTCAACAAGCAATCCGGCAACAAAACTATAAAATGTTCATTATTTTTCTTATAAATCAAGTTGTTAAGGCGTTTTTAACGCTAATTATTATCGCAGCGATGTGGCCATTTTCTGTGCGGCGTTCCCTGGTCCGAAAAGCCTGTGGGGCTCTGCATATAGCTTTAATGCAAGTGGCTCGTTAGTAATAATTATTTCCCGATACAGAATTCGGAAAAGATACGATCCAGAATATGCTCCACATCGCCGATACCCAATATTTCTCCCAGTGCGGACCAGCCCTGCCGCCATTCAAGTGCCACCAGGTCCAATTGTGCTGCTTCCCCCAATAACGAACACCCCTGCAATACATGCATTCGTGCCTGTACAAGTAACTGCCGGTGCCGTTCCCGCGTAACCAGAATGTCTTCCTCTCCCGCCGGCACAACATCCAGATGTTGTGCCAACTGTTCAAGCAAGACATTCATGCCTACGCCATGATGTGCTGAAACAGGTATAAACTCATTCGAAATGGTTGAGCAATCCTCCAACAGGTCACATTTGTTCATAACCATGATGTCTGTCTGACCTTCCGCCTTCCATGTCTTCTTTTGAGACACATCGGCCACAAAAATGGTTACATCGGCCATGCTGGCGGCATCTCTGGCGCGCCGAACACCCTCCTGCTCAATGGCATCGCCGCTATTTCGCATGCCTGCCGTATCCACCAGACGAACAGGAATCCCCTGTACCTCAAAATCCACTTCCAGCGTATCGCGCGTCGTGCCCGGCACATCGCTGACAATGGCCCGCTCCCGACCGGAAAGACGGTTCAACAGACTGGACTTACCAACATTCGGAGCACCGACAATGGCCGCTGTTACCCCCTGGAACAAGCGTTCTCCAAACATTGCTGTCGCCAGGCTGTTTTCAATGGGTTCCAGCACGTCACGATTCATTTGTTCGCGTAATTGATCAAACAACAGTGGTGGGACGTCTTCTTCAGGAAAATCCAGACAGGCTTCCACATGTGCCAATAACCCTGTCACCTTGTCCATCAGGAAGCTGATCTGTTGACCGAATTCTCCCTGCAAATGCCGCTCAGCCTGACGGGCGGCACGTAAGGTCACCGCATCAATACAGGCGGCGATCGCTTCCGCCTGCTCAAGATTCATTTTACCATTTTTCACAGCACGGCGGGTAAACTCTCCCGGAGAAGCCAGCTTTGCTCCCAAAACAAGAACCCGCTGGAGAAGTGCATTCAACAGAACCGGGGAACCATGCGCCTGTAGTTCCACCACATCCTCGCCGGTATAGGAACGCGGTGCTTTGAAATACAGCACCAATCCTTCATCGATTGTTTTACCTTCCGTATCAAGAAAGCGGGTAAATTGAGCTTTACGGAGCGGCCATGGTTGCTGTCTTCCGCACAGGTGCTGCGATATGACATGTGCATCCGGGCCTGAAATACGGATCACACCCAAACCACCTCTGCCCGCCGGGGTGGCAATGGCGGCTATGGTTGTCATGTTCAGCAGGCTAGCCCGGACTAGATCGCCTTCATCTTGCGCATCACATACCACTGCTGGGTAATGGCCAATATGTTATTGACCAGCCAATAGACCACCAGTCCCGATGGGAAAAACAGGAACATAAAGGTGAAAATAACCGGCAGGAATTTCATGATTTTGGCCTGTATGGGATCCGGAGGCGTCGGATTTAATTGCTGCTGAACCAGCATGGAGGCACCCATTAAAACGGGTAATACATAATATGGATCCATGACTGAAAGATCATGAATCCAGCCGAAAAACGGTGCGTGCCGCATCTCGATAGAGACCAGCAGTGTTTTATACAGGGCAAAAAATACCGGGATCTGGATCACCATCGGCAAACATCCACCGAGGGGATTAACCTTGTGCTTCTTGTACAGGAGCATCATTTCCTGCCCCATCCTCTGGCGGTCATCGCCGTACAGACCCTTTAACCGTTTCATCTCGGGTTGTAACTTGCGCATGGCGGCCATGGATTCATATGATTTCTTGGTTGGCCAGTAAAACAATATCTTGATGAGTACCACCAGCAGAATAATACACAGGCCAAAATTACTGATCATGCCGTGGAACAAGAGCAGCAGATCGTGTAAGGGTTTGGCAATCACCGCAAACCACCCATAGTCTACGGATCGTTCCAGTCCTGCGTTGAGGGTTTTCATCACCGGTGTTGATTTCGGACCAATGTAAATGCGTGAATGAAAATCCGCATCGCTCCCGTTCACCTGCGCATCCTCTAGCCGCCCGGCCTGATAGGTGCGGCCATCACCTTTAAAATAGTAACGATACTTGCGCTCTTTATCGCCAATAATGGCGGCAATAAAGTATCGATTCATCATTCCGATCCAGCCTGCTTTCGCGGAATAACGAACCGGACTGGCTTCATCCAGATCATCAAAAGAAGCTTCTTTCAATTTGTCGTTTATCAAACCAATCGGGCCTTTATATATGTACATTCTTGATGTTTCCCGGCTTGGATTGACTTCAACCACCTGACGGTACATTTCAAGCCCTGTGCCATGCGCAATGCGGTCATCAACATTCAGGACATAGCTATCCTGTTGCAAGGTAAGGGTTCGAGTCCAGGAACGACCATCCGTCAAACTGGTGCGAAGAATCAATGTGGACACACCCTGATTCTGTTTTTGTGACACCACACGAAAATGCGGCGATGCCTGAGCAATCACGCCCGAATTTACATACAGCGCATGTTCCCCATCTGTTCCCAACACCGAAACAGGCTTCGAGTCCGGATTGAGTTCTTCACGATACTGCATCGTTTGAGCCACGACAATGGTACCTCGGGAGTCAATCTTTAAATCAAGGAGGTGGTTCTTCAGGCTTGCAATTTCCTGAACATCATTCGCCGGCGCTTCCGGAGCAAGCGTAATATTCTCTACCTGTTTCGGATGACTTTGAACCGGGGGTGGAGCAGCCTGTTCCGATCGGCTTTCAGCCGGGGGCGGAGCAGCCTGTCCCGATCGGGCTGTAACCGGCGCGGACTCCGTCACGGTTTGTGTATTATTTTCCTCAGGTGCCGGAAACATCATTTCCCAACTCACCAATACAATCATGGACAGTACAAACGCCAGAATCATGTTGCGTTGTTCCATGTTATATCTCCTTGGTTTTGTGCGTGAAGTGATCGTACTGCTTCTCGGGAACCGGATCATAGCTCCAGCCCGCTTTGGCAAAGGGGTGGCAGCGTAGCAAACGTAAAACGGCCAACCAGAGGCCACGCATAACACCGAAACGTTCAACGGCCTCCAGTGCATAGCGTGAACAGGTTGGCTGGTGTCTACAGCGTGGCGACAACAAGGGAGAAATCAGGTATTGATAAGTGCGGATTAAACCAAGTAAAAAATATTTCATTTCCGATCTCTGTGTATGTTATTCATGATTTGTTTCAGCCCCTGCTCCATATCACGGTTGACATTCTTTGCCTGCTTCCAGTCACACAAGGGAACAACCAGTACATCTACACTTTCAACTCGAATGCCATTTAACCGAAAGCATTCACGCAATCGCCGTTTTAACAGATTTCTGTAAATGGCATTGCCATATTTCCGGGAAACGGCTAATCCCAGTCTGGCATGCTGCATCCCGTTGGCTCGATATATCAGTCGCAAACTCCCACTGGTTAACCTGCGTCCCTGACGCAATCCTGAAAAATCCGCTTTCGAGCGAAGCCGAAAGTACGGGGGAAAGTCTTTCTTCAGACCTTGATTCAGGCGGCGTGCTAGGCACTCAGGCGCTTGCGTCCCTTGGCACGGCGGCGATTGATAACCGCACGTCCGGAGCGGGTTGCCATACGGGCACGGAAACCATGGGTACGGGCACGACGGATCCGGCTGGGTTTGAACGTGAAACTCATGTTCTTCTCCTTGGTAAAAAGGTTGCGAATGGTAGGTTCGCTTGTGCTTCTGTCAAGCTATGGAATATTATTGTGTCAGCAACACATAACCTGTCCGCCACAGTAGCACGAGAGTTGTCCGGTCTGATAATCACCGCAGAGGTGATCAAAGATGAGACGAACAGAAGTGCTACAGGAGGTCAGGAGGATGAGATTTGATGAGGCATATGGCAG
>JAUZQZ010000106.1 GCA_030950745.1 Mariprofundaceae bacterium | reverse complement strand
AGAACCATCGTTCTGAATTTTCGTTCGAAGCAGCAATATTACCGCATCTGCCCTCAAATCTAGCGAGCCGAATAATGGACAAGAAATTACCAACCGTCGATGCTTTCGCCACCGCCTTTGCCGAACGAATTCTGCGTCATCGCCTATGGGTGATCGCAGGCTCGGTGATCGTCGCGTTCGCGATCTTCATCAACGCCTTCAGCCTGCAATTCTCGAACAATTACCGAGTGTTCTTTTCCAGCGACAACCCCGAGCTGACCGCCTTCGAGACCTTCCAGGCAACCTATACCAAGAACGACAATTTCCTGTTCGTGATCGAACCGAGCGATGGGGAGGTCTTTACCCCCGAGACGCTGGCGGCGGTCGAGGAACTGACCGCCGAGGCATGGAAGATCCCGTTCTCGATCCGGGTCGATTCCATCACAAACTTCCAGAATACCAGCGCCGTTGGCGACAATCTTTTCGTTGATGACCTGGTCCGGGATGCGCGCACCCTCACGCCTACTGCGCTTGCCGAAAAACAGGCAATCGCATTGGCCGAGCCACTGTTACGCGATCAACTCCTGAGCCGGGATGCTGCAACCACTGCGGTTAATGTGGTGCTGCAGTACCCCGAGGTTTCGATGACCGAGGTGCCCACCGCTGCCGCGGCCGCGCGGGCGCTGCGGGATTCGATCGAGACGAAGTTCCCCAACCTCGATATCTCGTTGACCGGCGTTTCGATGCTGAACAATTCCTTCGCCGAGTCCGGGCAAGCCGACTTGGGGACGCTGATCCCGTTGATGTATCTGGTGCTGCTTCTGGTCACCGTTGTGGCGTTGCGCTCAATCTCGGCCACGGCGGTGACGCTCGGCGTGATCATGCTGTCGACCATGGTCGGCATGGGCGGAGCCGGGTTGATGGGGGTAGCACTAACCCCGATCTCGGCCTCGGCGCCGACGGTGATCATGACCCTCGCTATCGCCGACTCGATCCACATCCTGATGTCGATGCGTAGTTTCCTGCGCGAGGGCATGGACAAGCACCGCGCTATTGTCGAAGCGATCAGGGTGAACTTCCTCGCTGTCGGCATCACTTCGCTGACCACCATCGTCGGGTTCCTGACACTGAACTTTTCCGACTCGCCACCATTCTGGCATCTGGGCAACATCACCGCTATCGGCATCGCCGCCGCCTGGGTGTTCTCGATCACGGCGCTTCCGGCGCTGATGAGCTTGATGCCGATTAAGGTCCGCCCGGTTAAAACCACTGGGCGTAGTGCCATGGAACGTTTCGCCGATTGGGTGATCGCCTGGCGGCGTGGCCTTCTGGCGACGATGACCGTTTTGTCGCTCGGCTTCATCGCGATGATCCCGCAGATCGAGTTCAACGACAAATGGGTCGAGTACTTCGATCCCCGGATCGAATTCCGCACCGAATCCGAACAGGCGCTGAAGCATTTCGGCATGTATCCGATCGAATTCTCAGTGCCCGCCAATGATGCAGGCGGGGTCAGCGAGCCCGAGTTTCTGGCAAAGCTCGACGCCTTCGCCGAGTTTCTCCGCGCCCAGCCTGATGTCACTCATGTCTACTCACTGGGCGACATCATGAAGCGGTTGAACCGGAACATGAATGGGGACGATCCGGCCTTCTACAAGCTGCCCGACCGACGAGACCTAGCGGCGCAGTATCTGCTGCTCTACGAGCTATCGTTGCCATTCGGGCTCGATCTTAATGATCGCATCAATATCGACAAGTCGGCAACGCGGATCACTGCAACCCTTGGCAACACCACGACCAGCGGCGTCAAGCGCTTCCTCGCCGCCGCCGACAATTGGCTGGCCGAGAACGCACCGGATTTGCGGACCCCGCCGACCGGCGCCCAGGTGATGTTCACCTATATCACTGATCGCAATGTACAGAACATGATCCTCGGAACTATCGTGGCGATCACCGCAATCGCTCTGATTCTGATCGTCGCATTGCGAGACTGGAAGCTCGGCCTGCTGAGCATGGTGCCGAATGGGCTGCCGATCCTGATAACCTTCGGCGCCTGGGCGCTGATCGTCGGGCAGGTCGGTTTTTCGGTGGCAGCAGTGGCGTCGATCTCGCTCGGGATCATCGTCGATGACACGGTGCATTTCCTAACCAAATATGTCCGAGCCCGGCGCGAGAATGGATACTCGCCCGAGGACGCGGTGCGCTATGCCTTTCGCACCGTCGGCGCGGCTCTGGTGGTCAACACGCTGATCCTGGTGGCCGGTTTTCTGGTGCTGGTCACCTCGACCTTCAAGCTCAATGTCGACATGGGGCTGCTCACCGCGATGGCGATTGTGATCGCCCTGATGCTCGACTTCCTGTTGCTTCCGGCACTGCTACTCAGCTTCAGCGCCGGCCGCGCCTCCACTCCCTCTCCGGATTCGAAAGGACTGACCGATGTTGCCGCCGAATAATTCGCTCGCCGCCACGGCGTTTGCCGCCGGGATCCTCGCCGCCGCCGCCTTTGGCGCCCCAGCGCTGGCCGGCTCCGATGACGACGCCGCCGCGCGCGGCACCACGCCAGAGGCCCAGAAGGGCTACGATATCGCGGCGCGGGCCGACCGCAGCGACCTCGGCTTCGGCGACAGCGAGGTCACGCTTACCATGGTGCTGCGCAACGCCGCCGGCGCCGAGGCCATGCGCGAGTTGACCATCGCGACGCTGGAAAAAGTAGATGAGAGCGTCGGCGACAAATCACTGGTTACATTCCAGCGCCCGCGCGACATTCGCGGCACAGGGTTGTTGAGCTACGCCAAGATCCTCGAGCCGGACGACCAGTGGCTGTATCTGCCGGCGCTGAAACGGGTCAAGCGGATCTCCTCGGCCAACAAGTCGGGGCCCTTCGTCGGCTCGGAGTTCGCCTTCGAGGATTTCACCTCGCTGGAGTTGAACAAATTTAC
>JAUZQZ010000105.1 GCA_030950745.1 Mariprofundaceae bacterium | reverse complement strand
CATGTAAAACGTGAAGCTGAGTTTGCTTATATAGTCATGGCAGCTGATTTCAAGAAGGGCTCATACAAGATGGCCGGTAAGTACGGTGGTGCTGGCGGCTCGGTTACCATTGGACGCGGCGTCGGTGGCGGCGCACTGATTGGTGGCGGTGACGGCAGTGTTTCACTGCAACCGTTTGGCGTAATGGCCACCAAGGGCTGGGGCGTTCAGGGTGGGCTTACCTATCTGTTTCTGGAGCCTGACAAGGCGGCAGATAGATAAACTGGATGCGAACGTCATACGTATGAACGGGCCGGCATATGCCGGCCCGTTTTTTTTGCGCGGTGCGGGGGAAAGCGGATAGTTTAATTTTCTCTGTGGTTGCCCCAAATGTGATCTAAATACTGATCACGACCGGAATGATAGCGGTAGAAGTGGTAACGAATGGGGTTCTTGTCGGCATAATGTTGATGATAATCTTTCGCCAGCCAGAAGGTGGTGACCGGCACGATTTTGGTGACAATCGGGTTGCCGAATCTGCCCGAAGCCGCCAGTGCCGCTTTGGACTGTTTGGCCAATCGGCGCTGTTTTTCGCTATGATAAAAAATGGATGTCCGATACTGATCACCGCGGTCCACAAACTGTCCGTCCGCATCGGTCGGATTGATCTGCCGCCAGAATACATCCAATAACTGTTGATAGGATATTTTTGACGGATCGAACTCAACCTGAACCGACTCGGCATGGCCCGTGCCTCCGGCGGAAACTTCGTTATAGCTTGGGTGTTTTTTTTGCCCGCCTGTATAGCCCACTTTGGTGGATATAACGCCTTTCAGCTTATCAAATGGGTGTTGCATGCACCAGAAACATCCACCTGCGAAGGTTGCTTTTTCCACATGATGTCGTGGCATTAGCGGATCGGATGTTGCGGCCATTGCGGGATAGAACAGGAACAGGGAAATCAAAAGCAGGGTGCTAATACCTTCATAAATAAAGCCACATGCAGAGCCCCACAGGCGGTTCGGATCAAGGCGCGGTGCGCAGGGAATGGCCGCTCCCTTGCCAAGCGCCGTAACGCGGAGCCGGACCGCCTGTGGGGCTCCCTTCGGGCGAGACACAACGTTGCGTCGGCTTACCATAGCCGTGCTATGCTCTCGCCGATGCGCCTTGCGGACTGACCACCCGGTGGCTTGCTGCATATGGTTTTATTTATGAAGGTATTAGTATATCGCATCATAAACCTCCATAGCCTGCTCCCCGCCGACTCTTTGCTTAGTCTACTCTGAGAACGGATTGCTAACAATGTAATGTTTCGCCCAGAGTGCGTGACTCACCGACTGAGAGGAATGAAACCGTGAATCAACGATATCTTGTACTCCGTTTATTATCGGGATTGATTTTCCTGATGTGTGCCGCACCGATACAACATGTCTATGGCGCGGATGAGCAGCCTGATTTAAAACGCTTGTACGAAGTTAGTGCTTCAGAGCGCTTCCAGAATCCAGTGATTGTGATTCATGGTGTGTTCGGGGCCAAAATACGCACCATCAGGGACCAGAAAGAAATCTGGCCGGGGAACACATCAAGCCTGCTGTTCAGCAGTTATGAAGATTTGGCGCTTGATATTGATCCGGCTACTCTGGAAACGCGCACGGGCCGCACGGAGGCCTATGCTCTGTTCGATCGGGTGGGTGGCCACGACTACTATGGCAAGATCGTGAAAACGCTGCACGATGCGGGTCGATATGAGTCGGCCATTACGGGCAGGCCGCAGGCTCCAAACACCCGCGCCTATTATGTGTTTGTTTATGACTGGCGACGGGATATCGCCGGAAATGCGGCCAAACTGGATACTTTTATCGAGAAAATCCGCCGTGACTACAACATGCCGAAGCTTAAAATGGATATTGTTGCGCACAGCATGGGCGCGCTGTTAACCCGTTATTTTATTCGCTATGGAAACAGAGATGTGCTGGATAGCGACATTTTCCGACCGGACAATGCCGGTGCAGGCAAGGTGCGTAAGGTGGTACTGATCGGTGCTCCCAACATGGGGTCGGTCAGTGGCCTGCAATATTTCCTGACGGGTTACAAACTGGGTTTCGGCTCGATTCCCACCGAGGTTATGGCCACCATGCCGGGCAGCTATGAATTACTGCCGCATCCGGCCCGCGATTGGATGATTACGCCTGAGGGCGTGAAGGCAGATGTCAAACTGTACGATATTCGCACCTGGAAACGGTTCAAGTGGTCTGTTTTCGATCCTGATGCCCGCACAAGAATCCGGCACAGGTTTCAGAGTTCTGTAGATGCCGCCCAATATTTGCATGTGCTGGAAGGTTTTTTTACCAAACACCTTGAACGTGCGCGCCGTTTCCATATGGCTATGTCCGTACCGCTGAAGGACTCGCCGGTGCGTTATATCGTATTCGGTGGTGATTGCGAACTGACGCCTGCCCGCTGCCTCATTGAGCGGGTGCGCGGCAAGGTGGTGATCCGCCTGCATCCGAAAAATATCAGGAATCGTGTGCGCGGCGTGAATTATCGAAAATTGATGCTGGAGCCGGGGGATGGCCGTGTTACCAAGCCATCTCTATTGGCCCGGAATTCACTCGACCCCTCCATGCCAGGCAGCAACCGGGATGCTTTTCCTCTGGCTTATTCACTCTTTCTTTGCGAAACACATGCCGAGTTGACGGGTAATATCAGCTTTCAGGATAATTTGTTAAACATTTTGCTATTGCAGGAAACCACGGAAGACCGGATGTTGAAGCTGTCACGGCACGAGAATTGATTCACCTATACCGTACGATGTCGGGTCCATATCAGGAGACTGCCATGGTTGCGCTGTCCGTTCAGTATCAAACGCACACCCCTGATAACTGCCACGGCACTGCATTTCAGCATGGATAGCATTGATTACGGCCCATTTTTTTGTGCACCATGCAGGGGCCAGCAGCATGTCCTGCGATGCTGTACCGGTCAGGCGGTGGACCACGTAACGGGGTGGAATGCGTTCGAGCATATCGCAGACCAGACTTACGTATTCATGCTGGCTGAGCAGCGGGAAGGGTTCCCGCTTCCACTCGTGAGCGAGAAGCGTATGGCGTACGATGTGCAGCGGGTGGAATTTTATACCGTCCGTTCCGGTGTCCATCATCTGCTCCAGCGTCTGCATCATCATATCGCGGTTTTCACCCGGCAGGCCGAGGATCAGGTGCGTACATACCGGTAGCCCCCTTGCACGGATCAGGCGGACGGCCTGTGCGTAGGTGGTAAAATCATGGCCGCGCCGGATACGCTTCAGGGTCACGTCATGCGCGGACTGAAGTCCGATCTCAAGCCATATTTCATAGCCCTGATCGCGGTATGAGCTGAGCAAATCTACCACCTCGGCATTAATGCAATCGGGGCGGGTACTGATACTCAGCCCGACAACATCCGGGCATGCCAGTGCCTGCGCATAGCGATCCGTCAGCTCCGAAAGCGGAGCATAGGTATTGGAATAAGCCTGGAAATAGGCCAGCACATGAGTGGCTCCGGTACGTCTTTTGACGACGGCTTTCCCGGCTTCAATCTGCTGTTCAATGGCGGGCACCTCGCGCCGCTTGTTCGGACTGAAACTTTTATTGTTGCAATAGCTGCATCCGCCACGGCCTTTGCTGCCATCCCTGTTCGGGCAGGTAAACCCGGCATCCACCGTAACCTTATGCACTTTTTGCGGAAAACGTTGCTTCAGATAATAGCCAAAGCTGTTGATCAGGACATTATTCAATCCATACCCTTCCTTGTTGGCCGTGGTAATAGCCGTTACAGAATTGTTGTTGCAACGGTGAGTCACCACCCAGACTGATCAGAGCTTCTCTGCCATCCTGCATGCCATCGGCAACTGCCCGGAACCGGTGGATGATATCCGTCATGTGCTCGTGTTGTGGAGAAATACGCAGCACGCCGACGCCCAGTTGCCGTAATTCCTGCACATGATCCAGGACGGTAAACGGGCGGTGAGACATGATCTGAATACCGTTGATGGTGGTAAAACCCTCATGATCCAGTGAGCGCATTTCAATGCCATCCGGATCCATAAAACAGGTGTGATGGCATGTGCGTTTGCTCATGCCACGCGCCCGGGCGGTGTAGCAGCGTGCGGAAAAAGTGAGGGGAAGCTTGCCGTGGGCGAAATATTCCACCTCGATAACCGGGGTCAGGTCTTGAATGGCGCATGAATCAGAAACAGAATAAGGCGGTGCGCCATTCAAGACCTGACCCCGGTTATTCACTATGGACGGAATATCCTGAGGGGGTAGCTCCATCGGCGGTACCACACGCATGGCCCCCAGTGTTGACAGGCGTTGCAGAGCATAGGGTGTGTAGACATTCAGATGCGGGCCGGCAACAAATGCAACACCCGCCTCAGAGGCGATGGATACCGCTGACATATCATTGGCTTCGATGGCAAGATGCCGTTCACCGGCGGCACTGATGAGGTCACGAATAGCCTGTAACTCATGCTCGCCGCACGGCATCGCCAGTGTGGAAAGCACAATTTCCTTACCGCAATTTTTTAATTCATCCGCCAGCCGGACAATCGGGTCGATGCCCGCAATCATCCGCTTGGAACATACAACCTCGCCAAGATACAAAATATCCACATCCGGGTTCCCGGCCAGCCCGAGATACAGATCATTAACCTTTGTCTCCGGCCAGCCGAACAGAAGGGGGCCGACTGATAATTTGATATGTTGCTGCACTTCGCTCATCGCCATTCGTCAGCATAGGCGCCTGCCGTACGTGCGCCGCCTTCGGAAACGGCATTCATACGTTCCACCCATGTGGTCTGTGTGCGATAGCTCTGCGGGTCTGCCGCGCATGCATCCACGGCGGCACGCATGACGCTGACGACTTCCTTCACATAATGCTTGGTACGCTGGCGGCCTTCGATTTTCAGCGCCGAGATACCGGCATGCATAATGGCAGGCAACATCTCAAGCACGTTCAGACTGTATGGCTCTTCCATGACATGTCCCTGTTTGCCTTCTGCTTCGAAGCACCCCTTGCAAAGCGTCGGATAGGCTGCTGCCTCATTGGGTGCAAAGCGGTTGATCAGTACGCCGTCAAGCCGTACGTCCAGCGTATCCTGTTGCTCCTCGAAACGTACGGCATGTGCCGGGGAACATACCCCCTGCATGTTCGGGGAATCTCCGGTAACAAATGACGAAAGCCAGCAACGGCCTTCGGCCATCACGCACAGGCCACCGGAGACGAAGATTTCAATTTCCACTGACGTGCGGTCGCCCAGGGCGCGAATATCATCCAGCGTCAGCACCCTGGGCAGCACTGCGCGGTCGATACCAAATTCGCGGCGATAGAACTCCAGGGATTCATAATTGCATGCGCTTGCCTGCACGGACAGATGGCGGCGCAGTGACGGGTAATGCCTTTTTGCGTAATCCAGCAGAGCCATATCGGCGAGGATGACAGCATCAGCACCCAGTTCTGCGGCCAGATCCACCGAAGATGTCCACGTTTTTTCCTGCCCCGGCCTCGGTGACGTGTTGACGGCGATATATACCCGCGCACCGTATTGGTGCGCATAGTCGATACCTTCCTGCGCTTCTGTGGCGCTGAAATTCAACCCTTCAAAGTTGCGTGCATTGGAGGCATTGCGAAAGCCCAGATAAACAACGTCGCCGCCAGCGTCTACGGCAGCCTTCAGCGACGGCAGGTTACCGGCCGGGCAGACCAGCTCCGGCTTGCTAAATGGAGAACTCACGCCCGGCGGGCCAGTCTTTTTTCAAGCTTTGCCAGCCGGTGCTGCATGGCATCATATTGTCCGGCCAGTGCATTCATGTCCGTTCGCAGGGATTGCGTCTGATCTGTTGTGGACAGGTGAAGGCTCTTCGTGATCCATACCCGTGTGCGCGTCACATCACCGTCGGCCCGCTCAAGGCCCGTGATAGCCTGACCGGCCATGCGCCACAATGTATCCGCCGTACGGGCTCCAAGCTTATTTTGCAGCACCGCATGAAGGTCGAAATCCAGGTTGGCCAGCACGTTTTTAAACAACAGCCCACTGGCGGTATCGCCTGTCAGCAGCAGGCAGCGTGAAAAAAACAGGCTGTCCGCATCCTCAAGGCTGAAACAGAGTGCGATCAGCGCCGGAAGATTGCCACTGATGGTGACATTGGCCTCCCACTGAGGGTTTGCCTGCACCCGGATTGAGCTATCTGCAAATGTCATGCCCAAGCGAACGACATCATCAAACGTGCGGAATAGAAAATGCTTGCCGGACAGGTCGGCAAACCGGTGCATAGCCTCTTCATCCAGCATCTGTTCCAGGATGTTCTGTAGCAATCCGGCTTGTAAAAAAGCGGGAACAGGGCGCAAGAAAAGCGTTGGCTCCGGCAATGTATTAAGCTTAAGCATTTCCTTGTTTTTCCTCACTATTCTGACCTGTATGGTAAGTATTCATATGCTATGGTGATACCTTTTCAGCAGCCCATCATGCTATTTTTTTAGCTTTCAGGCAATGCGTCAGAAAGCTACTTTCCGAAGCATCGCCTGATTGGCTTCAGGCATAGGATACTCGCCCAGTTTGTTAGCGGGAACCCATGCATGGGCTTCATCACTGTTCAACGCATCGGAGTCGCAGCCATCACAGCCAAACAGGTGAAAATGGAGGGTCCGATCCGGATAAACGTGTTGATATTCACCCAATGAATGCCAGTTTTGCCCTGACAGTCCCGTTTCCTCGACCAGTTCCCGCTTGGCGGCATCCAACGGTGTTTCTCCTGCCTCCACCTTGCCACCGGGGAAGGACCACAAACTGCCGCAATGCACATCATCGGGACGCTTGAGCAACAGCAGTTCTCCGTTGCTGTTACATGCGGCAATAAGAGATATGGCCTGAATGCTCATATCCATGAACACTATTGTTCATGACCCTTTTTGACGACTATTTGATCTGAAGCTCGAATATAAATTTAGCGGTTAGAAATAACGTGACGTGCTTTTTGCGGTTACCGTTAATTGATTTGTTATGTGCTTTATACCAAAATTAGGTATATATTGGTATAATTGAGGTGCGCTATGGCTAAAAACACTAGCATTACTCTGGGCAATCACTTTGACGGCTTTATAACAGGGCAAGTTGAAAGTGGCCGATTTGGTTCGGCAAGCGAGGTTATTAGGGCTGCGCTTAGATTGCTTGAAAACACGGAAACACGTCTTGAAACTTTGAGGCAAATGCTTAACGAGGGTGAGCAAAGTGGTATTGCAGAATATGATTATGATGCATTTATGGCTGAACTCGATAGCGAAAATAATAAATGAAGGCTTTTGAGTTAACTAAGGAAGCAAAGGAAGACCTGAGAAAAATTGCTAGATTTACTGAAAAACGCTGGGGTAGAGACCAGCGTTTTTTGTATATTAAACAATTTGATGATGTGTTTCATGTACTAGCGAAAACTCCATCCGTTGGCAAGAAATGCGAATATATTAAAAAAGGATACAGGAAATTTCCCCAAAGCAGCCATATCATTTTTTATCATGAAAATGAAAATAGCAAGATTGTGGTGATACGCATACTTCATAAAAACATGGATGTTGAGTCTAAATTTTTGCGCGCATAACGGCCTGCAACACCAGAGTCAGGGTCAGGCATGAGTTAATGAGTTGTTTGACTGTATAGCGGACTTTATCTGGTTTATCTTCAACCCAAAACAGGGATCGCTTGCTGCGCGTTCCCGTGTCTTTTTTGCCAGGAAACTTAAAGCTGACGGGTCCCGATGCATTCGCCTGGCCAACTCAGCCAATGTATGCTGCCCCATCTCTGACACCAACCATGCGGCCACCCCGCGCGCTACTGCAAAGCTCCTCTTTCTACCGGGCCCGCACAGGCCCGCATCATCAATTTCAAAGACACGACCTACCGATGTAAGCAATTCATCCAGTGGAATCTTTACCGGCACAGGTGCGCCTGACTGAGCCATAGCCTGCTGTAAAAAAACGGTCTTCGCCGAGAACCCGGGAATCATCGCCACCCTGATGGAATTCAGGCCGTCGTTTTTCATGCATGCCATCCGCCACAAAGCTGGCATATCTTCTTCGAGCGACATCAACAGTATTGCCGAATTTGGAAAGAGGAACATCCGTCACCTGCACCGCCAGGTGGATATGATTACCCATCAGACAAAAAGCATGCACGCGATGGCCGAACCGCTCTATTCCCTCCTGAATAAGAAAGAACAGCCGGTAGCGATCCTCTGAAGAGAAGAAAATATCCTGCCCCCCATTGGGTCAGGGTTGGTTGCGCCTGTGTGGTCAGAAATGGTGAAAATGTAAGCTCCATTGCGTGGATACGGCAGGAAATGAGAGGGGAAATGGCGGTAGAAACGATGCGGAATCGATATCAGTCAAGCGCAATACACTTCCTTTCCCTCAAAAGGCTGGCGTGGTTTCGATGAATTTCCTATACAGCTAGCTTAACCGGCATGCGGCTACTGGCCGGGCTCGTGCAACCACAGGATAAGATCGCGGCTACGCGCGATCTAACCTTATTCGTTAGCTTTCTCTACTTGATCGTTCATCAATCAGATACTTTCGTAGTTGCCTTTCAGATCGCATGACATGAAGGACATATACTTTACCTTCAGTTTTATCATAACGATAAAATATTCTACACGGCTCCACCACAACCTCACGATATAGTGAATCCGACAACTCGGGAGGACTCCGTCCTGATTCTGGAAATTGCTCAAGGCGTTGAACACACGAAAAAATGCACCGAACCAGTTTCCTGGCGGCAGGGAGATTATCAAGCGCGATATAGTCGGCAATTTCATTGAAGTCAGATAAGGCTGGATCGGTCCATATTATTTGAGCCATTTACGCATGGACTCTTTCGCTTCTTCTTGTGTGCAGGCCTTATGTTCCAGAACAGCCCTTTCTCCGCGAGCTATACCTTCCAGCATTCGCATGCGCTTCTGCATAAATTCAAAATCTCCAACATCGACAAGATAAGCAGATGGCAGTCCATGTTCAGTGATTAAAACAGGTTCTTTAGATTTATGTAAATCAGCCAGGATAGTTGTTGCCTGACGTTTTAATGTGGTGACAAGCTCTACTTTCATATGAGTGATACTATTCTATCACTTGGTTGTTCGCAAGCATTTAGAGTTAACGTCAGGCCTGTAATTCCGGGGACATAATACTTAATTCCCATCTTTCCGCTTTCGCCCTGGCTTTTTCTTACCAAGCTCACGTCCAACCAGAAACGACATTTTTTCAATAAAGCTATCCTTGCCCAAAGGTCTGCCCGTTCGTTCATGCATCCTCACATCGTCAAACATTGCCTGATCGCCACTGGCCAACAGTTCCGCCCAGTTACTCACTCGATCCAGCATCGGCTGCACCTTCACCAAACCATCATCTCTGCCAATCAAATGCGCCTGTGCACTGCTCCAGCGATATTCCTCCGGCCTTGCCGCCAGCCTGGCTCGCACCGGGT
>JAUZQZ010000104.1 GCA_030950745.1 Mariprofundaceae bacterium | reverse complement strand
TCTTCCGATCTTTCTGACGTGTTAGAGCGTCCAGAGCAGGGGCAAGCAGGTCGATTGACCTATCACCTGCTTGCGTTTTTGTGGACTTCTCCATGCCGCGCACGTTGTTATGTCTGATATGTGCCATGCCGGTGCGCCAGTCTATATCATTCCAACGCAGGGCAATGAGTTCACCAATACGCAGCCCTGACCAGAAGCCAAACTGTAGCGCGTTCCTGCTGCCTTCATCGGCGGCAGATTCGATGATTGCTTGTTGCTCGTCAGAATTGAAAGGTTCCGGCTCTCTTGTGCGCACGCGCAGGTTTTTAATTCTATCCATCGGGTTGCTACTTATAATGCCATCGGCAAACGCATCACCAAGCATGCCGCGCAAGGGAATCAATACATTGTTGATTCGTTTGTTCCCCACATCCATTGTGGCAATCATTGTTCTGATGTGCGCTGTAGTAAGGTCGCGCAACTGCAATGCGCCAAGGTGGGGAATCAGGTGACACCGTACCGCTGTTTCATAGCTTCCCCATGTTGAAACTGCCGTGTCGCGTTTGCGGGATTCAAGCCATGAATGAAGCCGCTTGCCTACAGATATAACAGCTGAGTTGGCAGAGAACAACCGCGCCCTGGGTGAGTCCGGGAAGTATTCGCTATAATCAAAGGTGCCGAGCGCTATCTTTCTGTCGATCTCGTATTTCATGCCCTGCGCATATTTGATGTTCGCTTTCTTTGTCGGGTCGATCTTCAGCGATTCGCGGCACTGTACCCCCCTGAACATGAATGCAATCTGGATGCGCTTGCCCCGTATCGTGACTCCTGTTCCGTTTCTACCCATCTATCAATCTCCTGCCATGAAATAAAGATATTTCCATCCGGTGCTTTCTTCCAGTGCACGCCTTCCAGCCATTCACCACGGCTCTTTTTGCCGTGAAAAGCATCTTCCGTGTAGCCGGTGATTGCGCACCAGGCTTTCAGCTTCAGCCATTTAATCGGCAACATTACTACATCATGCATGGTTGTTCCTCCTGTTAATAAATATCACGGCACATCTCGCATGCTCCGTTTCTATCTTGGCCTTTCGAAGTTTCATGGTAAATCTCAAAACGGGAGATCATCATCCACCGGCACGTCACCGAAGTCAGGTGCTTGTGCAAACGGGTCGTGTGGGCCGTTCGGGCTTTGCGTGTTGCGTTGTGCCGGTTGCTGCTGGGGGGCGCCTTGTGTCGGGAAACCGTCCTGCTGGCCATTTTTCCCATGCGGGGAAGATGGTTGCTGGCTGTCCTGTTTGCTGCCGAGCAGGTCGAGCGTATTCACGTTCACTTCAACCGAAGTTCTTCGCGCGCCATCTCTGTCATCGTATTCGCGCACGCGCAGTTCGCCACTGATACCGACCTGCGTGCCTTTGGTCAGATATTGAGGCAGGTTACCCTCGGCGCGCTTGCCGAACAGTGAGCAGCGCAGCCAGTTCGTCCCTTTGTTGTCGCCGTAGCCGTAATCCACCGCCACCGAAAAACTGCAGATGGCCGCGCCGCTTTGTGTGAATCGTGTCTCGGCATCTTTTCCGAGTCTGCCTGTAAATGCGTATACGTTCATCTTTCACCTCCATGATCTTGGTTTGACAGATTGATGCACTCCTCAAGAAGCTGCGATGTTTCCATATATATGTCCTGTACTACATCGTGGTTATACACACTCCCCTGACCTTGCATAAAATTATCACTCCAGACGATAAAACCGTCTCCATCATTGTTCGCGTAAATCCTGCCTATTTCACTGCCAGTCATAATCATCACTCCTTAAAATGGGCGGCCATTGCTGACCGCCGGTATTTTTAATGCTTTATTGCGTCCGCGATCATGTTGGCTTCGCGAACTGGGTCATTGGTGCTGTAAATGTATTTGTCGATGTCACGCTTTACGTTTTCCAGCGCAGCTTGTGTCAGGTCGATAGCTATCTTGATGCTGTCCATTTCCTGATGGCGTTTGTAGATCATGTTCACCCTGTTTTTCAGCGCTTCGAAGTTCATGCGGCTGACAAGCATCATGTCGTCGGGGATGTTCATCACCTCCGGCACCGGCAGTGCGGCTTGTTCGACAACCACGCCTTGCAGGACTTCCAGCGCTTCGGTCAGTTTGTTTTCAGGGATATCCTTGTACGTGCCGACGCGGAAATGCGTTTTTAGTGCGCTGTAGTATTTGGCGTAGGCCTTGTTCTCATGCGCCAGCGCTGCAACCTGTTCCTGGATGGTGCGCTGGGATGCGGGGGTGAGGGTGGTTGATGGCATTGTGTAACTGCCAGTCTTGCGAATTGACGGCAGCACTTCGCTAGTTACCCACTTGCGGAATGGTTTTGCTTCTGGCTTGCGTGATTTGATTAGCGCGTGATACATGCCACTTTCGTTTATGGTCTTCATTTCTTGATCACCAGAGGGGGTACTCACTAAACGTGTACCCCTTTCATCGTCATCAAGCATGCGAGTCATGCTAGTCGCATCGCGATAGCCCAATGCGTTTGAAATATCTTTAGCGACGAACCAAGCCGTGCCTGAATCCTCGAATGCTCTTACTGGATGGTTTTTGAAGGTGTTTGTTACTACTTGAAGATTGCTCATTGTGTTGCTCCTTTTGCTTTTTCGAAGTAATACGCTGCTGCGTATCGGGTGCTTCGAATCGCCAAAAGTAACGACTGACAGTATTTGCCCGAAGGCTGTTGTATTCCTGCCAACACCCGAAGAAATGAGTTTCTTGCAGGCACAAAAAAACCATGAATAACGGTCACGGTTACCGCTTTTGAGGGATTCGAAGCCCTTAATGCGAAGCCTAAGGCTTCCGCGCTGCTGTTGTCAAACACCTGCGCGATGTTGCGGCTGGTGGTTGTCAAATCGCGTTTTGTTGTCTCATGTGTTATGATGTCACCCAGATGGTGGCAGGTTTTGGCACACACCGGGTTCGATTGTGTCGACCGAACCATCACATCACCACATGATTCGGAGCAGAGACGAGAAGGAGATTGATAATGTTCAGAGAAATAGACGAAGGATTCTGAGTGGAGTTTAGCACCACCAATACACTGCAATTGATTACAATGATCGTGCTTGCCTCTGGTGTATGGGTAGCCCGATCCTCGATTGGCAGTTTAGTGGTGTTGTCAAATGGGTTGGCATTGTGTGTACTGTGGTGTACAATACGGCCATGAAGATGATCTACACCACCGATATTTTTGATCAATGGCTTATCAAACTGCGTGATAAAATAGCTGTTGCAAAGATAAGGAGCCGTATGGACAGGCTTGAGATGGGCAATGCGGGTGATGTGAGGCCGGTTGGCGAAGGCGTGTCTGAAATGCGCATCC
>JAUZQZ010000103.1 GCA_030950745.1 Mariprofundaceae bacterium | reverse complement strand
TTACTGCGCAGCCGAAGCTTGGGTTATACAGGATAGGTCTGCCTGGATTTCGGGAAAACCACCCGATCAAAGCCCAAACGGGCAATGATCGGGGAGATAAACAGCGGCAATTGCCGAGATTTGGTTCAATGAGGAGAAATGAGAAATAAATGAGCGTTTTTCAGACCATCCCTAAAGAATATGGCATTCCCAAGCTGCTTACTATTTCCAATCAATTCGTTTCATTTCCAACGCAATCGCCACTCAACGTCAGGACACCAAAATATGTATCAACATATCATCTTTCCTGGTCATTCCTGCTGACAATTGCTCACATTTTGTTAACAGAAAATGATAATAATATCGCTGATGAAGACCAGGTAGAGATCATGCGCGAAGTGGTTGAATACTTTGAATCAGGCTATTCTGGCATACTTGGTTTTACTCAGATGAAACCAGGATGGGTGGAGCTAACTCAAAAGGCAAATGCTGGAACTTCACTCAAATTATCTGATCCATGTGTTGAAGAAACAGTATCGAGTTGGTTGCAAGAAGAACGGGATATGGCTCTTATTCTTAGCCGCGAATTGGGGCTACTGGTACATTCGGGATATCGCAAGTTTAAGAACGATTTGTCTTCTCGTGTTAAATATGAAAAGAAGGAACTCGTTTCAAAGAGACAGCTTGAATCCACTCTTCAAATCGATGGTGCTGCGTCACCTTTACAAATACGAGCCTGTTTTGATCGAAAGAATATCGAAATGTCTTCTGCTCTCGCACCGCCGCAAGATAAGAAGACACGAGGGCAAATGTCCTGGATTAGAAATCAATTACGCCAAGCAGAGAGGAAAAATCGAAAACTTTTCGGTGTCTTAGCGCCTGATATAATGGTTGAGATACACTTGAAGTTTGTCAAAGACCCTCTCCGTCTTCATGTTGATGAACTTGATTCGGCTATAGAAAGCATTGGTTCACATGAAATAAAGAGCTTCAGCATTTTGTACTTTAAATATTTGGGAAGAAAATTTGAAAGCAGGAAGGGTGTTGTAGCGATAATTGAAAAAATGCTTATAGATTATTACCAAGGGATTTTACAGCACTTAAAATGCTGGGAAAAACCAGCACCCCAACTTATTAAAAAGAATGAAGAAAGCGAGTCTACCTAACGAGGCACATCACTCGGATTACCAAAAGAGGATATGTTTCTGCTGCGCGGCTCGCGATGGGGCAGTTGGATTGTAGAATTCACCGGGGAGTCATATTGAATGGCATTTGAAACTGGCCAATCATAATTTAAGGGACTTATCATGAAAAAAACTGTTGTTGCTGACTGGAATACACTGAAAGACAAAAAACCTGCCTACGCGCTGGTGGCCAATGTCGATCTCGTCGTGGTTCGGTTTGATGATGACGTGAGCGTGTTTTATGGGCGCTGCGCGCATCGTGGGGCGCTGATGTGTGACGGACATGTGTCCGGGCATAATCTGATCTGCGGTGTCCACAACTGGGATTACCGGCTGGATACGGGCATCAGTGAGTACAACAACAGCGAATCGCTGCACAAGTTTATCTCATGGGTCGAAGACGGGCAGGTGTGGGTGGATGCAGACGAGATCACGGCATGGGAACAGGCCAACCCTCAGCCCTACAACCGCTCAGCCTATCAGGGGCTTTATGCCGATATTCACGGTGCGCCGGAAGAGCCCTATACGGCATACATTCACGAATTGGCAGCGCATGGTTTAGAGCGGGTGGGACATCATGGCAAAATGGCGGCGATGGGCGTTCCTCGGCAGGAATTACCAATGTGGGAGGATATCCAGTTTGTCACGGCGCAGTTGTATCGCCTGCCGCAACTGGATGACGTTCCGGTGGGGCATGATCTGGTGATTGGTCCGGGGGCGAAGAAGCCTTTGAAGCTGGATATTCCCCTGTTTGTGTCGGATATGAGTTTCGGTGCGTTGTCCGAGGAGGCCAAGGTGGCGCTGGCCAAAGGAGCAGAACTGGCTGGAACCGGTATCTGTTCGGGCGAAGGCGGTATGTTGCCGGAAGAGAAGGCAGCGAATTCGCGTTATTTTTATGAACTGGCCTCGGCGCGATTTGGATTTTCCATGGATAAACTAAAAGATGTCCAGGCATTTCATTTCAAGGGAGGGCAGGGGCCAAGACCGGCACCGGCGGTCATCTTCCGGGCTGTAAGGTCAAGGGAAAAATCGCCGAGGTGCGTGGTTTGAAGGAAGGGACGGCAGCGGTATCTCCGGCACGATTCCCAGACTGGGATTCACTGGAGGCCTATCGGGATTTTGCGGCTGAAGTGCGCGAGGAAACGGGCGGCATACCCGTGGGTGTAAAACTTTCCGCCCAGCATATCGAGAAGGACATGGATGCGGCATTCGAAATCGGCGTGGACTACATTATTCTCGATGGTCGTGGCGGCGGTACGGGCGCTGCTCCTGTTATCTTCCGCGACAATATCTCCGTTCCCACCATTCCGGCACTGGCGCGAGCCCGGAAGCATCTGGACGTGTCAGGACAATCAGACGTGACACTGATGATTACAGGTGGATTGCGCACACCGGCCGACTTTGCCAAGGCGCTGGCCCTGGGGGCGGATGGAATCGCGGTATCCAATGCGGCGATTCAGGCGATTGGTTGCCTGGCCATGCGTGCCTGCCATACCAACAATTGTCCGGTCGGGATTGCAACGCAGAATCCACATTTACGCTCGCGGCTGGAAGTGGATGTGGCAGCAGAACGTTTAAGCCGTTTCTTCCGTTCCGCCGTAGACTTGATGTCATTGCTGGCGCGTGGCTGCGGGTATACGCATCTGAACCAGTTGAATATCGATGATCTGACGACCTTCAAACGTGATATGGCATATCTGACCGGCATTCCCTATGGCGGCACAACTCCACTATAACAATATCTACACGAAAACCATCCATATGAAAATAAATGGTCATTTGATTATTCCAGTCCTGGACGATGAGAAATATATGTGGGCATTGGCCCATGTGGGTGGCATTCCCGTGATTCGCAGAATGGCTCTGGAAGAGGCGCGAAAGGGTGTAGAACAAATCACCGTCCTGGTGCGCAAAAAGGATGAGGAACTGGATCGGGCACTGTCCGGCACACCGGCGGAGGTTGTGGTTCTTGCTGCATCCGAAGGTGTTGACGATGCGGTTCGTAAATTGGGCGACACCGGAGATGTGACTATCCGTGGCATTTCCGTGCACGATGAGAATGGCCGGAAGCAGTTGGAAAACAAGCTGTTGGCGGGGCTGGTCAAGGATACGGAAGGGGTCATGTCGAGGCTGGTGAACCGCAGAATCTCGCTGGCAGTGACCCGAAGATTGATGAACCGCAGTGTCACCCCCAATCAGATGACATGGGTTAGCATGGGCATTGGCCTGCTCGGGGCGTTGTTTTTCCTGCCACCCGGTCAGATAGCTCAAATTGTGGGTGCGTTACTGTTTCTGCTGCATTCGATCCTTGATGGCTGTGATGGCGAACTGGCTCGTTTGAAGTTTCAGGAGAGCCGTTTTGGCGGAATCTTTGATTACTGGTCGGATAACATCGTGCATGTGGCTGTGTTCACCTGCATCGGCATCGGTTGGACACAGCATGGGGGTGGTTCGTACGCATTGTTATCTTCCCTGCTCGCGGTAGGCGGAACAGTCATGTCGGCATGGCTGGTGTTTGAGCACACCATGCGCGACAGGAAGGGTGGCGGGCCGCTTTACACGTCTGTTTCTACGGAAAATGGAAAATCCATGCTGGTTCGTATCGTGGACCTGTTATCGCGCCGTGACTTCATCTATCTGGTGGTGCTTCTGGCACTATTTGGCAAGATTCACTGGTTTCTGGTGATGACTGCCGTTGGTGCGCCAATTTATGCGATAGTATTGTTGGTCGTTATCGACCGAGACAAGCGTAGACGAACAACTTAACCGTCTTAACAATCTATGTTTGAATGCTTGCCACTGTTCGTATATTCTGCGCCGCCTTGTCAGAGGTCCCCATCGTCTAGTCGGCCTAGGACACCGCCCTTTCACGGCGGCAACAGGGGTTCGAATCCCCTTGGGGACGCCAATAAAATCGATAAGTTACAAGATGGCACCAAGCTATTCGTCATCAAAATTTGAATATTTGGGACAATTATGGATACTTTAGAGCCACTTGCAAAAGTCTGGGTGGATGAACGGCAATCCCACTTCGAGTCCATCTTCGGGATGGAATGAGGGGCATGGTGGTTCCATGTGCCGAAATTCCAGTTCGGAAATGGGCCGGAGTGGGGAAGTTGATCGCCGCCC
>JAUZQZ010000102.1 GCA_030950745.1 Mariprofundaceae bacterium | reverse complement strand
CCATCCAGATAGCGTGCCCCGACTATCATCGCCAGCAGGCTCAACTCAGCTGCATCCACCAGATGATAGCGGGCATTGGCTCCACGCCCATGCTCGACCGTCTGCGTAAACGCACCCCGGAACCCCAGCTTCTCCAGAAATCGCATCGCCGGTATCAGCCCCGCATGCGTCGTCAGATGCTTCCCCGTCCCCTCCACTCGTACTTTCGGCATGGACTTCCGGGGCTGACTTGCTCTATCCTTGCTCATGGAAAAGGTGACTCCTTTGGTTTTTTATTGAGCGCCTAACTCATTGAGGAGTCTACCTTTTCCACCTTTATAGGCCAATCAGTTTGCAGGATCTAGGTACTAGATGAAGAAAGAATATGATTTCAGCAAAGGCAAGCGTGGCGCTATTGTTCCCTCTGACAAGCAGCGCATTACGATCAGACTGGATACGGCAATTGTCGAACATTTCAAGAGTGCCGTGGAAGATGCTGGCGGCGGGAATTATCAGACGGCAATTAATGCGGCATTACGTGAATATATTGAAGGAAAGAACGTTGTTGATGCCGTTCGATCAGTAGTGCGTGAGGAGTTGAGGCACGCTGCATAGGTGTTGTTCGTCAGCAGCATACTGAATTCGCGGAAAAGGTTTCTTGAACAGCTTGGCTATCAGGCAGCTTTTCTCTTATCCGGGATAAGCTGTAGCACTGGCCGGGCATTGATGGCGGATGCATATCGGATAACACTTTTCATGCTGGGAAGATTTGCACCGCTCTCAATTCTTGCTACCACGGATTGCGTGGTTCCCATGCGCTCCGCGACCTGGGCCTGGGTCATCCCGGCGTTACTCCTTGCCTCAATCAAAGCGCGTGCAATCTCAAATTCATGGGCATGCGCTTCGTATTCGCTGCGTACATCCTTATCACTCATCCACTTTTGTTTTAACTCAGTAAATTTGGTCATAAACCAGCCTCCTTCTTACGACGTAGGGCAGTCTCAATAGCGGCACGAGGTGTTTTCTGACTCTTCTTGACGAAGGCATGCAATACCACAATCTGCCGACCTGTAGCCGTAATATAAATGGCCCGGGCGATCCCCGGCTGCGCTTTCATGCGGATTTCCCAGAGTTTGTTGCCGAGTGACTTGACGTAGGGCGCATGCACCTTGTCAGGACCCAATGCTTCAAGTAGTTCCGCAATATGCAGAAACTTGGCCTTGAATGAGGCATCCAGCGCTTCCAGTTCCCGATCCACTACGTCATTCAAGGTTTCTACATGCCAGCGCATGCAGATAATTTATAGCAAAAAAGCTATAAGTCAACCTCTTGATCCTATGACGGGTCATAACCGTAACCGGGCTTGATATATGTGTGTTGTAGCTCACCATGCATCCATGGCACGCAAACCATGAGTTCATCTTCCCGGCGGCTATTACCATGTCATTGATGTTGTGTGCCGTGAATGCCGCGTAGATAAATTCATACTGGTAATTCGGGGGACATAATACTTAATTCGTCACAGTGCCAAGCTTCGGCATTGTGGCTGTCTGGCAAACCGATGGACAGAGAAATACCACCCTACCATACCCGATCAACGCCATAAGCATCCATCACACTGTCGCGGCCCAGTATTATCAGATTTTCCAGTTTGCCCTGACAAATCAACAAACGATCAAAGGGGTCTCGATGATGCCATGGCAGCGATGCCATGGCCAAAGCATGCGCCGATTCAATATTCAGAATTTGCAGGCCATTTATCTGAATTTGTTCATTGATGGTTTGTTCAATCGGTTGCTTAAGAATTAGTTTTCCAAGGCTGGTTTTGATGGCCATTTCCCAGATGCTTGCCGTACTGAGAAGCAATTCATTATCACTGTCCAGCAGTAATGTTTTCGCTTTTGAACTCAGGCGTTCATCCAGTGTGGCTGCCCAGATAAATGTATGGGTGTCGAGCAATAACCTCATCTCATGATGTCATATAGGGCGCAAAGTCATCAAGCGGCTCATCAAAATCATCAGCCATGACAATTTTACCTTTTGCTGTTCCCAACTGGCGCTGATGCTTTTGATGGGGCAATACCACCAGTTTGACAACAGGTTTATTATCTTTGGCGATAACCACATCCTCTCCGGCAAGAGCTTCCTGAATCAACTTTGATAAATGAGTTTTCGCTTCATGGATATTAACCTGGTGCACGGCAGCCTCCTGTATCAGAGCTAACTTAGCTAATATAATTAGTCATGTCAATCGAAGAAAAACGGGGACAGTTCACCCATTAAGAATCTCTCCCTTTTTTGGTTACCACGCATCAAAGAATATAGCGTGATAAATCCTCATCTTTCGAGATGCCCTCAAGCCGTTCACGTACATAGGCTGCATCCACGGTCAGATGCTTTTCCTTGCTGTCCGGGGCACTGTAACTTACCTCTTCCAGTACGCGTTCCAGCAGGGTATGCAGTCGGCGTGCGCCAATATTCTCGGTTTGTTCATTGACCAGTACCGCCAGCTTGGCGAGTTCGGCGATGCCGTCTTCGGTATATTCGACATGCAAACCCTCGGTGGCCATCAATGCTGCATACTGCAGGGTCAGGGCATTTTCAGGCTCCGTCAGAATCCGGCGGAATTCCTCTTCGCCCAAGGCATCCAGCGATACCCGGATGGGAAAGCGCCCCTGCAATTCCGGGATGAGGTCGGAAGGTTTAGCTAGATGAAAGGCGCCGGAAGCAATAAACAGAACATGATCCGTGTTGACCGTGCCGTTGCGCGTGTTGACAGTGGTTCCTTCGACCAGCGGTAGTAAATCGCGCTGGACGCCTTCGCGCGACACGTCCCCGTCCTTGCCTTCGCGGTGTGTAATCTTGTCCATTTCATCGAGGAACACGATACCGTCGTTTTCCGCCCGGCTGATTGCCTCTTCCTTGATACGATCCGTATCCAGCAGACGGTCGGCTTCTTCCTGTTGCAGGTATGCCAGTGCATCCCTCACCGTCATGCGCCGCCGTTTGGACTGCGATGAAAGCATACCGCCCAGCATGTCCTTCATGTCAATCTCTTCGGTTCCCTGATTGGAAAACACCTGCATCATGGGCATTTGCGGGCTGCTTTGCACCTCGATTTCAACCTGGCGGTCGTTCATTTCACCCAGACGCAGTTTATGCCGCATCTTTTCACGCGAGTTGTTTCCCTGCTTGTTCTGATCTGCCGATACCGGGCCGGATTTAGGCACCGGGTGTGGAATCAGGATGTCCAGAAGACGATCCTCGGCGGCTTCTTCGGCCCGTGCCCGTACCCGCACCAGATGCTCATCGCGTACGATTTTGATGGCCGTATCCACCAGGTCGCGGATAATGGATTCCACATCACGTCCGACATAGCCGACTTCGGTGTATTTGGTGGCTTCGACTTTTACAAACGGGGCCTTGGCGAGCTTGGCCAGACGACGTGCGATCTCGGTTTTGCCGACACCTGTCGGGCCGATCATCAGGATATTTTTCGGTGTGATTTCCTCACGCATGGGGGAGGGGACCTGCTTGCGCCGCCAGCGGTTCCTGAGCGCAATGGCGACGGAACGCTTGGCATCGGCCTGCCCGATGATAAAACGGTCCAGCTCGGCTTCAATGTCTCGCGGCGTCATTGTCTCACTCATGACTGACCTCCGCTGACCGTTTCCACGCGGATTTCGGTGTTGGTGTAGATACATATATTCGCTGCAATATTCATCGCTTCGCGCACAACTTCTTCGGCGGACATCTTTGTGTGCTGGGACAAAGCAATGGCCGCCGCTCTGGCATACGCGCCGCCGGAGCCGATGGCAGTCACGGCGCCATCCGGTTCGAGCACGTCGCCATTGCCTGAAATCATTAACATACGCTCGGCATCGGCGACGATCATCATGGCTTCGAGTTTCCGCAGATAACGATCAGTGCGCCAGTCTTTGGCCAGCGCGACGGCCGCACGTGTGAGGCTGCCGCCATGCTCGTCCAGTTTGGCCTCGAAACGTTCAAACAGGTTCATGGCATCTGCCGTAGAACCTGCAAATCCGGTCACTATGGCCCCATCGCGTATGGTGCGCACCTTACGCGCCCCATGCTTGATGACGGTATCGCCCAGTGTCACCTGACCATCACCGGCAATGGCTGTTTGCCCGTTTCTGCTGACGCAGCAAATGGTTGTTCCGCGCATATCTGACATACTTTAACACCTTCCTGTTATGTAACTACTCAGCTACCCTGTTATTATTGCTTGTGTCTGCAATCTTATCCACTCGCGGGCATTTGGCTATACCCAAACCCTGCCAAGCCGGGACCAAACAGTATTGAACCACAAAGACACCAAGGCACAAAGTAAAAGCATTTGCATTCATGATTTGTCAAGATGGCTTTCAGTGAATTCACTCGTATGAGCCACTTGCAAAACTCATGAGCGGCGGTCGGCTTCCCCACTTCGGCCCATTTCCGAGCTGGAATTTCGGTCCATGGAACCACCATGCACCTCATTCCACCCCGAAAATGGACTCAAAGTGGGATTGCCGCTCATCCACCCAGAGTTTTGCAAGTGGCTCGTATGAGCCCTGAATTAATTTGTTCTGTTTTCCTATATTCTTTGTGACTTTGTGTCTTGGTGGTAAAATGTCCTGTGCATAGATTTAACGGGTAATAGAATAAAAATTCCTGCCTGTCCGGGATTGACGAATGGCATATCTCCGCCTATGTTCCGCCGCCTTCTGCGAAAGGTAAATGACTGTAGAAGGGTTTTGTTATAACGGGGCGTAGCGCAGCCTGGTAGCGCATCTGCTTTGGGAGCAGAGGGTCGGGTGTTCGAATCACCCCGCCCCGACCATTTTTACGGAAGTTTTTACGGAAGGATTTGGCATGTGGTAAGGCTTGCGCCTGTAGCTCAACGGGATAGAGCAACGGCCTTCTAAGCCGTAGGTTGCAGGTTCGAGCCCTGCCAGGCGCACCATTTTGGGATGGCTTCGCAAGAGACCATTATATATGGTGGATGTAGCTCAATGGTAGAGCCCCGGCTTGTGATGCCGGTGGTTGTGGGTTCGAGTCCCATCATCCACCCCAGTTTTTGTTGCTTGCAACGGGGTATAGCGTGCGTATTATGCCGCTTCTTCGGGTCGTTAGCTCAGCTGGCAGAGCAGCGGACTCTTAATCCGCGGGTCGACGGTTCGATCCCGTCACGACCCACCACTTCAGGGAGCAAGGCCAACGCCTTGCTCCCTTTTTTATAGATTCAGGCGATGACAATCCTGGATGCAGTCGCTACGTTTCATTGTCATCGACTGTGACGCGAGGGTGGCGGAACTGGTAGACGCGCAGGATTTAGGTTCCTGTACCTCACGGTGTGGGGGTTCGACTCCCCCCTCTCGCACCATATTTGGGAATGTTGGCGGCTGGCTTGCTTGAATATATGGATGTTAAATAGTCCACGGAGGATTTGAATGATTCAGACGGAAATCAAGAAACTTGGAACGGACGAACATGAGGTGAATGTGCAGGTGCCGCAGGCGGAATACGACAGGGTGTATGCTGGCCATGTCAGTAAATTACAGACAAACCTCAAGCTGCCGGGTTTCCGGCCCGGTAAAACACCGAAAGGCATGGTAGAAAAGCAATTTGGTGCCAAGGCGCATGAAGATACGATGTCCGAACTGGTACAGAACTATTATGCCGAAGCGATTGAACAGAGCGGACTCATGCCCGCCATTCAGCCTGAGCTGGAATTACCCGCCGTACAACCGGCTACAGGTTTTCAGTTCACGCTCAAGGTGGTGACGTGGCCTGAAGTGAAGCTGAATAAATTGTCCAAATTGTCCGTGAACGAAACCACGGTGGAAGTTACGGATGCCGATGTCCAGTCCGTGGTGGAGCGGTTGATGGGAAGTCAGGTACGTTTTGAACCTGAAAGTGATCACAAGGCGGAAACAGGCGATGAATTAACAATCGATTTTGCCGGATTTGTAGACGGCGAGACATTCGAAGGCGGTCGAGGCGAAGATGTAAAACTGGTGTTGGGAAGCGGGCAGTTTATTCCGGGTTTTGAAACACAACTTGAGGGTGTAAAAGCAGGTGATGAACGTTCGCTGGATGTAACTTTTCCGGCTGATTATCAGCATAAACCTCTGGCTGGTAAGTCAGCAAACTTTGAAGTTCAGATCAAGTCCGTTGGTATGGCCGTGAAAGCATCCGATGAAAAAGAGTTGGCAGGCATGCTGAATTTTGATGATACCAAAGCCCTGCGCGATGATATTCGATCCCGGTTGACAGGAGAAGCTGAGCAGGCCGGATTTGAAACGAATCGTGAAGTAGCCTTTGATGCACTTGTTGAGGCCAACGATGTTGGTATACCTGAGATGATGATCAAACAGGATATGCGGCAGACGCGCGAGCGCGTGCTTAAATCCATGCATGAGCAGGGAATGGAAGCCAGCTCGGATATGTTTGATGCACCGGAACATCAGGGCGAGTTGCACAAGAGGTCAGAGCGGGCGCTGGCGACTGCTCTGTTACTCAATACTATGCGCGAAGCCAATGACATTACTGTGAGTGATGATGATGTGGAAGCAGAACTCAATCAGCAGGCGAAGCAATATCCCGACGATCAGCATGATGCGTTCAAAAAATGGATGCATAGCGAGAAGGAGCAGATGGCGAGGTTACGTGATAAGTTACTTGAGAAAAAATGTGTAGCATGCATCATGGAGCAGGCCAAGACCAAACAGGTTTGCATGAGTTTGGAAGAATGGCAGCAAAAGCGGGATGCAACCCGCGCTGAAACCGATAATGCCAGGGAGGCTGCATGAATCTCGTGCCTGTTGTCGTAGAGCAAACCCCGAGGGGGGAGCGTTCCTACGATATTTATTCACGTCTGCTCAAGGAGCGGATCATCTTTCTGGCCGGGCCGATTGAGGATCATACGGCAGATTTAGTCACAGCACAGTTGCTGTTTCTTGAATCCGAGGCGCCGGACAAGGATATTTTTCTTTATATCAATTCCCCCGGCGGGCTGGTGACGGCAGGTTTGGCCATCTATGACAGCATGCAGTATATCCGCTGTGATGTTTCAACATTGTGCATGGGGCAGGCAGCCAGTATGGGTGCGCATCTTCTGGCGTCGGGAGCTCCAGGTAAAAGGTTCTCGCTACCCAATTCGCGCATCATGATCCACCAGCCGCTGGGTGGTTTTCAGGGACAAGCTACGGATATCGAGATTCATGCGCGTGAAATTATCAAGCTTAAGGATCGACTCAATGAGATGTTGGCAGCGCATACGGGGCAACCTGTCGAGAAAGTCGCGGAGGATGTGGAACGCGATTTTTTCTTGACTGCCGAGGATGCATGCGATTACGGTTTGATTGACAAGGTTCTGCTGTATCGTCCGGAAACGGAGGATGCCAAAGCGGACAGTCATACCGGAGGTAAGGATGGCGGAGAGTAAAGGCGGCGATTCCACCCTGTATTGCTCGTTTTGTGGCAAGAGTCAGCATGACGTTAAGAAGCTGATTGCCGGCCCGACAGTTTTCATTTGTGACGAATGCATTGAGTTGTGTAATGAAATCATTCAGGAAGAAATTTCCGGTGATACGGAAACTAGCAAGGATGAAGATGGCACGTTACGTCCCGCCGATATCAAGGCTTTTCTTGATGATTACGTTATTGGCCAGGAACAGTCCAAGCGCATGCTTTCCGTAGCTGTGTATAATCACTACAAACGTATTGAACACAACAAAAAATCAGATATTGAGATTGCCAAGAGTAATGTGCTGCTACTGGGGCCGACGGGTTGCGGCAAGACGCTTCTGGCGCAGACGCTGGCGCGCCGGTTTGAAGTGCCGTTTACCATGGCTGATGCCACAACACTGACGGAAGCGGGCTATGTTGGTGAGGATGTGGAAAACATCATTCTCAAACTGTTACAGGCCGCCGATTACGATGTTGAAAAGGCACAGCGCGGCATTGTTTATATTGATGAGGTGGACAAGCTCTCGCGTAAATCAGATTCGCCCTCCATCACTCGCGATGTATCTGGCGAAGGCGTACAGCAGGCGCTGCTTAAGTTAATCGAAGGCACGGTTGCAGCCGTACCGCCACAGGGCGGTCGAAAACATCCCCAGCAGGAGTTCCTGCAAGTGGATACCACGAATATCCTGTTCGTTCTGGGCGGTGCTTTTTCCGGTCTGGAAAAGCTTATTGAAGCACGTAGTGAAAAACGGTCCATTGGTTTTGGCGCCAAGGTGGCGGCGGATGCCGAGAAGGATATCGGTGTGGTGCTCAGTAAAGTCGAGCCGGAAGACCTGATCCAGTATGGCTTGATCCCTGAACTGGTGGGTCGCTTGCCTGTCGTGGCGACATTGCACCAGTTGGATAAGGATGCATTGCTGGAGATCCTGACCACACCCAAGAATGCGCTGGTCAAGCAGTACAAAGCCCTGCTGGAATATGATGGGGTGGAATTGAGCTTTACAGACGATGCGCTGGAAGCGATTGCGGACAAGGCCATATCCCGCAAGACCGGCGCACGTGGTCTGCGCGCTATCATGGAATCGGTCATGCTTGATGTGATGTACGATATCCCGTCCCGGGGTGACGTGAAGCAATGTGTCATCAACGCCGACGTCGTGGAAGGTCGCACCAAACCCATGCTGGTGCTTGAAAATGATGAAGAACTGGCCGAGGCGGCTCAATAACAACTTTCATGCTTTGCCGTCTGTCTGACAGACAGGTAAAGATGCAAGACAAGACGATATAATTATATACATGGACTGCCGCATTGGCGGATGAATGGATGCGGGTAACGCAAGGAGATACTGTAGATGGCGGAATGGAGTAAGGAAAGCGGAATGGAAACAGCGGGAGAAGGTTTTCTCCCCGTACTCCCTCTACGTGACATCGTGGTATTTCCACACATGATTGTGCCTCTGTTTGTTGGTCGTGAGAAGTCCGTGAACGCGCTTGAAGAGGTCATGCGCAGCGGCAAACAAATTCTTTTGCTGGCACAGAAGGATGCTACGGAAGATGATCCCGGTGAGAGTGGGATGTACCGTATCGGGGTGGTAGGTAATATCCTTCAATTGCTCAAGCTACCTGATGGCACCATCAAGGTATTGGTTGAAGGTGGCCCCCGCGCAGAGGTTGTCCGGCTGGACATCAATGAAGATTGTCTGCGCGCCACTTACCATGTTCTTGAAGAAGCCGAAGATGATGAGCGCGAGCAGGAAGCAGTGGTCAAGAGCCTGCTACAGCAGTTTGAAAACTATGTGAAGCTGAATCGGAAAATGCCGCCCGAGGTCATGATGTCGCTTGCGGGACTGGATGATGCCGGCAAACTGGCTGATACCATTGCCGCGCATTTGAGTCTGAAACTGGAAGATAAACAGGTACTGCTGGAAATGTCGGCCGTAACGGCGAGGTTGGAACGCCTGTATGCCTTCATGGAAGACGAAATGGAAATGTTTCAGGTGGAAAAGCGTATTCGTGGCCGGGTAAAACGGCAGATGGAGAAGTCCCAGCGTGAGTATTATCTTACCGAACAGATGAAGGCCATCCAGAAAGAACTGGGTGATGAGGATGATCAGACCGACATTGAGGAACTGGAAGCAAGAATCAAGACGATAGGTTTAAGCAAGGAAGCCGGGATCAAAGCCGCATCTGAGTTGAAAAAGCTCAAAATGATGCCTCCAATGAGTGCTGAGGCGACCGTTGTGCGCAATTACCTGGACTGGTTGGTGGATATTCCGTGGAGCAAATGTACCCGTATTCGCCGCGATCTGAATGTCGCCGAGCAAGTGCTGGATGAAGATCATTATGGCTTGAAGAAGGTCAAGGAGCGGATTCTCGAACATCTCGCCGTTCTGCAACTGGTACGTAAAATGAAAGGGCCGATCCTGTGTTTTATCGGTCCACCGGGGGTTGGCAAGACTTCTCTTGGAAAATCTATTGCCCGGGCTACGCGTCGCAAGTTTGTGCGTATGAGCCTTGGCGGCGTGCGTGACGAGGCCGAGATTCGCGGCCACCGGCGCACTTATATCGGCTCACTTCCCGGGAAAATTATTCAGTCCATGAAGCGGGCGGGAACGAAAAACCCACTCATCCTACTGGATGAGATTGATAAGCTGGGAGCAGATTTTCGTGGTGATCCTTCGTCAGCGTTGCTGGAAGTTCTGGATCCGGAGCAGAATCACACCTTCAATGATCACTATCTGGAACTGGATTACGATTTGTCCGAGGTGATGTTTATAACTACGGCGAACAGCCTGAATATCCCGTCGGCATTGCTGGATCGTATGGAAATCATCCGCATTCCCGGTTATACCGAGGACGAGAAGATACACATTGCCGAGAACTACCTGTTGCCGAGAAAGTTGAAAGATCATGGGTTGAAAAAGAATCAGCTGACGCTGGATGAGGACGCTTTACGTGACATTATCCGTTATTATACGCGCGAGGCCGGTGTGCGGAATATCGAGCGTACGTTGGCGAAATTGTGCCGCAAAGCTGCACGTGAACTGGTTCAGTCAAAAAATGGTTCCAGTAGACGTATTGAAGTAAAAGCCAATGATCTTGAACATTATCTCGGCGTACGGCAATACCGTTTCGGTATGGCGGAAGCGGAAGACCAAATTGGCGTCGTAACCGGACTTGCATGGACCGAGGTTGGTGGCGAGTTGTTGCAGATCGAGACGGCATTGATGCCGGGCAAGGGAAAGCTGACGGTCACCGGGCAATTGGGTGATGTGATGCAGGAATCTGTTCAGGCGGCATTGACTTATGTGCGTTCACGCGCTGTACAATTGAGGCTGAAACCGGATTTTCACCAGAAAGTGGATATTCATGTGCATGTGCCGGAGGGCGCTATACCCAAAGATGGGCCTTCTGCAGGGCTAGCTATGGCCACTTCACTGGTGAGTGCATTGACCGGAATTGCGGTCAAACGAAAGGTATGTATGACCGGCGAAATCACCCTCAGAGGTAAAGCGCTTCCAATCGGTGGCCTTAAAGAGAAACTGTTGGCGGCGCATCGTGGCGGGCTGACGGAAGTCATTATTCCGGATGAGAATGAAAAGGATCTTCGGGAAATTCCCGAAAATGTTGTAAAGGGTCTTGATATCTGTACGGTTGTGGATATGGATGAAGTGTTGGAGCATGCTCTGGTGCATCTTCCGGATGGCTTGTGCACGGCAGGGAACTATGTTCCTCAGATTATCGAAGGCATTTACATGGATAAGCGTGTGTCCAGGACACATTAGATAAAAAAAATATATTGACAGGGCATGGGGTAAGAGCCTTATAGTTACCAAACCCAAAAATGCTCCGGGAGGAAACATTGAATAAAGCAGATTTGATAGCAAGCGTGGCGAATGCCGCAGATTTAAGTAAAAGCTCAGCGGCAGATGCCGTGGAAGCTGTACTGGGTGGTATTACCGGTGCATTAAAGAGTGGCGATGCGGTAAGCTTGGTTGGTTTCGGAACCTTTTCCGTAGCTGATCGTGCAGCTCGCACGGCACGCAACCCACGCACCGGTGAGACGATCCATGTAGGGCCGTCTCGGGCGCCAAAATTCAAGGCTGGCAAAGCCCTGAAAGACGCCGTTAAGTCCTGAAGGACACCGTTAAGTAATTCAAATTTGGGTGAATATTCATTCACCCACCATTGTTATTGGGGCCGGGTTTCCGGCCCCAATCGCATCGGAACAAGCGGGCGAATAGCTCAGCTGGGAGAGCAACGGCTTTACACGCCGTAGGTCACAGGTTCGAGCCCTGTTTCGCCCACCAGTTTGCTTGCTTTATATGATAACCCTTGGAGCGGTAGTTCAGCTGGTTAGAATGCCGGCCTGTCACGCCGGAGGTCGCGGGTTCAAATCCCGTCCGCTCCGCCATCTTCGGGAGGGTGTATAAGACACCCTCCTTTTCTTTGAATGTTTAATGACAATTTGTTACGCTTTCTCAATCGGATTTACAGCAGGGAGGGGCACAGATGAGCGATACATTGAACAGGATTTCCGCAGAGGATTCGGGTCAGGCTTGACATATGGGTATTTGCACAGAGTTTTTAATTCTCATAATCATGTCTTTCAATGCTTGGTCATCTTTTGCTCTTTTATTCAATCTGCCAGCAGCCTGACTCAGTGAAGACAGCTCCCGATTCAGAACCTGACCAAGCTCAGTTAGCGTAACACCTTCTGTATTCTGCGTAATCAGTGCAACCATGGCTCGTGCTTCTGATGAAATCCGTTGCTTCCCCGCAGCCTTGATATCGTCTTCTCCGATGCCGAACTCAGCGCACACCAGATTAATAATATTAGTTACCGAAGGTTGCTCGGCTACACCAGGGCATCCTGAAGAAACAAGTGCCCGCTCAGCAAAATGGTCATCACCGAGAATCAGGCCTGAGTGAGATCCTGTATGGAATTCTTCCCTTCTCGACTCGTGCATTCCCTGATTGATAAATTCCGCATACATGCTTTTGGCTCTATCAACGTCAGGAAAAAACCGGGCTAGGATTTCCTCTGTATGCAACCATGGGGTGGATACTGACCCCATGTAGCCAAGGTGGCTGCTCCATTCATATTCCTTCGCTAACTGGCATAGTCCTACGCGCACAGGGTTCAAATGGATATAACGCGTCAACTGCAACAGGTAAGTATCTTCATCTATCAAAATCGCCTTGAATCGCCCTTGAAATAGATGACCAACTCTCTTTTGTTGTCGGTTCACAAAGCGGGTATAACGAAAGCTCAGGTTCTGCATGATCCTTGAAAGTGAGATTTCGCCGACCTGAATCAACAGGTGCGTGTGGTTATCCATCAAGCAATAGGCATGAATTCGATGCCCATATCGCTCAACGCCTTCCTGAAGTAACAGCAAATAGCGCGTGCGATCAGCAGGTGAGAAGAATATGTCGTTCCCGCCATTACCTCGCATCATCACATGATAGTATCCGCCGGGTAGATGTACTCTAGGTTTACGTGCCATGACTTAAGATTGGAGTAATATACCCATATGTCAAGCCTGACCCGTATTTGTTATGTCAAGCCTGACCCGTATTTGGTTCTTAGGGCTCGAATGACACGCAATGCAGGTAACGAAAAACCAACATCAATGGTTAACCCTTCTCGATTAAAATCATCAATAACATTGAATAACCTGAAGCTTCGGCCATCACCAAGCTGGTCGTGCATAAAGTCCATCGGCCAGCATTCATTGATGCTCTCAGGCACAGTCAGAGCATCCGGTTTATCTCTTTTCAATCGTTTCCTGGGCCTGATATGGAAATCGGGTCAGGCTTGACTTATGGGTATTGTGGAACCATATCTGAATGCCCGAAGTTGGCCGAACTACGCCGGTCAGCAACCAGCACCACTGGCCGGTTTAAACCCATTCCAGGTGGGCACTTTTAACCATTATGGGAGGCTAGGCTCCTCCATAATACGCAGTAAAAAACAGCTCACAAAATTTCGGATATTTTCTGATTCTTACAAAAAGATTTTCTTTCACACCTGAAAATACCAAATCTTAGTTTGGCCTTGTGAAAGAATCCTGAAAAAGAAAAGCCTGTAAGCATAATGCTTACAGGCTTTATCCTGAGCGTCCAAATGGTACCGAGGACTGGAGTCGAACCAGCACGTCTGTGAAGACACTGGCACCTGAAGCCAGCGCGTCTACCAATTCCGCCACCTCGGCAAGGGCGGCCATATTAGAATGGCGCGATACAGTGTCGAGAAACCATCTTAGTCCAATGCTATCTTGTTGGCTAATGGCCGAAAACAGTGTTTGACCCAACTCAAAACATGGGAACTCGAGCATCGACATGTCTGGCTCGCCCCGTTCACACCCATGACGAAAGTACTATCTGCATGCTAACATCCCGCTTAAATTTATTGTGAGGATATAAACATTCATGTCCGGACATTCCAAATGGTCAACCATAAAACACAAAAAAGCTGCGGCAGATGCCAAACGTGGTCAGGTATTCACCCGCTTCATTCGTGAAATTACCATCGCCGCCAAGCTGGGCGGCGCTGATCCTGAGGGCAATCCCAGACTCCGTTCCGCCATTGCCGCCTCCCGTGGCGTGAATATGCCCAAGAGCAATATTGACCGCGCGATTGAAAAGGGTACTGGCGGTGGTGAAGACACCAATATCGAGGAAATCCGATATGAGGGCTATGGCCAGGATGGCGTGGCCATTCTGGTGGATTGCATGACCGACAACCGCAATCGCACGGTATCTGATGTGCGCTCCGCATTTAACAAAGGCGGTGGCAACATGGGTGAATCCGGCTGTGTGGCATGGATGTTTCACCAAAAGGGATTGTTCATATTCGATCATAACGAAGTGGATGAAGAGGCGCTGATGGAAGTGGCGCTGGAAGCAGGTGCCGAGGATGTGCAGGAGAAAGCGGATGAGGGTTGCTTTGAGGTTACATCCGAACCTGCGGATTTTGCGCCGGTGCAGGAAGCCTTTGAAACCGCAAACCTCAAGCCTCAAGTGGCGGAACTTTCATGGATACCTGAAAATACGGTACAGGTGGAAGGTGATTCGGCGGAAAAGCTGCTGAACCTGATCGAACGCCTGGAGGAACTGGATGACGTACAAAACGTTTATGCCAATTATGATATTGATGACGCGGAAATGGAGCGTCTGAATACCTGATGCGCATACTCGGGGTAGACCCAGGCTCACGCCGAACCGGTTATGGCGTTGTAGACGCAAACGGTGGACGCATCACGCATCTCGCGCATGGAATCATTGCCGCGGGAAACGGTGAGTTCACGGAGCGGCTGGCCACCCTGTTTGCAGGACTTTCGGATGTTATTGCCAGTCATCAGCCGGAATGTGTGGCCATGGAGGATGTGTTCATGGCGCGCAATGCCGCATCGGCATTGAAGTTGGGACAGGCCAGAGGCGCACTGATTGCCGCCTGTGCGCATGCAGGGCTGAAGGTAACGCCATACAGCCCTACTACGGTAAAACAGGCCGTCACGGGCTTTGGGCGGGCCGAAAAGGAGCAGATTCAGCATATGATCCAACTGTTACTCAAACTCCCACCTCCCTTGCAGGAGGATGCCGCTGATGCGCTGGCGGTTGCTATCTGCCATGCCAATCATGTACGAGGGCCTGCTGGCAGGCTTGCGGAACAGATGACATGATTGGCTGGCTCAAGGGCAAGGTGCATGAGCTGGACCCGTCCGGTTCCGTACTGGTAGATGTCGGTGGTATTGGCTATGAGGTGGCTGTAGGCATGCAAACGCTGTGTACGCTGAAAGCAGGTGAAGATGCGGAACTGTTCATCCATACCCATGTACGCGAGGATCAGATTACCCTCTTTGGCTTTGCCAGCATGCGTGAACGCACCATCTTCCGTAAATTGACGGGCGTTTCCGGCATCGGGGCGCGCACGGGCTTGAATATTCTTTCCGGTATGAGTGTAGAGGAATTGCTCACCGCCATTGATGCGTCCGACGATATCGCCATTGCGCGCACGCCGGGAATCGGCAAAAAAACGGCACAGCGGCTCATTCTGGAACTCAAGGGCAAACTGGTGGGCGAAGCGGGTACGGCAAGTGCCGTATCTTCCGTTCTTGCCGATGTGCGATCAGCCCTGTCCAATCTGGGTTATAAGCCCGCGCAGATTGATGCGGCGCTTAAAGGCATTGAAGACACCGGTGATCTTGAAAGCATGTTCAAGGCTACCATGAAGGCGCTGGCTTGAACGAATCCATGAATAACCCCGTAGATAAACCCGCCGAAGAAGACCGCCTGATTGCCCCGGCCGTTCACCGTGAGGACAACTGGGATGCCGCCCTGCGCCCCACGCAACTGGCCGAATATATTGGCCAGGAAAAGATTCGCGCCAATCTTTCGATATTCATTCAGGCTGCCAGAAAGCGTAAGGAATCGCTGGATCACGTCCTCTTCTATGGTCCGCCGGGGCTGGGCAAAACCACGCTGGCCAATATCGTAGCGCACGAAATGGGCGTGAATATCCGCGCCACCTCCGGACCGGTCATCGAACGCGCCGGTGATCTGGCCGCCATGCTGACCAATCTTGAGGAAGGCGATGTGCTATTTATCGATGAAATCCACCGCTTAAGCCCGCAGGTTGAGGAAATCCTTTATCCGGCCATGGAAGACTTCCAACTGGACATTATCATCGGCCAGGGTCCCGCAGCCCGCTCCATCAAGATGGACTTGCCTCGTTTTACACTCGTTGGCGCTACGACGCGTACGGGACTTCTGACATCACCGTTGCGCGGGCGTTTCGGTGTGGTTTCCCGGCTGGAGTTTTATGATCATGAGGAACTGGCGCAGATTGTTTCCCGTTCCGCCAATTTACTGAATATCGCAGTGGACGATAAAGGCGCATTTGAGATCGCCCGCCGTTCACGCGGTACGCCGCGCATTGCCAACCGCCTGCTCCGACGCGTGCGCGACTTTGCTGAGGTCGAGCATGACTCGCGCGTTACAAAAAGTGTGGCGCATAATGCGTTGACACGGCTGGAAGTCGATGAAATGGGGCTGGATTATATGGATGCCAAACTGCTTTCGACCCTGATTGATAAATTCTCCGGCGGACCGACCGGTCTGGACACCCTTGCCGCATCCATTTCAGAGGAAAAGGAAACCATTGAAGATGTCATCGAGCCATTTTTGTTGCAACAGGGCCTCATTACCCGAACACCGCGCGGACGCGTTGCCACACCGCTGGCTTACGCACATTTGAATCGTGAATTGCCGGAATCAGGGCAACAGGGATCGTTATTATGAGCGAGGAAATACACCGCTTCCCGGTGCGTATTTATTATGAAGATACCGACCATGGCGGCGTGGTCTATTATGCCAATTATCTGAAATTTATGGAACGCGCCCGTACGGAATTCCTGCGTGGTCTCGGCCTTGAGCTGGATGAACTGGAATCAACCTTCGGCATATTGTTTGCCGTTACCGAAATCCATGTACACTATCGGAGTTCGGCCCGTTTTAATGATGCGCTTATCGTGGAAAGCAAGCTCATGGAGGCTCGCGGCGCACGTCTGGAGTTCCGGCAAAATATTTTCCGGGAAACCGAGGTGCTGATTGAAGGTGAAGTTCGGCTGGTCTGTATGGATCGGGCAGGTCATCCCAGGCGCATCCCCGGAGATGTATTGCAATTGATCCATCCCGAACTGAATGAACATACCGTAACAAAGGAGCATGCATGAGCGGGGATCTTTCAATATGGAATCTGGTTCTACACGCCAGTTTTATTGTCCAGGCGGTACTGGTTCTGTTGATACTGTTATCGCTGATGTCATGGGCGGTTATCTTCAATAAATGGCGGCTGTACCGGAAATCTCTCCATCAGGCGGAGGAATTCTCATCGGCTTTCTGGGGTGGCAAGGACATGGATGCTGTACTTGCAAGCATTCCGCAACGTTATCCGGACAGTTCACTTCCCAATATCTTCCAGGCTGGCTACCGCGAATTCATGCGCCACAGACGTGACCTCACCCAGACTCAGGCGATAAAGAAAATTACCGCCGGTGGCGGTATGGATGGCATCCGCCGCGCCCTGGATGCCGCATTGTCCCGCGAAATAGAGCGCTTGTCCCGGCATCTGGCTTTTCTGGCTACGGTGGGTTCCACCTCCCCTTTCATCGGCCTGTTCGGAACGGTCTGGGGCATTATGAATGCCTTCCAGAATATCGCCCTGACCAAAAATACTTCGCTGGCCTCGGTTGCTCCGGGCATCGCCGAGGCTCTGGTTGCCACGGCTTTTGGTTTGGTGGCGGCCATTCCAGCGGTGGTCGCTTATAACAAATTTACATCGGATTTGAAACGTATGGTAGCGAATATGGAACAGTTTTCTGCCGAGTTTCTGAATATTATCTCCCGGCACATCAAGGGCTAAGGGGGCTACCGGCATGTGGGCAGGAAGTAGCAGGTGGGATAAAGACACAGAACCCATGGGCGAAATCAACGTAACGCCACTGGTGGACGTCATGCTGGTATTGCTCATCATCTTTATGGTCACCGCACCACTGCTGACCCAGGGCGTCAATGTGGACCTGCCGAAGGCCACTTCCCCGCCGATGCGGCAGAATATTGAGCCTCTGGTCGTGACGATTCGTAAGGATGGGAAAATTTATCTCCAAAAACATGCCATCAGGATTGAGCAACTGGCGCCCCGCATCAAGGCCATCCGCAAGCAGAAGCCGAAATTGCAGATATTTATCCGGGGCGATGCAAAAACGCCCTATGGACGCGTGGCTCAGGTGATGAGCCTGCTGGCCAAAGCAAATATTAAGGAAGTCGGACTTGTCACAGAGCCTGGCCGCTAACCATCCGTCATCTCCCAACCACGTTTCCCTGTCGGCTCTGGATATCGCGGCGGCGGTAGTTCTGCACCTGCTGATCCTTGCTGTTGTTCTGGCTTTTGGACTGTGGCACCGGCAAACGCAGGAGATTCATTTCAAGAGTGTAAAAGTTCACTTGATTTCCGCGCATCAACTGGAACGGTTGCAACATCGGGCTCGCCCAAAAACGAAACATCATAAACCAAAAATAAAGCCAAAACCCATGATAAAACCCAAGCCAACGCCAGTGCTGAAACTCAAACCAAAGCCTGTTCTCAAGCATAAAGCCAAACTGAAACCCAAAGCTGAGGACAATTTTGACCCTTTCAAACCCATGGAATCCACCACCGATGTGGAATCGGCCCCTGTTGTCAGCCCCAAAGCAGCACAAGTGTTTCAGGGACAATTATCAAAGCAGGAAGTCAATCGCTATATTGCTATGATGCAGGCGGCAGTACTTAAACATTGGAAGGTTTCGAATATTGGCAAGGATGTACAGGATCCACTGGTGGAAATGGTGCTTAACCCCGACGGTAGCGTGCGTGAAGTCCGAATCCTTGAATCCTCCGGTAATGTAGCGCTGGATGCATCGCTCGTCCGGGCTATCAAGGCGGCCAGTCCGTTTCAAGTTCCACGAGAGCAGTTTGAACTCTTTCGTAATAATACAATTCGTTTCCGCCCCCTGCGTTGATACAGCCATCATGGAGCTAACATGCAACATACCCCTGATTTAACTCCTGAGTATATCGACGATGCCGAGGCTCTGGATCATGCCTGCCAGAAACTGGCAAATGCACGCGAACTTTGTGTGGATACGGAATTTCACCGCGAATCCACCTATTATCCGGAATTTGCGTTGATTCAGGTCGCATCAAAGGAAGCTTGTTATCTCATTGACCCCATTGCAATTTCCGACCTCTCTCCACTTTGGGTACTGATGCACAACCCGGACATCCTCAAGGTGTTCCATGCCGTGCGGCAAGATGCGGAAATCATCCTCAAGGAAAGCGGGGCATTACCTTTACCATTGTTTGACACCCAGATTGCAGCCGCCCTGCTTGGTTTTGGTTTACAGGTTGGATTTGGCAATCTGGTGCAGCGGATACTGGGGAAGGCTCTGCCCAAATCCGAATCCTTTACCGATTGGCTGAAACGGCCATTACGTCCCGCACAGATAGTCTATGCCGCTGACGATGTTATTTACCTCATGCCTGTATATCAGCATTTGCGGGAACAGCTACAAGCGCGCGATCGATCTGGATGGATGGAGGAAGAACAGGCCACACTGTGTTCCGAAAAGACCTATGACAACGATCCGGTAAGCGTTTTCTGGCGCGTCAAGGGTGTTAATAAACTCAAACCAAAACAATTGGCTGTCCTGCGCGAACTGGCAGCTTGGCGAGAACAACAGGCGCAAAAACAAAACATCCCCCGCCGCAGAATTGTGGCAGATGAGCCTTTATTGGCGCTGGCTCGCAAAGCACAACTGACATTTGAGCAATTATCCAGTATCCGGGGTTTGAATAGCGGCGTAACACGGCGCTTTGGTGAAGCTATGCTGCACGCATGGCAACAGGGCCAGCAGTGTTCGGAATCTGAATGGCCGCGTCCAAAGGCATCACCCCGCAACAGCGAGGGAACGGAGATGCGGCTGGAGCTTCTTTCCGCACTGGTCCGGCTGCGTGCGGAAGAAATCAGGATTGCCTCCAATATTCTTGCCAGCAAACAGGATATTGCGGCGCTGGCCTCCTGGGCCAATCACGGCTCATTCTCCACGGACAACCTGCCGGATAATCCATGCCTGCATGGCTGGCGTAAGGAACTGATCGGCAATGACATGCTGCGCATGCTTAAGGGTGAGCTTTGCCTGCGGCTGGATGCGGAAACAAAAATGCCCGTAATTGATGTGCTTTCATGAAAACCGTATTTAGTATTGACGCACTGGATGCTGCAGGCAGCCATGCATGGCGCTTGCTGGATGATGAAGAAACATGGCGGGCGTGTGTGTATGCCGAACCGCTTGATAAACACGATGCCCGCATCACGGACAAGAAAACAGCTGAAGACTGGGCAGGACGTTGTCTAAAGAAAGACAAAACATATGTGCTGGTGGCAAAAAGAAAGGCGGGGAAATTTGATTTTCTGATGCGCGGTATTTTTGCCCATGCCGTACTGCATCGTCTCTCTCCCGCGCCTGTCCCGGACAAGCAACAAATGCTTGATTGCATTGCCGGGCTCAAACCCGGAACCCCATGGCTGCTCTATCTGGATGCTGGCGGAAATTTCCGTGCGTTGGATAGCCATGCAACTCCGATTATCGGCAACCTGGATATCGCCGTGCGCGGTGAAATCGCGTCCAGTGAAGATTATGTCGGTAAAAAAGCCGTGAAGAATACTGAAATGATGAATGAACTCCGGTTGCAATTCCTCGCTGGTTGGCTGGAACATTTGCAATCATCAAATATGAGCGTCTTTATTCCCGAGGTGAAGAAACTGAAGGAAGAGTCCGACTACATCGAAGCTATCCGTCAGTGGCAACATGAATAAGTTCCGCACAAACCTCCGTAGATGAAAATTATCACCTTCAACGTCAATGGAATCCGCGCCGCTACCCGTAAGGGATTTTGGGACTGGTTTGCCAAACAGGATGCGGACATCCTGTGCATGCAGGAATTAAAGGCACACGAGCACCAGATTCCGGAAGAAGCCAAACCCGGCGGCTACCACCATTATTATCATTTCGCCGGAAAACCCGGCTATTCCGGCGTTGCCCTGTATTCACGCCACAAACCGGATGCGGTTCAGATCGGTTTGGGCGCAGCCGACCCCGACACAGACTGGAGCGACATGGATGCGGAAGGCCGCTATATCCAGGCTGATTTTGGAAACCTTTCGGTCATCAGCGTATATTTTCCTTCCGGTTCCAGTTCGGAAGCGCGGCAAACCGTCAAATATAGCTTTCTGGACCGTTTTCTGCCGTTTATCACACGGCTTAAAAACGAGGGACGTGAAATCATCCTGTGCGGCGATGTGAACATCGCTCACAACAATATCGACCTGAAGAACTGGCGCGGTAATCAGAAAAATTCCGGTTTCCTTCCGGCAGAACGCGCATGGATGGACCGCTTATTGGATGATGCCGGCTTCGTGGACGTATTCCGAACGCTTTATCCGGAAAAAGAACAATATTCATGGTGGTCCAATCGTGGCCGCGCCCGCGAGAAGAACGTTGGCTGGCGTATCGATTATCACATCTGCACTCCCGACATTGCAACGTCCATTCAGAAAATATCGGTTTTTACCGGGGCATGGTACTCGGATCACGCGCCTGTCACTGCAGTATTCGGAGATGAGGTATCAAACCTTGCTGTATCTTCAGACTCTTACAACGACTGACAGACCTGGCAGTCCACGGAGCTTAACACCACCTTCTTTTTACCCAGCCGCGCCAGTGTCAGCTTCCCTCCCCACACGCACCCTGAATCCAGCCCGAGAACATGTGGCTGATCCGTCACCGGACCCCTCGCTGCCCAGTGACCGAAGAGCACTCTGCAATCGCCACGCCATGCCAGTTTCTTATGCACATACCAGGCACGTTCGTTCTTGCCCGGTTCACTGGAGCGGTTACGCCAGTCAAAACATCCATCCGGCGTGCAGTAGCGCACACGTGTGAATGCCGCCACGGTAAACAGTTGCCGTGGAACACCTTTTCCGGCCGGTTCGCATACCGGAAAATCCTGGGTATGGATATGACGGCAAAATTCCATCCATTCCTTACCACGAAGCATTTTTTCTGCTTTTTTTGCCCGTTTTTTACACTTCTCCAGGGTCCAGTCAGGTGGAAACCCGGCATGTACCATGCACCAGCCACGCTTCGTGTCGTGGTGCAATAATGGTCGGTATCGCAACCAGTCCATCAACTCATCACAGTCCGGTGCAGCCAGAACTTTCTGCAAGGTATCACGCCGGTATGGTCGCTCCCCTGCGGCCTGCCCCAATAAATGTAAATCGTGATTGCCAAGTACGCAAACACATGCATCACCCAGCGATTTAAGGTATCGCAACACCTTTAACGAATCGGGGCCTCGATTGACCAGATCGCCAACACACCACAACACGTCCTTTTCAGGATTAAATTGAATCTTCTCCAGCAATCTTTTCAGGGGTTTGTAGCATCCCTGAATATCGCCAATAGCATAGGTTGCCACGTATTAATCCTCACTATGCCCTGTGGCATCATGAATATCTTCAATTGCTGGAATGATATCTTCTGACTCGCTTGCATTTGCCTCGTGAACAAGACTTTTCGGTAATTGCTTCTTCACTTTCACACCAAGCTCCACAAAACCTTCTGCCTGTCGAATCAGGTTGCCTTGTCCATGTGTTAATTTATTCAGTGCGCCGTCATAGCTTTTTTGGACAGTCCCCAGCTGGCTACCAATTTTCACAAAGTCCTCCAAAAAGCCTCTGAGTTTATCGTATACCGCTCCGGCTTTATCAGCAATACGTTTGGCATTTTCATTTTGCCTTTCATAGCGCCAGATATTTTCGACCGTTCTTAAGGTCGCCAGTAAAGTTGTGGGTGTGACAACCACGATATTTCGCTCAAAAGCCTTGCTGAACAGCTTCTCGTCTTTTTGAAATGCCACCATAAATGCAGCTTCGATCGGCATGAACATGAAAACGAAATCGGGTGATTTCAAACCAATCAATGATGAATAATCTTTACTGCTCAAATCATCGATATGTGATCGAACAGCTTGAACATGCGCAGCCAATGCATACTCCCGAGTTTGCTCGTCCTCGGCGTTCATATATTCATTGTACGCGAGCAAAGAAACTTTCGAATCGATGATCATATGTTTGCCATCGGGAAGATTAATAATGACATCGGGCTTTCGAAGATTGCCTCCGTCATCACGAAAACCGCCCTGTGTTGAATATTCCTTATCCTTACGCAAACCGGATTGTTCCAAGACTGTTTCGAGAATCAATTCGCCCCAGTCACCCTGCATTTTTTTATCGCCTTTCAATGCACGGGTCAGGTTTCTTGCTTCATCATTCATTTGTTTATTAAGATTTTGAAGATTTAACAACTGCTCCTTGAAAGAACCGCGAGCTTCCACATCCTCTTTATGAACGGTTTCTATCCGCTCACGAAAGGATTTAAGCTCTGATTGCACAGGTTTTAACACTTCCCCAAGGCTGCTGCGGTTCTGCTCGGAGAATGCTTTGCCCTTTTCCTCGAAGATTTGATTGGCCAGTACTTTGAATTCGTTACCCAACTTATTTTTGGCATCGTCCAGCAATGCCAATTTCTCCACCGCCGCCTTCCGCTCCCCGGCCATCCGTGTTTCAAGCTCAGCAATACTGGATTTAGCCTCAGAAAGCTCCCGATTCAAAGCGTCCAAACCGGCGTCTTTCGCACTCAACGTCTGTTTAAGTTCAATCTCCAACTTTTCAGCATTTTGCAGCCGCTCATGCAGCGATGCCTGCGCTACCATCTGCTCCATCACGGCCTTCTTCTGCTTGCGGTCATAAACAAACCACAAACCCAGAATCAGGACAATTACGCCAATCAGCACTGTTTCAATCATCATCGTTTATACCCCACCTCACATCACTTTCCGATACTTCTGCCTGGGGCTGCGCGGGCTATCTGGATCTTTCATCACCACAAAACCCGTAGCCAATGCCGGTCGCAAATAATTCTTACGAAATGTCGCCTTATGCGATAAACCGAGAAGTGCCATCATGTCTTGCGTCGAAAACCAGCCATCCCCCATGACTGCAAGCAGCTTTTCTACTTGGTCGCTTACTTGTGCGTCTACTTGGTCGGTTTTACGCACCGCATCAAGAATCATCGTAAGCATAAATGTAATAAAACAACCTGAATCGGATTGTTCCGTCGCCTCTTGCAATGCCTGATAATATTCATCCTGATGCGCATAAATCAGACTTTCAACTGGCATATCGGCAAACAGCAGATTCCACTTGCTCAAAATCAAGCTCTGCCATAAGCGCCCCATGCGCCCGTTGCCATCGGCAAAGGGATGGATAAATTCAAACTCGTAATGGAATACCGAACCGACAATCAAAGGGTGTTGATCGGAATTTTTCACCCACCGCAAAAGATCGCGCATCAATTCCGGAACGCGCTTGGCCGGAGGCGCCATGTGAACCACCTCCGCTCCAGCCATCACGCCCACACCGCCCGAGCGATAAGCGCCACTCTCGTCAATCAGCCCCGCCATCAACACCCGATGCGCTGTCAGCAAGTCTTTTTCGACATCAGGCCGCCATTTATCCAACCCGTCATAGGCAGCCATAGCATTGCGCACTTCCTGTATTTCACGCGGCGGCGCAACGATATGTTTACCAGCCAATATCGCGGTAATCTGCGCTTCACTCAAGGTATTGCCCTCAATCGCTAGCGAACCCCGAATCGTACGAACACGATTGATACGCCGCAGGTTTAACGCCTTTTCGCTATCGCCAAAAGCAGACAAACGACCTACCGCCACGCTGATTTGAGCAATCAGCGTAATGATATGTGGCGAAATCGTAAACGGCGGCTGATATGTCATGCTGGTTCCACCTGCCGCGCTACAAAAAGCTGACGATTCAGCGCATCCACACCCGCATCAATCAGCACTGTTTCAATTGTCATCACAAATTCGCTTTAAGATTTCAAATAGAGCCTCGAAAGCTTTCCAGTGTTCCCTATCAGCCTGTTCTACCCATTCAGAAAAAGATACTTTTGAGGAATCATTAACCTTACATGCTAAATATCTGTATCCATCGGGTAGTTTCTGTTCAAAGTGATCAGTTATGTTCACCATGAACGAGAATGCACTTTCTTTGGCTATCACTGTTCTATCTTCTAATACTAAGACTCCTTCATCAACCGCTGCATTAATTACCTTTGGGGGGAACATGAATTCAATTGGAAGTGGCACGTCCGCCCCTAAACTTTTTTCTATTTTCCGCAACTCATCAGACATTGGCAAAGAGCCACAATAAACCCGCCCCTTTTTTACGATCTTAAATTCAGAATCAGGAACATTATGATGTTGCGAAAATGAACCAATTCCGTCTTTTCCTTTTCCTGCTTGGTCATTGTCATATAAGCCGATTACTGATACCCCATCATATACAACTAGATTCTTCAAAGATTTCAAATACGCAGTGATTTTTGATGCCCCTCCAGCTGGAATGAAATCACAGAAAGGATATGTTTCCCCATATATTTTTCTGAATGCGCTATCTAAAATAGTTTTATCCGTAGGTCCTTCAACAAACACTTGAGGCCTTTCGGCTGTAGCTACTTGCTCATGAAGCTTCTCTTTAGACTGGTTTAGATTCTTAATCTCTTCGTAAAGTTCTTTCGCTCTAACGGAAATCAAACTCGCTATCCCCATTGTTTCATCGGCATGGTGTTCCCCATGGAAGGGAATCACTCCAGTCCGCAAAACGCCATCAGTGCTATGACTTTGCGGCTCAACCATCCATTTATTAACATGATCCCCCGCAAGGTCATAAAATGCCGGAGAGTGAGTTGTTAAATATATCTGATTTTCTTTTGAAAAATCAGTTTGAAACTGCCTTGCCAAGTCAAAAGCCTTTCCCATTTCTAGCGAATTCTCAGGCTCTTCATAAGCCCATATATGGTATTTTTTTGAATGCCTTGCAATAAAATCAAGAATGAAAGGGATATGCCTTGCTTGAATACCATCCCCACGTTTTTGCAATGGAATATTAAAATTTGAAAACTTCGTAGAAAAATCCAAAGCTGTAAACAAATCCCTTAAATCTTCAGGCACTTGTATGCTACTATCAATCTCTATTCCTTCCTTAACTTTCTCGGACATGTCGATGGTACTGGTGTTGATTGCTTGAACTAAAGCATCCGAAGCACCTCTAACCCCTGCCTTTTCATCATCAATCAAAGCATCATGCAGTGCATTCATATAATGCTGATAAATATCTTTTCCACGAACAGCGGGAATGTAATGAAAAGAGATTTTATTAAGAAACCGTCCAATTGATGTCAGTGGTAGGTCGTGAGGATAAGTCCAATCAGGGTCATCTGAATAACGATTCCACGATTTTTTTATTGCAAAAGTCTTAGGGAGGGAGTTCCAATTTAAAAAATTATTGAATGTGATTCTTATCCAAAGAAAAGCTCTTCCTTTTGCCGCTCGCGCCTCTTCTTCCCTCTGCCGGGAAAGATCATCGTAAAAATTGAATGGGGTATTTAGCTCCGCTTCATTGTTGAAAAAAAGGTTCAATGCTTTAAGTATATTTGACTTCCCAGCATCATTTCCACCGATAAGCACATTGATGTCATTATTCTCGGCAAGAGTAACACTGTAGATAGAACGAAAATAATTTATCTCAATTTTAGAAATAATACGCATGACTTCGTCTCCACCCCTCTAAAGCAAGCATTCAAAATTCTACATTAAGCCGCCATCGGCGTAATGTCATGCTCAATTTCCACTGCTTTTTTGGCCTTGGTAACTTTCAAATCATACGCAATTTGAAGATTTAACCAAAATTCTGGCGTGTTATTGAAAAAACGTGCCAAACGCAAGGCTGTATCGACGCTTACGCCACGTTTTTCCCTCACCACATCATTGATGCGCGGAGCAGGCACACGCAGGCGCATCGCCAGGGCATTGGCAGACATTTCAAGTGGCGCAAGAAACTCCTCGCGTAAAACCTCACCCGGATGAACAGGACGCATTCCGTTCTTGATCATAACTACCGGCATTTCAACACCTCCTTAGTGATAATCCACAATTTCAACATCTATCGCATGACCATCTTCAAACTGAAAACAGATTCGCCATTGCTGATTAATGCGAATGCTCCATTGGCTATTCCGACCTCCGGATAGCTTCTCTAAACGATTACCCGGCGGTGAACGTAAATCAAC
>JAUZQZ010000101.1 GCA_030950745.1 Mariprofundaceae bacterium | reverse complement strand
CGGCAATCGGCTTCCCCACTTCGGCCCATTTCCGAGCTGGAATTTCGGTCCATGGAACCACCATGCACCTCATTCCACCCCGAAAATGGACTCAAAGTGGGATTGCCGCTCATCCACCCAGAGTTTTGCAAGTGGCTCTATAGTGGTTCTATACGACGAATATTCAGTCAATTTTGGGCCGCTCTCCCTGCAGCACAGTAGATTTCGGCTAAGTCCGACAGACTCCTAGCCTATGCCTTCAGGCTGGCCTCCACTTGGGCGACGGCGTTTTCTTCGTGGCTGGCTTGAGCAACGCGGAAAATGAACGGCCAGAATTGGTCCTCACCTTCAAAATATCCCTGATCGCCCCGAAAATTAACGACCAGACCGTGCAATTTATTCCTGACCTGAAATGTTGTGATATGGGTAAGGTGATCGGCAATGCGTTTGGCGCGAAAAGCATTCATGGCAACCTCCTGTGAGCAAAGCGCCAGCGTTGTATATATAGGCGCTTTGTCTTATCTATCGCTTACAGGATAGTGAGCATTAATTATGCCATCTGTGCGCCAGCGCACGAACTGGCTCACGGAGCTACTCGATCCGTTTCCGTTTCCGGAAAAGAGCTCCTTGCTGAGCTGGCCGCTGAAGACAGGTTTCGAGCGAGAATGCCCTGAGCCTCAAAAGGCCAGCTCCAGATTAAATTTTACGTTACCATCCACGCTGCCGTGTGTGAGGCCAAACAAATAACCAACTTCGTATTTCAGGCTATCGGTTAAGTTTCCATATAATACGGGTCCCACAAGATGAGATTGTTGGTCGATAGGGCTAAATCTTCTTAAAGGGCCAATGGTTCCATAGGCCTCGAATCCCGGATTAAAAGTACGCACCATTTGCCACTTACTGCGCCATGCGTAGCCAAAAGTAGTATCACGCAGCGAAGTGCCGAATTGTTTGGCTACCTCAAGATTGAGCGTATGCAGCCAGGAACCGGCATGTTTTTCCAGCAACAGCTTGAATTCAAGCGATTGGGTTGTATTTTGACTGGCGGCGGGAACCAGATATTCCAGATACAGGCCCGTATCCAGCCAGTGCGTACCCGGTTCAAAGAGTTGATAGATATTTTCCCACTTGAAAGCGGAATAACGGAATTTTCGTTTCGGCATATCGGTAAAAATTCCATATACAGCCGAATGCCAGCGGTCGGTAACGCCATAGGAAAGCTCGAATTGATGCCGGCTGGTACCATTCTTTTGTGGATTCCCATCCACGGTAACATCACCCTGGTATTCCAGTTCCAGTTCACCCTGCTCAACGTTGGGGGAATAAACCTTTTTGGCTAAAGCGGGCTTTGCAGCACATATCAGAGATGCGAGTAACAATAAAATTATGTGGCAGCATGAAAGGAATGTGGAATGTGATGACATGGTGTGAATAGTTTTATTCATGGTGAGAGTCATTATCAATACCAGTTAAAAGTCAAGCGCGTTTTTCGCCCATATTTCGCTTACCAACGGCTGTTTCCCCGTTTGTCCGGGCAAGGGCGGGCCCGGGTCTCGAAAATCGCCGCTGTTTGCGTATAGTTGCGCGCCCGGGGAACATGATGACAGGTAACGTGACATACGAAACGGATGATTTACGCATCGTGGGTGTGGATGAAGTGATTCCGCCTGAACAGTTGCACAAGGAGCACCCGATCAGCGAACGGGCGGCGAAAACTACCTATGAGGCCCGGCGTGCGATCCGTGATGTTTTAAGGGGTGAGGATGATCGCCTGCTGGTCGTAACCGGCCCCTGCTCCATCCACAACCCGGATGCCGCACGCGAGTATGCCCGGCGACTGCAAAAACCGCACGATGGACTGGCGAATGATTTGCTGATTGTCATGCGCGCCTATTTCGAGAAACCGCGCACCACGGTGGGTTGGAAGGGGTTGATTAATGACCCGAATCTCGACGGCACCTTCCAGATTAACAAGGGCTTGCGTCTGGCGCGTCAATTGTTGCTGGACGTGAATGAGATGGGCGTGCCTGCCGGAACCGAATTCCTGGACCTTATCAGTCCGCAGTATGTGGCGGATCTGGTGAGTTGGGGTGCGATCGGAGCGCGCACCACGGAATCCCAGTCCCACCGCGAACTGGCTAGCGGTTTGTCCTGCCCGGTAGGTTTCAAGAATGCGACGGACGGCGGGCTCAAGGTGGCCGTGGACGCCATTCGTTCGGCTTCACATCCACACCATTTCATGTCGCTGACCAAACAGGGGCGTTCAGCAATTTTCTCTACTTCCGGTAATGAGGATTGCCATATGATTCTGCGCGGCGGGCATGAGCCCAACTATGATGCAGCCAGCGTGCAGCGTGCCTGCGGGGAACTGGCGGCGGCGGGCCTTGAATCACGGGTGATGATTGATTTTTCCCATGCCAACAGCCGCAAACAGCATGAGCGCCAGATGATTGTTTCCCGTGATGTAGCCGGGCAGATTGCTGACGGCAATGAATCAATCGTCGGCGTGATGATTGAAAGCCATCTGGTGGCCGGTCGGCAGGATGTTGTTGCCGGTCGGGAACTGGTATTTGGCCAGAGCGTAACGGATGCCTGTATCGGGTGGGATGATACGGAAACTACGTTGCACGAGCTGGCCGAGGCGGTGCGCAGGCGGCGCGGCTAATCCGGGATCAGCTGTCACCTATAAATGCATCTGTTTTAGCCAGTTCTCCAGAAAATGGATGTTAAAATCACCCTTTTGAAAGGCGGCATTGGCCAGTAGCCGCTCGTGCAACTCGCGGTTGGTGGTAATGCCGATAATAGCCAGTTCGTCAATGGCGCGCTGCATGCGGCGAATGCACTTCTGCCGGTCCCGTGCGTGAGTGATAATTTTGCCAATCATGGAATCATAATGCGGCGGAACCTGATACCCGGTGTAGATGGCAGCATCCACGCGCACGCTGCGGCCACCCGGCGCATGGTAAAGTGCGATTGTTCCCGGTGACGGCGTAAACTTGAACGGGTGCTCGGCATTGATGCGGCACTCAATCGCGTGCCCTTTCTTTTTAATCTTTTCTTGCGTGAAAGCCAGTTTCTCACCGGCAGCCACGCGGACTTGCCACTCGACCAGATCCACGCCGGTAATCCATTCGGTCACCGGGTGCTCCACCTGAATGCGGGTATTCATTTCGATAAAATAGAAGGATTTATCCGGGTTCATCAGGAATTCGATGGTTCCCGCACCAACATAATTAACCGCACTGGCTGCCGCTACGCCCGCTTCGCAAAGGATTTGACGGGTCTTTGCATCGACAAACGGGCTGGGCGCTTCTTCCAGCACTTTCTGGTTGTTGCGTTGCATAGAACACTCGCGCTCGAACAGGTGTACGAGGTTACCATGGGTGTCGCCCAGCACCTGAACCTCGATATGCCGTGGTTCTTCCAGAAACTTCTCAATGAAAACGGTGTCGTCACCAAACGCTGCCGCCGCCTCAGACTGGCATTTGTTGAATGCACCCGGCAGTGCGCCTTCGCTGTGCACCACTTGCATGCCACGACCGCCACCACCCGCAGATGCCTTTATAATCACAGGGAAACCTGCTTCTCTGGCAATATGCTTGGCTTCTTCCGCATCATGTACGGCGCCAGCAGAACCGGGAACGAGAGGCACGCCTGCCTCTTTCATTTTCTGCTTGGCTGTGACTTTATCACCCATGGTGCGCATGGATTCGGGGGAGGGGCCAATCCATGTGTACCCTGATTCTATAACGATATCGGCAAACTCGGCATTTTCCGCCAGAAACCCGTACCCTGGATGAATCGCCTGCACATCGGTGAGCTCGGCCGCCGACATGACAGCTGCGATGTTCAGATACGATTGTGCGCTCGCCGCAGGGCCAATGCACACGGCCTCATCAGCCAGCCGGGTGTGCATGGCTTCACGGTCGGCTTCCGAATATACGGCGACGGAGCCGATGCCCAGCTCTTTGCAGCAGCGGATGATGCGCACGGCAATTTCGCCCCGGTTGGCAATTAAAATCTTATTGAACATATTTATGCCAGCGGTGCAATCACAAACATAGGCTGGCCATATTCCAGCGGTGAAGCATTATCCACCAGAATTTCTTCCACTACGCCGTCATAGTCGGCCTCAATTTCATTCATTAGTTTCATTGCCTCGATGATGCAGAGAATATCCCCCTTTTTGACTCTGGCGCCTTCGCTGACGAATGAGTCGGCCTCTGGTGACGGGGCGCGGTAAAAGGTTCCGACCATCGGCGATTTGACAATATGCTCCCCGCTTTCTTCGACCGGGTCTGGCGGGGTAAGCGGAGTCTCTACGGGAGCGATTTGCGGCGTGGCGGCAACGGGGGCTGCCACCGCAGCTTGTACCTGTGGCACGGTTGCGAAGTGCTCACGGCGCGAAATACGAACTGTCTGGTCGCCTTCGGTGACTTCGATTTCGGTCACATCCGAAGCCTGGAGCAGGCGAATCAGTTTGCGAATCTGGGAAATGTCCACGATGATCTCCTTGAATGCATAAACTTAAGTGTTTCTGTTGGCACGTAAATGTTCCGCCAGTCCCTGCAATGCCAGATGATACGATGTGGGTCCGAAACCGGCGACGATGCCGGTTGCAATATCGGCCAGCATGGAGTGGTGGCGAAATTCCTCACGGCGGTGAATGTTCGATAAGTGCAATTCCACAAAGGGAATATGACAGCCCAGCAGGGCATCGCGCAGGGCGATGCTGGTGTGGGTATAGGCGGCGGGATTGATGACGATGCCATCCACATGTTCGGCGGCAGCCTGATGGATACGCTCCACAAGTTCACCTTCGTGGTTGCTCTGGAAGGTGGTGATTTCGCAACCGATTTTGTCACCGGTGGCAATGAGGTCTTCATTGATGGTAGTCAGATTCTGCAACCCATAGTGCTCGGGTTCGCGTGTTCCCAGCAGGTTCAGGTTCGGCCCGTGTATAACCAGTATGCGCAGAGGTTTCATGCGTTTTGTCCATCCCGCTGCAACCATGTGTCACGAAGCTGCTGCAAGCTGTCATCGTCCGGGTTACGTATCATCAAAATACCCAGCATGGCGCGGGCCTCATCATATTCACCCTGATCCCATAACAGGCGAGCCAGCCGGATGGATGCGGGAGGCCCCTGCTCATGTTTGTGACGTCCATAACAGGATTCCGCACTGGCGAAACAATCCAGTGCTTCGGCATGGCAGTTGGTCTTTTGTAATATACGACCCAGAAGATGCCATGCCTGCCCTTCCATGGGCGCAAATTCCAGCACTTGCCGTACCACGTCTTCGGCACGGGAAAGCTCGCCCTGCCGCAACAGGTGGGTGCATTCTTCCAAACCTGTTTCCACGCCTTGCCAGTTTTGTGGCCGGGGAGCATGTTTGGGTATGGGCAATGATGCTGTTAGCATAAGGCTCACGCTACGCAGCTGGGAAAAGCCGGTCAATCAAAAACGGTTAAAATTGAATAAAATGAGTTAAAATTAGTCATGTTTTGACTGATTTATACATAAAAACGTAGAAAATCAGGGGTTTTTGGTTTGGAAATTCATCTAAATGGAGAGCAAAAGCAAGTGACGGCGGCTAATATCGCCGAACTGCTTTGTGAATTGGGTATGGAGAACCGTATGATTGCCATTGAACGAAATCTGGAAGTCGTTCCCAAGAGTAAATACAACGAAACGGCGTTGAGCAACGGCGACCGTATTGAGGTCGTACACATGATTGGCGGTGGCTGAATGACATTGACAGACAACGATGAACTAAAAATTGGCAGCCACACATTCCATTCCCGGCTGATTGCCGGTTCCGGCAAGTACAAGGATTTCGCAACCACAAAGGCAGCCACGGAGGCGGCGGGAGCGGAGATGATTACGGTGGCGGTGCGCCGGGTGAATATTACCGATCCGGATAAAGAGAATCTACTCGACTACATTGATCCGGAAAAATATGTAATTCTGCCCAATACCGCCGGTTGTTTTAACGCCGAAGATGCCGTGCGAACGCTTAAGCTGGCGCGTGAGGCTGGTGGCTGGAATCTGGTGAAGCTGGAAGTATTGGGCGATACCGAGACCCTGTACCCGAACGTGGTGGAAACCATCAAAGCGGCCGAACAACTGGTCGCCGATGATTTTCAGGTGATGGTTTATACGAATGACGATCCGATTGTGGCACGGCGTCTGGAAGAGATCGGCTGCGTGGCTGTGATGCCGTTGGGTAATCCGATTGGTTCCGGCAGGGGCCTGGCCAATCCGTTTAATATCCGGGTGATTAAACAACGGGCAAAGGTGCCCATTGTGGTGGATGCCGGGATTGGTACGGCCAGCGATGCGGCCAGGGCAATGGAACTGGGTGCCGATGCGGTGCTCATCAACACCGCCATGGCCGAAGCAAAGGATGAATGCCTGATGGCCAGCGCCATGCGCGATGCGGTGCGTGCCGGACGGGCAGCGTATCTGGCGGGGCGCATGCCGAAGCGAGCATTTGCCAGCGCTTCGTCTCCCACCGAAGGTTATATCTGGGATTGAATAAATTAGACGCAGAGGTTCGCAGAGGTTCGCAGATGACTATATCTGTGTGCATCTGCGTTTATCTGCGTCAAAAAAGGTTTTTTGATGCCTGAATTAAAGAACGATCTGTTTTTGCGAGCCTGTCTGCGTCAGGACGTGGAACGCACACCGGTATGGATGATGCGTCAGGCCGGACGTTATTTGCCGGAATACCGGGCCACCCGGCAACGGGCCGGGGGCTTTTTAAATTTGTGCAAAACGCCGGAACTGGCTTGCGAAGTATCCATTCAGCCCGTGGAACTGGTGGGTGTCGATGCAACCATCATGTTTTCCGACATTCTGGTAGTGCCTGAGGCGATGGGTATGGAACTGACCTTCGATACCGGCGAAGGCCCGAAGTTCCCCCAACCCATCCGTACCCGTGCCGATGTCGAAAGGCTTCCCGTCCCTGATCCTGAAGACGGGCTGGGTTACGTGATGGCCGCAATCCGTTTGATTCGCAAAGAGCTTGCCGGTCGTGTGCCACTGATTGGATTTACCGGCAGCCCGTGGACGCTGGCGACGTATATGATTGAGGGTGGTGGCTCGAAGAATTATTCGAAAATCAAGGCGATGGCATTTAACGAGCCGGAAACCCTGCATCTGCTGCTCCATAAACTGGCCGATGCCGTGGCAGCCTATCTTAATGCCCAAATCGCCAATGGCGTGCAAGCCGTACAGATTTTCGATACATGGGGCGGCATCCTGACCACCCGCGACTACAGGGAATTCTCCTTGCAATATATGCAGCGTATTGTCGAGCAGTTAACCCGTGAACATGATGGGCGGCGCGTGCCGGTGATTCTCTATACCAAGGGAGGTATGGGCTGGCTGGAAGAGATCGCCGCAACCGGTTGTGATGTGGTTGGACTGGACTGGACGATTGATATGGATGTGGCCAGACGGCGCATTGGAGACAAGGTTGCCCTGCAAGGCAATATGGACCCGACCATGCTGTATGCCAACCCGGATCGAATTCGTGCGGAGGTGAAGGATATTCTGGCCCGGTTTGGCCACGGCAACGGCCATGTATTCAATCTGGGTCATGGCATTACCCCCGATGTACCGGTGGAGCACGCCAAAGCTTTTATTCAGTCAGTCAAGGAAGAATCCGTCGCCTATCACTCGTGATAACGATGAGCGCTATGCGATTACCGTAGCGGTTCGACCGGAATATGCCGAAGCACATTCCGATCCGTCGCAGAACAATTTCGTTTTTATTTACCATATCAGTATTCGCAATAAAGGGACGATTCCGGCCCAGCTTATCAGCCGCCACTGGCTCATTACCGACGCCAATGGCCAGGTGCAGGAGGTAGAGGGCGAAGGCGTGATTGGCGAACAGCCCGTCATCTCACCCGGTGGAGAACACCGGTATAACAGTTTCTGTGTGCTGGAAACCCCGGTCGGCTGCATGGAAGGCAGTTATCAGATGGTGGCCGAGGATGGCACGGCCTTCGAGGCGTCGATCCCCGCCTTTACCCTGGCTGTGCCCGGTACGCTTCATTAACTGCAAGAAATCGATAGGGTCAGACGTATAGCTAAGCAATTTGGTATACTCGATTTGACCGTTAATATGTACCTGCTCGAAAGCGTTAGTCTTCCAGTGGGGGTGAAGGCGTATCCACTGCTTTGGGTTCCGACGCTTCGGGTGCCAGCATGCCCCGCACCTTCCCGGCTGCGGTAAGTGCTTCGATAAATACCGGTGACTCCACTGCGTTCTGTATGGCCTCTGCCGCAACTTTCAATTCAGAAAACCCATCTGCCAGTGCCGTCTGGATGTGAACAGAGGCCTGCTGAATATGCTGCAACATTTGTGAATCAAGCGCATCGTTAAGAATTGCAGCCATACGCTCGATATCGTCGAAATTACCTTCGTCCAGAGCTGTCCGCATGGCTTCGCTGGAGGTTTGAATACGTTTATAAGCATCGGAATTCAATATGGTTAGTGTTTCGCCGACGGCCTGATTCAATGCATCAAAAGCGTCCGCATTCAACCACTGGCGTGCCACATCCAGTTGCTGCACCGCCTCCGTAAATTGTGGCGACACAATCGCTTCTGCAGCCTGTCTGAGATGCTCCCGCTTTCTGCGCTCATTTTTTGCTGAGGCTTCCATTTGCCGACGCGTTTGTTCGGCAAGCTGTTTACGTTTTTCTTCAACTGCCTTTTCAACGCCAGCGCGCTCACGCTGCACTTTTCCCAGCAGTGCTTGTTTCTGCCGTTCGGCCAAACGCTTTTTGTCAGCACTTTCACGTGCCGCCCTTCTCGCCTCAAGATATTCAGGTGATGGCGCAAATTCCTTTTCAGCCAAAAAAACTCTCCCAGCATTGAAATGATCAGATTACAATCTGACGGGTATATTATAGCAAATAATATATCTGTGAACAGTGAGGCAGGTTACAAATTTTACCAGCGTTTACAGCCCCTGCAATAATCTAAGCGCCTGTTCCGGATCGGTTACAGGCAGGTTGCACTGGAAATTTTCACAGATATATGCTGTCGCCTTTCCCGCAAGAGCCTTCTGCTCCGCAGTATATGGCGCGAGCGTTACCAATTGATTATCCCGCCACAGTACTACCTTGTTGGGAATGAAATACTTACGGATGGCACACAGCATCGCCTTGCCATCCTCCGAATTTCTGTTTCCAGCCAGCACCACCTCATAACTGCGATGCTCGGCAAACATGAAAGCGGATATCATGTGCGTAAATGCCGATGGCAAGCGGTTCATCTCTTTTGAGAAGGCACGGGGAATCGCAGCAGCACGCTGTTCCAGTTCAGTATTTCCAGTCATCCTCGCCAGCCGGACAAGATTCATCATGGCCACGGAATTGCCGGAAGGAATGGCGCCGTCATAGCCGTCCATCAGGCGCACCAGCAATCCTTCCGCGTCGTCAGCGGTAAAATACAAGCCTCCTTTCGGTGCACCAAAATGCTTCAACATCACTGCGTTCAGATCAATTGCCGTTTGCAGATCGTGCGCCTCGAAATCGGTCTCGTATAATTCAATCAAGCCCCAGACCAAAAAGGCATAATCATCCAGATGCGCCTCCAGTCCCGCCTTGCCATCGCGGAAACGATGCAACAAACGCCCGTCCTTCTTACGCAAATGCCGTAGAAGAAAACCCACCGCTTTTCGTGCAGCCCGGATATATGTCGGCTCGTTCAGGTTTCGACCGGCAATGGCCAATGCCGCAATCATCATCCCGTTCCAGTCAGTGAGGATTTTGTCATCACGGAAGGGATGAACGCGCTTTTCGCGTACGGCAAACAGTTTCTTGCGGATCTGCTCCAGCCGCGCCTTGTTCTCATCCGACACCGGCGGATGCGCCAGATGCAACACATTGGCGCCAGTTTCTTGGCCCGAAGCCTCATCCTGCATGTTTCCGTCAGTGGTCACGCCAAACACAGAAGCCGCAAAGGCGGCATCTTCCTTGCCCAGCACAACCTCCATTTCTTTTTCCGTCCAGACGTAAAATTTACCTTCTTCACCCTCGGAATCCGCATCCTCGGCGGAATAGAAACCGCTCTGGGGACTGCGCATATCACGCAACACATATTCGATGATTTCACGCGCCGTATCCGCATATTCTACCTTGCCTGTCGCCTGATACGATTCCGCATAAACGATGATCAGCATCGCCTGATCGTAAAGCATTTTCTCGAAATGCGGCAGCAGCCAGTGATCATCGGTGGAATAGCGATGAAAGCCGAAACCGATTTGATCGTACATGCCCCCCGCCCGCATGGCCGCAAGCGTTTTCTCTACCATATCCAGTGCTTTTTTCTCACCTGTTTGATGCCAGTAGCGCAGCAGAAACAACAACTTGTGCGGGCTCGGAAACTTCGGTGCACCGCCAAAACCGCCACGCACAGCATCAAAGGATTGAAGCAGTTCCTGATATGCACGCGCCGTCACACCTGTTTCCAACGGAGTGTCGTTGGCATCGGGTACATTCATGCGGTTTAACGCCGCCACCAGCTGATCCGCGGGCTGAAGCAGTTTGGCGCGGTCATGCCGCCACAGTTCATGCACCCGTTCGGTCAGCTCAATCAACCCGATACGACCGAAACGGGTGTGTTTGGGCAGATAGGTTCCGGCGAAAAAGGGGCGTTTATCCGGCGTCATGATGATATTCAACGGCCAGCCGCCCGAACCGGTCATCATCTGTGCCGCCTGCATATACACCTGATCAATATCAGGGCGTTCTTCCCGGTCCACTTTGATGGCGATAAAGGCCTCGTTCAGCACTTTGCCCACTTCCGCATCGGCGTAGGACTCCTCCTCCATCACATGGCACCAGTGGCAGGTGGAATAGCCGATAGAGAGCAAAATCGGCTTATCCTCACGCTTAGCCTTGGCAAAGGCTTCTTCACCCCATGGATACCAGTTCACCGGGTTATGCGCATGCTGCAACAGATACGGGCTTGATTCGTGAATGAGGTGATTGCTTTGCATCGGAACCTCCATTGTATCCGTCTGGCAGGAAAGCAACATCATTGAGGAGAAAAAAGACAAAAAGAAAAATCGTTTCATGGATGTGAATCTGCGTTAAATCTCCAACCGTCGCAATATCAAACGAGGCGTCCTCACCGTGAAAGAGCAGCCACGAAGCCTTGCACCACAAGGCTTCGACAGCGCATTCTCCGCATCTCCAACGTCAAAATATAATATGTACAGCCATGCCGGGCTGTGTTGATTACTGAATCAACAGGGATTTGCCCGGATTATGCAGGACCAGCGGCAGCCAGTTCCGGCTCAATATCTCCGGCAATATCATCAAACGCTTTATGGAACAGTCCGGCCAGTTCGCACGCTTTCTTCTCGTAGGCCCGGGCATCGCCCCATGCACAAACCGGATCCAGCACCCTGGCATCTACGCCGGGACAGGTCTCGGGCATTTGCAGGCGAAAAATAGAATGCTCGCGGTAAGACACATCATCCAATTGTCCTGACAAGACGGCATTCAGCATGGCGCGCGTGTCGGTAATATCCATGCGTTCGCCGACACCATACGGCCCGCCGCTCCATCCGGTGTTGATGAGCCAGCAGTTCACATGATGTTTGGCAATCTTCTCACCCAGCAAACGGGCATAAACACCCGGATGCATCGGCATGAACGGGGCGCCGAAACAAGGGCTGAATACGGCCTCCGGTTCGGTGATACCGGTCTCCGTACCGGCCACCTTGGCTGTATAACCGAGCAGAAAATAATATTTGGCCTGTTCCGGAGTCAGTCTGGCAACGGGTGGCAATACGCCAAAGGCGTCCGCCGTAAGCATCACAATGTTTTTGGGGTGCCCGGCCACGCCAGGATAAATAGCGTTGGGTAAATTTGGGATCGGATATGCGGCGCGCGTATTTTCCGTCAGGCAATCATCGTCGAGATCCACGCGGCGTGAATCAATATCGAAACGCACATTCTCCATAATCGTACCGAATTTCCGCGTCATATCATAAATCTCCGGCTCTTTCTCCGCAGAAAGTTGGATAACCTTGGCGTAGCAGCCGCCTTCGATATTAAATATACCTTCGTCGCTCCAGCCATGTTCGTCATCACCAATCAGTCGTCGTTCAGGATCGGCTGAAAGCGTTGTTTTCCCCGTTCCCGACAGGCCAAAAAATACGGCGCAATCCCCATCCTTTCCCACATTTGCCGAGGCATGCATGGATAGGATATCCTGTTGTGGCAAGATATAATTCATCCAGGTAAATATCATTTTCTTGATTTCGCCGGCATAGGATGTCCCGCCAATCAGTGCCAGGCGTTTACCCAGATGCAGAATCACAAAAGCTTCGGAATTGGTGTGCTGCTTGGATGGTATGGCATGAAAATGCGGCACATGCACGACGGTAAATTGTGGCTCATCCACGCCAATCTCACGGCCAATGTCCACAGGACGAATCAGCATGGTGCGTGCAAACAGCGCGTGCCATGCATCCTGGGTAACCACCCGCACCGGCACTTCATACGCCGGATCGGCGCCCGCAAAACAATCCTGAACAAATACCTGTTGCGTTTCCAGATAACTGAACACGCGCTTGCACAGGGCGTCAAAACAGTCCTCGGGAAAACACTGGTTGATTTCTCCCCACCAGACTTTTCCCTGACTGGAGGATTCTTCCACGATAAATTTATCTTTAGCCGCCCGGCCTGTATAATAGCCGGTACGCACCACCAGCGGCCCCATATGGGAAAGATGCCCCTCGCGGCGGCGAACCACCCGTTCGTACAACGCAGGCGTAGGGGTGTTCCAGTAAATACGTTCCAAATTGACGAGGCCTATCTTTTCCAGGCTCTGTTTAATCGCACTTTGTGTCATCGCTTTTCTCCCCTACGGACTCGCAAGCTCTGAAACACATCTTCGGCATGAAACGAAGAACGGACAAGCGGGCCAGAAGCCACTATACCAAAACCTTTCTTTTCAGCCAGATATTTCAGTTCTTCGAACTCCTCGGGAGTCCAGTATTTCATGACCGGATGATGCCGAACCGAAGGCCTGAGGTACTGGCCAATGGTCAGAATATCCACATCCGCCTCATGCAAATCATCCAGCACCTGCAACACCTCGTCACGCTCTTCACCCAGACCAAGCATAATCCCGGACTTGGTCACCATACCCGTATCCAGTTCCTTGGCCCGCTGCAACAATCTGAGCGACGTGAAATAACGTGCGCCGGGACGCACGGAACGGTACAGGCGCGGGACAGTTTCCAGATTATGGTTAAAGATATCCGGTTTTTCCTTTATCACCGTATCCAGACACGTATCCGGTTTGCGCTGAAAATCGGGCGTCAACACTTCAATCGTAACCTTCGGCTGACGGGCTTTGAGCTCACGGATCACGCACGCATAGTGCTCCGCACCGCCATCCGGCAAATCATCACGGTCCACCGATGTAATCACCACATGCCTCAGGCCCAGCGAAGCCACAGCTTCGGCCAGATGCTTTGGCTCCTCAATATCGATGGGATCCGGCCGCCCGGTTTCTACATCGCAAAAAGTGCAGGTACGGGTGCAGACGCGGCCCAAGATCATGAACGTGGCCGAACCGTGCTTCCAGCATTCGCCGATATTCGGACAACTGGCCTCCTCGCATACGGTATTCAGTTTTTTGTCGCGCATAAGCCGGGCCAGCTTGCGATATTCCGGTGACAGCGGCGCACGCACCTTGAGCCATGACGGTTTCCCCATCATTGGTTCCCCGACTGCTGCGCCTTCCGGTTGAATCGGAATCACTTTGGACATGGGGCAAGCTTACATTCTGTTGCGGCATCCTGATAGTGACCCGCATTCTTTCCGACCTCAGTAATGCGACGCCAGCTGTCGCACCATGCCGTACCATCTCCTCTGTCAGATAATTTAGTCATAGGAGACCAGCATGGAAGTTCGACACAGAAGCAGGATTTCAACGCCAGCCATCGACGCCCAGGATGAATACCATGCTCTGATTGCCACATGGATGCTGCGCATGATGCTCGGCAGTGCTGTAGCCTTTCGCGGTTTCTTTGGTAAGCGTGGATTTGTCAACAGCGATGTGTCGGACTTCTTGCAGTTACAGGATGTGGATGATGACAATATCAAAATCAAAGAACTTAAGGGCATCATGCGCACCTTGCTTAACCGGTTTGAGCATCATGTCAGCGCGTCCTCCCCTTTGTTTGCCAATATTTCCCTGCTGGCGAAACGTGTATCACTAACACCGTTGCAACAGCAGGTGCTGGCCTTCGCAGTGCTCAAAACGCGCTATGATCCCCTGGACACTTTTCAACAAAACATGCTAAAACCAACTGAAACCCACCTATGTACTGCGTTGGGTCTT
>JAUZQZ010000100.1 GCA_030950745.1 Mariprofundaceae bacterium | reverse complement strand
TCTGGGTGGATGAGCGGCAATCCCACTTTGAGTCCATTTTCGGGGTGGAATGAGGTGCATGGTGGTTCCATGGACCGAAATTCCAGCTCGGAAATGGGCCGAAGTGGGGAAGCCGATTGCCGCTCATGAGTTTTGCAAGTGGCTCGAATGATGGATATGTTCTTCTTTGCATGCCCAACATGGGCACAAAATAAAACACGAATTTTGTGCTTTATCCATGTTGGGCATGCAAGCTCGGCACTTCTGTAAGCGGGAATCATATTTCGCCCCCGTGTTTTTCGAGCAGGCGATGGATACCGGTTGGCAGGGCAAACTTCGTTATGTCCGAAACCCATTGGCCGTTGCCGGATGGTTCTGTTTTCAAGACCTTGCCGTAAAGATGTAGTCGGCGATGGGTTAGCAGGTGGACATACGTGGGCTTCCGTGCGGGAGGTTCGTCAAGTTCTGTGATCGGGGGTGTCCATAATTCTGCCCAGATGCCGGAAGCCGGACGTCTGGTAAGCCAGATGCCTTTTTCGGGGTGAAGATACAACGCCACATGCCAGTGTACATCCATCACCTTTGCAGCTTTTCCGGGATGCACTGTTTCGACCGTACCAAACGCCGAGGTGCAATGCCTGGAGACCGGGCAGCTACTGCAATCCGGTGTGTTCGGCGAACAGACAGTCGCCCCCAGCTCCATCATTGCCTGATTCCATGTGGCCGCATCCCCTGAAGCGTCCAGCGCATACTGCGCCCAGCACCAAAGCTGATTTTCTGATACATCGGCGGTGCCATGCCAGCATTTCAATACGCGTTTTACATTACCATCCAGAATGGGCGTATTTGCGTCGAAGCAGAAAGATGCAATTGCACCTGCTGTGGAGCGCCCGATACCGGGAAGTTTCAGGATATTGTCATAAGCATGCGGGAATTGGCCATGATGTTCCGTGATCACCTGTTGGGCAGCAATATGGATAAAGCGGGCGCGGCGGTAGTAGCCCAGTCCTTCCCATGCCTTGAGCACATCATCCAGCGAAGCGGCGGCGAGACTTGCGATACCCGGAAAGCGCTCAAACCACGCCGTAAAGTGAGGCAACACTGTTTCGACCTGCGTTTGTTGCAACATAATTTCGGAAATCCAGACGACATATGGATCGTGTGTTCTGCGCCACGGCAGATCACGGGCGTTTTTTTCGTACCAGTTGAGCAGAAGGCTAGCCGGCAGCATTTGTGAATGATGCAGGCTACATCGTGCGGAAGACAAAGCGGTCATTCAGCACTTCAAAGGTAAGATAGAAACTGACTCGATCCAGCCCCCACGATCTGGGCAGTGGCCGGAATGGTGCGGCGGCGTGAATAGCGGCCACAGCACTTTCATTCAGCTGCCGGATGGGACTGGGGCGCAGAATTTCGACACCCCCCAGCGAACCATCACGTTCAATGGTCAGGCGCATCAGCGCCCGGCGCTCCTCGGCGGAATACTCACGGTAATTGGCCTGGCCCGGCCGCCATTGTTCCTCCAGCGCGCGTACCAGCAAATGGGCATAGGGCGCAAATTTTGCCTCACGCGTATTGATGGGGATATCAGCCTCGCGTGAGAGCATTTTCTTCAGTCGTCGTTCTCGCTCGAAATCACGGGACAGCTCGGCCAGCGCCATGCTGGATGGCATCAGGTTGGCTATCGGAATGGGTTGTCGCCGCGGCCTGGGTTTCGGTTTTGGCTTCCGTTTCGGCGGTGGTGGTTTGGTGTTTTCCAGCAGGGGACCACGGCGCGCCAGTGTGCGGGTGCGCTGCTGCGGTCTGGTTTTCGGTATGGGTGGTGGTGTGCGCGGAGCTTGCGGCGCAACAGGTTTCGGCGGCTGGCGGCGCTGGCCGACCATGGGGCTGCGGGCTGCCCGGGTCAGCTGATCCCGTGCGTGGCGGCTTGCACCCTGTGCTGTCCGGTTGGAAATGGCATCAGCTTTTTTGGGAGGTTTGGTCGGTTTGGTTTTTTCCGGGTTGAGTAGCACCACATCCATGGATTTTGGTATTTCGTGTTTAGGTAACGGCTTGTCGATATGCTGCCATGTAATCAACATGGCCAGCAGTACATGGCAGGAAACAGATGCCACAAAGGAGGCGCTCCAGCGTTTTCCTTCCGGCCTATTCATGGATTCTGTGAAACAGGCGAGGGGTAATATAAGTGGCGATGGCACCGTTGATCCAGCCAGTTGCGCAGGAAATGAGCAGGAATGGCGGCAACAGATAATAAATCGCCGACTGTTGGATAAAAAGGGATTCCACCACCACAAACTGTGCCAGCATGTGCGCGATAGCACCCAGAAGGCTGATACCGATGAGGCTGATGCCGGGCAGCCAACGCCATGCAGCAAGCATGGTAAGGGTGGCGGCCATTGCACCACTTAGACTCATGACAAAGGTAGGTGTTAACATGGTTCCGATTAGCATGCTGCCTGTGAACACACGGGCAATAGCAAGTGCCAACGCTGCTCTGGGCCCAAGCAATACCAGCGTAATGAGGGTGATAACGTTGGCCAGTCCCGGCTTGAGCCACGGTCCGAGACCGGGAAGGCCTGCTTCCAGCACATGCATACTTACCGCCAGCATTAGCAGCGACATCCATTGCGCCTTGTGTTGCAACTCTTCCAGCGAGGGCCGGATCATTTCCAGTGCCTTGACCTGCATTACGCTACTCTACCACGGCGTCAAAGCGCTTGGCAGCGCCGCTGATGGCTACCAAAATCCGGTTGGGTACGCAGGCAATGATGTCGCCGATTTCGTGTTTGTGGCCGGCGAGTATGCAGAGCTTGTTACGGCATGGAGACTCAAGGAAATACACGCTGTTGTGGTCAATCACAATTTCGGAATCACCCAACGCTCCCTTCGCCATGAAATGAACAGGTTTATGTGCATGCAGGGGATATTGTGCCAGTTGCGTCTGGCCATGATAGATGGTGACCATCGCTTCACCCTTGCCTGCCAGCACATGCACGAACTGCCATGAAATTCCGATACCAGCCAGTACCAGCAGGAGCAAAAGCCGGTCGGCCCATGTGCCTTTCATGATCTGTTTCAGACTTGGGCGTGGCGGAGAATCAGGAGTTGGTCTTGCCATGCGGCATACTGTAACAGCAGCAGAACGATTTAGGACAGGTTAACAGGCCCTGATCCCATAGGTGATAAAAAAGGGGCGGCCACCCGTCGGCAGCCGCCAGCGGTTCAAGAGAACCGCTCTTACCTTGATTTAGCTCACGCTTTCCGACTTGTCAACTTCGGGAGCGTTGCTGTCAAATTCGAGCGCCTTCTGGTAACAGCGTGCTGCCTGTACCCAATCGGCAGTCTCAGCATGCCAGTCACCGAAGGTTTTCCATGCCAGGGGACTGGAATGGGACTTAACCAGTTCCTGCATATGATCCATTGCTAAACCACCCAGGTCCGCATCATGCGCAAGCTGTGCCCGTAGCCAGGCACGGGCCGGAGGCATTTTTGTATCGTTGATCTTTTCCAGCTTACGGTAGGCTTTCAGTGCATCCGTGCGCAGGAGTTCATACAGAGAAACGGCAACGGCTTCATCATCATGCGTTTCGAGGTGTGCCGACCAGAGCTTGTGGCAGGACTGTACATCACCCTGTTCGATCAGCGTTTTCCCGAGGGCCAGAATGATATTTCCATCCTCCGGTGTCAGGCGGTGTGCCTTTCGCAGATACTCCAGGGCGTGATCCGGCTGCGCTTTGGCCAGTGCTATGTAGGCAGAGGTCAGCCGGGGCCGGATGCTGGCTGCCGAACGCCCGCCCTTCTTCCACATGTCTTCCAGCAGGTGGGTCAACATTGCCCAGTTTTCTTCTTCTTCAGCCATGTCGATTTTGCGTTGCAAGGCCAACGGAGCGCCTGGATGAACATTCAGCCATGCCTCAAGATGGGTCTTGCGCGTGGCGAGGTCCGGTTTTGGCGTAGCCGCCGGATCAGTGACGATGCGTGCTTTTAACGCTGTGAGCAAGGGGTCATCATCTGAGGACGGTATAGCGTGTTCGGTCACCGGCGTGGCAAACACACGCAGCAGGGCATTGCCCCAGCCCGGCACGATGCCGCGTGTTTTGCGGAAGGCTTTGGCACCAAGATCGCCGCGCAAATCAATCAACTGCATGAGCCCGTCACGCAGCCGGGCTTCTCTGCGTTTACGCCCACCTGAACGAAGCACCTGCCAGACCTGGCCGGGACCGGCAAGGATGGCAGAAATGATTCGCCGCAGCATCCAGATGAGTCCGAGCAGCAACAGCAGCAATAGAATAAATGGCCCCTGACGGGTTTCAAACATCCATCCAAATGCTTCAATTTTGAGAGCCTGATCGGCCACGTTTGGGAACAGAGCCAGCACGCCGGCCAGTGCCAACGCCAGGATGAGCATGATCATGGTACGCATTAGGTCTTCTCCAACCAGATCGAGGCTTTCGCACGCATGGCCGCAATATCTTTCTGAATGTTGTCAAGGCGCTCTGGCAGGGCGAGATCAGCATCGTCTCCGAACTGCTCACGTAAATCGGCAAGCAAGTGCCGCCACACTTTGTGTTCCGGCCAGATTTGGACGGTTAGTGCATGCGCAGTGTTCAAAAGCTTTGCGCGCAGTTTTGCCAGTGCCTGTTGTTCCGGCGTAGGAGCAGGGCGTAAATGAAACTTTTCAATCAGCCAGGCAAGTACGGGATTTTTCGGTTTGGGGATGATGTCCTGATGTTCCGGTACAGGAAGGGTCGCCGCCAGTCGCTTTAACCGTGCAGTCCACGTATCCAGTTTATCAGCATCGTCCGCTGCCAGTTTCCGCATGGTTTCCGCTTCGTTGCGTTCGCCTTCACTCAGCATGGGAAGCAGCGTAATGTCCTGCCAGAAACTGGCCATTTGCGCTAACTGGCTTTGAGGGTTGGCGATCCAGCGCAAACGGGTACGTAACTCCAACTGCTGTCTGGCATGCAATTCCTGACGCAATTCCACCTGTTTGTCCTGTAGTGCCTGCATGCTGTTCTGTAGTTCTCCCATGGCTGTTATCAGTGCTTCGACCTCTTCTGACGAGGCTGCCGGCGGTATAGGATGTGTATTGAATGTAGGGGCTGGTTGAGGTGCGACCATGTGAGCTGTTGGAGCCTGTATGGGTTCAGATGGAGTCTCTGTGGGGGTTGTAGGTGTAGAAGTTGCAGCTTGTGGTGGTGGCATTGGTGCTGGCGTGATATCCGTATCGCTGACTTCCACCGATGGTGTGCGGTTCATCAGCGTTTCCGTCCACTTCTGACGCGTGTTTTCCGGCAGCAGAAACCATCCCAGCGGCAAGGCAGCAACGATTAATAGCAATACCAGCCAGAATTTCCCATGAGAAGAGGAACGAACGCTGTCTTCTTCCGCAGGTGTTTCCATGCTCTCCTGTGATTTCTCCTGAACAGGCGTGGCTGCCTCGGGTGTGGACTGGTCTTCCAAACCCTGTACTTCTTCCGGTGCCTTGCCGTTTGCGGATTCAGCCATCGTTAAGCCAGCGGGCCACGTCCAGGGCATGATAGGAGATGATCATATCGGCGCCGGCTCGTTTGAAGCCGGTCATGGTTTCCAACACCACGCGCTGCTCGTCAATCCAGCCCTTTTCCGCTGCCGCTTTAATCATGGCATATTCCCCGGATACATTATAGACGGCCAATGGCAGATGTGTCGCGTCCTTTACCGTGCGAATGATGTCCATATAGGCCAGAGCAGGCTTGACCATGAGAATATCTGCCCCCTCTTCCACATCCAGCAGGGCTTCACGCAATGCCTCGCGTGCATTGGCCGGATCCATCTGATAGGTAGCACGATCGCCAAAGCCGGGGGATGAATCCACAGCATCACGGAAGGGTCCGAAATAGCCGGATGCGTATTTCACCGCATAGGACATGATTGGCACATTCTGGTGCCCGTCATGATCCAGCCGCGTACGGATCGCGTCTACCATGCCATCCATCATGCCGGATGGGGCAATGATATCCACGCCGGCATCGGCATAAGATAGCGCTTCCTTGCACAGGTTGATCAACGTGACGTCATTATCCACGGTTTCGCCATCGAGTACGCCGCAATGACCGTGATCGGTATATTCACAGAAGCAGGTGTCGGCAATAACGCATGTTTCCGGAGAGGCCTGCTTGGCGGCGCGAATGGCTTCCTGCACGATGCCGTGCTTATCCCAGCCGGAAGAACCCGTGGTATCCTTTTCCTTCGGAATGCCAAACAGAATAATGCCCGGAATGTCGAGCGATGCTACCTCTTCGACCGCTTTGCCGACACAGGAGAGCGGAATGCGGGATACCCCCGGCATGCTGGCGACGGGTACGGGATCGCTAATGGTTTCATCCACAAACAGTGGATAAATAAAATCATGGGTTGAGAGTGTGGTTTCCCGCACCATATTACGGATGGTTGCGTTCTGCCGCGTGCGGCGAGGACGAATGATCATGTTCTGTTTATGCATGTGATTCTCCATTGGCCGTCATTTTCTGGAACCATTCCTCCAAGCCATCCAGCATGGAGGCAAAACTAGCCTCTTTTGCCACGACCTGCACGTCCAGATTCATGGTGTGGGCCGTATTGGCCACCTGCGCGCTGATGACGGCAATGGCAGGCCGGTTGGCAAGTCGTGCATCTCCGATGCGGCGCACATAATGTTGCGCTGTTCTGGAGCTACCGAGGAGTACGGCATCAACGCCTCCACCTTTTAACAATTCAATAACAGCCGTTGTATCATCGTCCGGGCAAATTGTACGGTAAGCCGGAACGAGTCGCACATCCACACCCGCTGTTTTCAATGCTTCGGGCAGGGCGTCGCGTCCTTGTGCGGCACGAAAGAATACCAGGCGCGCTGGCAATCCGCGTTGCCGGTATGCATCCATTAAACCTTCCTGCGAAGCCTCCCGGGATATCCATGCTGCTTGTACGCCCATATCTGAAAGCGCTTTGGCAGTGTGGTGGCCGATGGTTACGACAGGAACAGATTCAAAGGTTGAAACGAAAGTATCCCGCAATGCTTCCGCTACGCAATGGACACCATTGGCGCTGGTAAATAATGCGTGTACGCCGTCGTCTTCAAGCAGCTTGACACTCTGGCGGATGGATTCCGGGCAGCACTGGACGGCAAGGCATGGGAAAGTGACCGGCATCCCTCCCCGCTGGCGAATATGCTTCGCAATTTCTTCAACCTGGCCGGAAGCCCGGGTAATGAGGATGCGTTTTCCAGTCAACCCGCTCATAACGGCACATGCTGCATCAAGCCATGCCGCATATCCAATATGCTGCCCTGCCCTTTACACACAAGTTACGTACGGCGGCCATCTATCTGCGTTGCAGCGCTTGGCAATGGAATTGCCATTAGCTGTATATACCCCGCGCCTTGGTCTGACCCATGTGCAAGGGCTCTGTGGCATGACTGGTGTGTAAGGGGCAGGGCTAGGAGTCTGTCGGACTTAGCCGAAATCTACTGTGCGGCAGGGAGAGCGGCCCAAAATTGACTGAATATTCGTCGTATAGAACCACTATACTCCTTATATTCACTCAATCTTGTTCTCGCTTCCCCACCTGCTCGCTACGAATTGCCTAAGTCCGACAGACTCCTAGC
>JAUZQZ010000010.1 GCA_030950745.1 Mariprofundaceae bacterium | reverse complement strand
CGGCAATCGGCTTCCCCACTTCGGCCCATTTCCGAGCTGGAATTTCGGTCCATGGAACCACCATGCACCTCATTCCACCCCGAAAATGGACTCAAAGTGGGATTGCCGCTCATCCACCCAGAGTTTTGCAAGTGGCTCACTTAATCCTGATTTACTCCTCGTGCGAATAGCTCTTGATGATGTAGCCGCCAGATTTTTCATCCAGCTCCAATTCCAGAAGCCCTCGTGCCTGCGCCTCTTCCAATAGCTGGCCAAAGCTGCGGAAGCCGTGATAGCTCTCCGAAAAGCCGGGATGGCGACGTTTCAGAGTCTGCTTGACCATCGAGCCCCACACCTTCTCCTCCTCACCGCGCTCTTTGAACAAACCTTCAAGCGTGGCCATGACCAGATCAATCCCCTCCTGCTTCAGCACATCCTCACCCTTTGGGACCGCCCTGGCCTTGACTCTGGTGGATGAACGGAGGCGTCTGACCTTGTTCTTTTTCTCCGATTCACGTACCAGATCATCGTAGTAAATAAACTCATCACAGTTAGAAGTGAGCAGGTCGGAGGTGGAGTTCTTTACACCTATACCGATCACCAGTTTGTTGTTTTCGCGCAGCTTGGAGACCAGCGGTGAAAAATCGGAATCACCGGAGATAATGACGAAGGTATCCACATGCGCCTTGGTGTAGCAAAGGTCCAGCGCATCGACGACCATGCGGATATCGGCTGAATTCTTGCCGCTCTGGCGTACATGCGGAATCTCAATTAGCTCAAAGGCCGCCTCATGCATCGGTGCCTTGAAATCCTTGTAGCGTTCCCAATCACAATAGGCCTTCCTGACCACGATGTTGCCCTTGAGCAGCAGGCGTTCGAGTACCTTCCTGATATCAAAGGCGGCGAATTTGGCATCACGTACACCCAGTGCCACATTCTCGAAATCACAGAACAGGGCCAAGCTTCGGGTGTTGTTATTCTCGCTCATATCGCCCTCGCCAATTGCACACCAAGCCATGTAAGCACAAGGCAGACGAACACCTGCCCCAGTACATTGGCAGCTGCCAGTCCAAATGCACCGGATTGCATCAGGCGAATGGATTCCAGAGAATAGGTGGAAAAAGTGGTAAAAGCGCCCAGTAACCCGACCGTAACGGCGAGACGCAGCAATTCCCCCGTGGTCGAGCGTTCAATCAGGTAAACAAACAGGAAACCGAGCGCAAAGCTTCCCAGTGCATTGACTACAAACGTCCCCCACGGAAACGCCCCACTCGCTGCTCGCTGCACTGCACCGGCCAAAAGCCAGCGCAACGATGCGCCGACTGCGCCACCTGCCGCAACAACCAGTAAATGCCTCATTTCTTCATATCCTCTTTCCGCTCCTCCAACCAGCGCATACGTTCACCCAGCTTGTGCTCAAACCCGCGATCCGTCGGCACATATAAATCTGTTTTTCCCATCCCGTCGGGAAAATGCTGTTGGGCAACCATCGCATCCGGTGCATGATGTGCATACTGGTAATCTGCTCCATGACCAAGCTCCTTCATCAGCTTCGTCGGCGCATTACGCAGATGCATGGGCACAGGCATATCCTGTGTTTTCCTTGCTAATTTTCGTGCTCCTTTCTCCGCCATATAAGCCGCATTACTCTTCGGTGCCAGCGCCAGATAAATCACCGCCTCAAACAGCCCCTGTTCCCCTTCGGGGGAACCCAGTATTTCGAACATGCGTTGCGCATTCAGGCTCACCGTCAAGGCGTTCGGGTCGGACAACCCGACATCTTCGGTGGCCATGCGAATCAGCCGCCGGGCAATATACAAGGGTTCTTCACCCGCCTCCAGCATCCGTGCCAGCCAATAGCAGGCGGCATCAGCATCCGAATCACGCACACACTTGTGCAGGGCAGAGATAATGTCGTAATGAAAATCACCATCCCGGTCATATTGCGCAACCCTGCGGCTCCAGTGATCTTGCACATCGCTTAACGCCCAGCGTTTGTCCCTTACCGCCATATAAAGTGATTCCATGGCATTTAAGGCATATCGCGCATCACCATTGCTGGTGGACGCAATCCACTTCAATGCCTCCGTTTCCAGATCGAAATCCGGACTGCCCTGTTGCAGCATAGCAAGCCCGCGCGCCAGAATATTTTCAAGGGCGGATGTATCAAGCGCCTTCAATACAATCACACGGCAGCGCGATAACAGCGCGTTATTGAGCGCAAAGGATGGATTCTCGGTGGTTGCGCCAACCAGCAGCAGTGTGCCATCTTCAATGTAAGGAAGTAGTACATCCTGTTGCGCTTTGTTAAACCGATGGATTTCATCCAGAAACAGCAGGTATGAACGACCTTCACTTTTGGCACGGTTGACAACCATCTGAACCTCGGCCTTGCCCGCCGAAACGGCGGACAGGTGCTCAAAAGGTATGCTGGCGCTGCGGGCCATCATGTGTGCCAGCGTCGTCTTACCAACACCCGGCGGACCCCAGAAAATACAGGATGCAGCACGCCCTTCCGCCAGGAGATGTGAAAACCATGAGTCCGGTACGGTCAGTTCGGGCTGGCCTGCCACTTCGTCAAGACAAACTGGGCGCAAGCAATGCGCCAGCGGCGTGTCCACCCCATGAGACGGGTGTAAATCATCATGGAACAAATCCGGATGCTTCAGATCATCCTCAAAAATACCTGGCAATAGAAACTGCCAGCGTTTGCAGCCGGTGCTTGTAACGCCCGTCGAACGGTGCGCTTCCGGTAATGGTACGCGTGGGCGAATAGATAAAGCTGTAAGCGGCATCGAGATGCAAACCAAACACCTCCGTGCCCATGCCCAGACTAAGCCGATGACTGTTGGCATCGGTAATTCTGGCATTAAATCCGGTATCTTTTGTGGCAGCCTGGTCAAAGGCGTAGCCAAAGCGGAATTGTGTGTGTTCCTGCCAAAACCATGTCAACCCCACCATGGCCGAGAAACTGTCTTGCAGATTCAGCGGATTAAGCTCGGCGCCGGCAATACCTTTACCGACAACATTCAGGTCGGTCAGGGTGGACCAGCGTGTCCATGAACCATTAAATTCCAGTTTGTACCGATCATAAAAATCATGCGCAATACCAAACTGTACCACACCCGGTAACGACACACTTGTCTCCGCAGTCCCGGTAATAGCACCAATGGCATCCCCGGACAGATTTAGTGTTGCACCCGAACGAAACATCGCTCCCACCGACCATGTCGGGCGCGGATGCCACATCCATGCAGCGTGCCCGCCAACTGCAGTTAGCCCCGTACCACGAAATGTAGTCGTGGCACTATCCACATCAATACGCCCCCCATACCAGTCTGGACCGAAGGCCACAGCCATGCTGCTGCTGATGGCATACACTGCATCCAGTGAAAAGTGAAAGGTATTCAGGCTGGTCCGCTGTGCTGCGCCACCAAAATCGGTTCCCCACCCTGTATTGCCCGAAAAAGGAAGATCGAAACCAGCACCCATGCCCCAGTCGCCATCCCTTGGCATCCACGTGGCATAAATGGAACCGGGATTGGCAGGTGTTTGCCTGTTAAAAGGCGTACCGCCCGGCGGAGCCAATTGAACAGATTGATCCTCAGCACGGAGTACGCCGGTAAACATCACGCCGATACCCGGTTGCCAGGCGATACCGGCGGGATTGTAGTGTACAGCGGAAGGATCATCCGCCGTTGCCACAAAAGCATTGGCCACGCCTGCTGCCGATGCGGAATGGTCGAGGGTTGCCAATGCCGCAGCCCTTGCCTCCGGCATTGAGACTATCCCGGCCAGCATCATCAGTATCCAGAAAAATCGTTTCATTTTATTCCATCCATCTTGATCAAATTATTTGAGAGGCAACACATCCACACCCGGCGGTATCCTGAATACAAATGCTGCCGGTGCAGGCGGATGCGCTGTTATATGCAACAAACGGATACGATTATGATTCCCCAGCGCATCCACACTTTCCACATAGGCAAGGTGATATCCGGCAATCCCCAACCAAACCTTTGTCTTCGCACCAATGCGCACATGGTAGCGGTGTATGGTTGCCTTCGCCTCATTTCCCTTCTCAAGCAAGGCGACATTACCAAGCCCCAGGCTTCCATCCAGCAAACGCATCACGGCTGGATCAACGCCCTGCACCCTTCTTAATATCTGCACCTGCATCAAATCCGGTTCGTAATGCCAAATGACATGGCCATCGCTGACATACAATTGCTCATATGGCTTAGTATAATGCCAACGAAAGCGTCCCGGTTGTAATACCGCCAGTTCCCCTTCATAGGTCTGCACCGTTCCATCTGAGAAACGAATCGTTTGCTCAAACTGGCTCGAAAATCCGTGAGCCTCGGTAAGCCGGTTCAGGGCGCGTGTCATATCCGCAGGCAGGGGCGCCGCTGTTGCCATGGCCGGAAACCACAGGCTCAGAAATAGTATCAGGCGTATCATTCGACCCCTCCACCGCCATTCTCCAGTGATTTTGCCAGCACTTTGCGCATACCGCCGGAACCGGGCGGCGTCACCAGCCCTTCACGCTCCATCTGCTCGACAATACGGCTGGCGCGGTTGTATCCCACACGCAGATATCGTTGCACCATGGACACCGAACATTGCCCTTTCTGTATGACCAAATCCGCTGCCTCATCATATTTAGCATCCGTTTCATCACTACCGTTGGCATCACCCTGGTCAGCATCCGCCACCTCAAATACCTCTTCCCGGTATTCGGGCTCACCTTGTGATTTAAGATGTTCCACCAGCCCCACGACTTCGGCATCAGACACAAATGCGCCATGGATACGTTGCAAAGTGTGACCGCTGGAAAGAAACAATGAATCTCCCTGCCCCAGAAGCTGTTCGGCACCCATCTGATCCAGAATCGTGCGTGAATCAATGCGTGAAGACACCTGAAAGGAAATGCGACTTGGCAAATTGGCTTTAATGAGTCCTGTAATCACATCAACGCTGGGCCGTTGTGTGGCCAGAATCAGATGAATGCCGGAAGCACGCGCCTTCTGTGCCAGACGGCAGATGGACTGCTCCACATCCTTGCCTGCCACCATCATCAAATCGGCCAGTTCATCAATCACAATAACGATATACGGCAGACGTTCCACATCCTTTTCCTTGCGCACCGCCTTGTTGTAACCGTCGATATTGCGCACTCTGGCCTCGGACATCAGCCGGTAGCGCCGTTCCATTTCATACACCGCCCAAGCCAGCGCCTTGGCCGCCTTGTGCGGATTGGTCACTACGGGTACCAGCAGGTGCGGAATATCATCATACATGGACAATTCCAGCATTTTCGGATCCACCATAATGAGACGCAAATCAGCTGGTGTATGCGTCATCAGCATGGAACAAATCATGCTGTTCACCGCCACCGACTTGCCCGAACCGGTTGTTCCCGCAATCAGCAAATGGGGCATTTTTTCCAAATCCGTCACCACCGGACGGCCTGCAATATCCACACCCAATGCCAGCGGCAACACATACTTTTTCCCGGAAAATTCCCGGCTTGCCAGCACCTCATGCATATACACCATTTCCCGCTGTTCATTCGGAATCTCGATGCCGATCACACTTTTACCCGGAATGTTGCCCGCTACACGTACCGAAACCGCACTCATGGCTCGTGCCAGATCATTTTGAAGCGCTACTATACGGCTTGCCTTGGTTCCCGGCGCCGGTTCAAATTCAAACTGAATCACCACAGGCCCGGGCTGCACCGCCACCACCTCGCCTTCAACACGATAATCCAGCAGCTTTTTCTCCAGCATACGCGCCATGGCTTGCAGAGACTGTTCATTGTGAGCGCGTTTACCGCCATCGGGTGACGTAAACAGGGATATGGCGGGCAATTTAAATCCTTCCCGTGACGGTTCATTGAACGCCAGTTCGCCCTGTTGATCTTCCCGTGCCCGCCTGGACACTTCGACCCGCGCCTGTTTGCCAACCTGCGGCTCGATCTTGGATTCGCGCGCCACGTTCATTTTCTTTGCTTCCCGCCGCTGCTCGCGCGCAACCATTCGTTCCTTGCGCCCGGTCAAAATAAAGCGGGCCCGGTTTGTCTGACGAATTATCTGGCGCAGAATAAACGATGCGCATATCGCGGTGAGAGCAAATGTTTTCTTCATCAGGTGCAATATTGAAATATGAGATGCTGCGACAAAGCTGCTTACAACCAGTGCCAGCAACAGCACATCGCGACCAATGACATGCAGTGGCTGACGCAAGCCAGCAGCAATCAGACTGCCCAGTGCGCCGCCCGCTCCAGCCGGAAGCGTTTGAACAGAGGGAGAAAACCATGCCTGATGCGCAGCGGCCAGCGCACACAATCCCAGCACGACCGGTAACCAGAACAGTGAGCTCCACCCGCCCAGCCATGGATGCATCCCGCGCGCCAGCCGCACCGCAATGACCATACACAACAACAGCCACAGCCACGCCCCAAAACCAAATAACTGGTACAGGAAATCGGCGGCATACGATCCGAACAATCCGGCCTGATTAAGCACCGCATTCGAAGATATTTCATGGTTAAATGATGGATCCTGTGGTGAAAAACTGTACAGAGCGACGGCCAGTGTCGCCGTCACAGCCGCCAGCAACAGCGCCGCTGACTCACGCACCAGTGCACGGGTATTCATTATATCTCAAATACGACCGGCAATACCATCGGCCGCCGACCGTGCTGCCGTTTGAACCAGCGGCGAAGCCAGAGGCGAATCTCTTCCTTCGTCACATCATCATCGGCGAGTAACTCCTGGCCCATTTTTTCAAGATGTTGTTTCAGTTCATTCGCCGCACGGCCAAGCACCTCATCACCGACTTCCTGGTGCAGCACGCCACGCGTAGCCAGTTCGGGATTACCAATCAGGCGTCCTTGCTGCCGACTTATCGCCACAATCGCGGTGACAATCCCGTCTTCAGCCAGAATACGCCGGTCGCGCAGCACCATGCCATCAATCTCGTCCCGCTGTGCTCCGTCCACAAACACCGCTCCGGCATGAAATAGCTCGCCTGCGCGTATGCCATCGGCGCTCACCTGCACGCTCTGGCCGTTTTCCGCAATGATGATATGCCCTTCGGGTATGCCGGTCGCCATCGCCAGATACTTGTGCTCGATCAGATTGCGGTATTCGCCATGCACCGGATACATATAGCGAGGCCGCACCAGTTGCATCATGGTCTTTAACTCGTGCGCCTGTGCATGCCCTGATACATGCAGGGGCGCCTGCCCGGCATGCAACACCCGCGCGCCGCGCCTATAAATATGACTGAATAATCCTGCAATGATACGCTCATTACCGGGAATCATAGATGAGGAAAAAATGACCAGATCGCCGTCTTTCAAACTGATGCCGGTAAATTTTCCCATGGCGATACGCGCCAGTGCCGCACGTGATTCGCCTTGCGAACCGGTGGCAATCACCAGCACCTCCGCATCATTCATTTCCGTCGCCTGTTTGATACTGACAAACTGGCCAGACGGGGCGTTCAAACGCCCCAACCTGCGTGCAACCTCCGTATTGCGCTCCAGACTGCGGCCTGCCAGAGCCACCTTGCGCCCACAGGCGGCGGCCGCATCCACAATCTGCTGAATGCGGAACATATTAGAGGAAAATGTGGTCACCACCACTTTGCCAGTGCAACTGCTGATCGCCTGTTTCAGCGCCGGACCGACGCTGCGCTCCGTCGCCCCGCTACCGGCGCGCGTAGCATTGGTGGAATCGGACACAAGCAATAAAACACCTGCATCTCCCAACGCAGCAAAGCGGTGCAGTGCTGTCGCCCTTCCGTCAATGGGCGCCGGATCAAACTTGAAATCGCCTGTATGAATAACAATGCCAAGAGGTGTATGAATGGCAATGGAAACGGCATCCATAATGGAATGCGTCACCGGAATTGCTTCGATACCGAACGGCCCGAGCTGCACCCGTTCATTCTCGGGCAAGGCCATGAGTTCAGGCTTGAATCCCTTGACCTCATTCATTTTTTCCGTCAGCAGGCCCAGCGTCATCTCCGTACCGTAAACAGGTACATTTAATTCCGGTAACAGTAACGGCAATGCGCCAATATGATCCTCATGCCCGTGCGTCAGCACCACGGCATGCAGCTTTAGCCCCAGATCCTTTATGGCAGAAATGTCGGGGATGACAATATCCACACCATGCTGCCCCGGCTCAGGGAACCCCATGCCGCAATCCACCATGATGGCATCGTCACCCAGGGCATAAACCATCATATTCTTACCGAACTCGCCCACGCCGCCGAAGGGGAACAGGCGCAGCACGTCAGATATAGTTTGGGTCATGCGGTTCCTCGACTGCCGGGTTTAACCGCCGGCAATACGCCTTCCCGGCATAGCGGACATTCATTTGCATCATAGGATGGCACTTCCAGTTGCAACAGGGTGCGATGCGGCACATCAAAGCGCCCCTCAGCCTGCGGCGCACGGTCCACCAGCGCCAGCACCTCGATTGGATCGCCACCGTGTACGCGCACAACATCCATGCATTCGCATACCGAGCCGCCGGTGGTAATCACGTCCTCAACGACCAGTACGCGCGTGTTCTCTTCCAGGGAAAATCCACGCCTCAGGCTCATGACGCCTTCCTTGCGTTCCGTAAAAATAAGCGGCTTGTTCAGCGCCCGCGCCACTTCATGGCCGATAATCAAGCCACCCAGCGCCGGAGATACGACCATATCCACGTCATCCGGATTGACCAGCGCCGCCAGTTCTCCACCCAAAACCCCTGCATTCGCCGGGTGCATCAGCACCTTGGCCGATTGCAGATAGCGCGGCGAATGGCGTCCGCTGGAAAGCACGAAATGCCCGGTAAGTAAGGCGCCGGCATCTTCATAGATGGAAATCAGTTGTTGTTCCTGCATGAATATCCTTGTGAATAAAATTTGCCGGAGTGTAACAGCAATCCCCACCCCACAAAACTGCTGACAAGGTGCAGAGTTTGCTACAATCGGTGTATGACTGTGAAAGCCATTCTCCTTGATCTGGACGGCGTGCTGTATATTGGCGACCAACCTCTTCCCGACGCGGCATGGGCCGTGCGCCGACTGTGCGAATCCGGGTTCAAACTGGCCGGGGTGACCAATACCACCACACAGTCCCGGCATACCATTACGGAAAAACTGGCAGAGATGGATATCCCTCTGGCCGAAGATCAAATCCATACACCCGCTGCACTGGCCATGGCGCGTATCGGCAACAAAAGCGCCCGACTGTTTGTACGGGGCGAATTGCGGGAGGATTTTTCAGGTGTCCGTGAGGATGAAAACCAACCGGATTTTGTAGTAATGGGCGACATTGGCGGCGAGGGCTATCCACCTGAAACCCTGCGGGAGATTTTCCTGCACATGATGAATGGCACACAACTGCTGGCATTGCACAAGAACCGCTTCTGGCAAAAACCGGATGGCCTGCATCTCGATCTGGGCGTATTTGTGGCCGCCATTGAATATGCTACGGGTAGAAAGGCCGAAATCCTCGGAAAGCCGTCAGCGGACTTCTTCCACGGCATCTGCCGAAGCATCGGCACGGACCCCGCGCAGACCCTGATGGTGGGTGACGACGTGGAATCAGATATTGGCGGTGCAAAGGATGCCGGGTTGAAGACCGCGTTGGTGCAAACCGGCAAATACCGTGAGGATTTTGTTAAACAGACCGGCATCAGGGCAAATCTCGTCATCCCCTCCATTGCCGATCTTCCGGATGCGATCAAACTGCTTTAGGGGCTGATCATCCCCATGAGTTCGGCGGCTGTGACCGTTTTATAATCACCATCGGCCAACCTTGTACCTTCCAATGATAACGTACCAATATGCGTTCGTTTCAATTCCGTCACATGATTGCCGACAGCGGCAAACATGCGGCGAACCTGATGGTATCGTCCTTCATGCAGAATCAACGAGGCCTCTGTAGGATGAATGACCGATAATTCAGCAGGCAGGCAGGGTTTTTCCTCGCTTTCAAGCATCAACTTGCCGCTGCCAAACAACTCAGCTTCGTTACCTGTTAACGGGTGATCCAGTTTTACAGCATAGGTTTTGGAGATATGCTGTTTTGGACTCGTTAGATAATGATTGAGCTGACCATCATCGGTCATGATTAGCAACCCGGAAGTCTCCTTGTCGAGTCTGCCAACACTGGACAGTGGCGGTTTGCGATCAATCCATCGCTCGGGAAAATCGGCATAAATCAGACGCCCGCCTTCTTTGCGCGAACACACTGTTCCTGAAGGTTTATGGTAGATAAATGTGAGTCCGCAGGGATGATCCAGCTCCTCGTTTCCAAGCCTTACCCGATCCGGATGCACTTTCTGGGATGGTGAAACCGCCGGTTTTTCATCCACCGTGATCCACCCCTCCCTGATCCAGTGACGCACATCTTTTCTCGCCCCGTATCCGAGATTAGAAAGCAGTTTATCCAGCCGTTCAGCTTTACCCATTTTATTCCCTTGAGGACGTTGAAACCGTCGAGAAATTTTTGAGGCATAGTACATCATTTCGCCTCATCCTTCCCAAACTTCCGAAACGTTCCTATGTCGTCAAATCATTGAGCATTAATGGGATGGTCCGCTCAGTTCTCTAACGGCATCACAATGTGCCAGAATGGGTTTAAACCGGCCAGTGGTGCTGGTTTCTGACCTGCGTAGTTCGGCCAAAAGTGGCCGGACAGAACATGGCGGGTTTAAAGCCTTTTCATTATCAAAACACCCAAATGTCAAGCCTGGCCCAGTCTTCAACTGCAAGCATGGATGATTCGCCTGCGTTCGACAAGCGTAGAAGAGTAGTCCGGCCCCATACCTTTCCAGCGAAACAAACGACTTTTTGGCTCTTCTGCTTCACAAAAATCTGCATAGAGTGGCGCATGCTCTATGTTGACCGACTCACGCTTCGACGTGGCAGTAAACTTTTGTTTAAAAATACCAATCTCACCATTCATGCAGGTGATAAGCTGGGCGTTACCGGTGCCAACGGGTGTGGAAAATCTTCATTATTCAGCCTGATTCTCGGCCAATTACACGAGGACGTCGGAAATTTTCGCATCGATCGTGGCACCATCATCGCCCATGTCGCTCAGGATACGCCTGCCCTGTCGATGCTGGCCATTCGTTATATCATGCAGGGCGATGCAGAATTGACCGATCTTGAGCAACAACTCACATCCACTGAAGCGAATGGTGATGACTCAACATTAGCCACATTGCATGAGCGCATGGCTACAATTGATGGCTACGCTGCACATGCCCGTGCGGCGCGATTGATGCACGGCCTGGGCTTTTCAAAGGGTGAGGAGGAATCCCCCGTCGCCAGCTTCTCCGGTGGCTGGCGCATGCGTCTGAATCTGGCGCGGGCGCTGATGTGCCGCTCCGACTTACTACTACTTGACGAGCCCACCAATCATCTGGATCTGGAGGCAGTGATCTGGCTGGAAAAATGGCTGCGCACGTATCCCGGGGCCATGTTGCTGATTTCGCATGATCGCGATTTCCTTGATCGCTGCGTCACCCATATCGCCCACATCGAACAGCAGCATATTACACTTTACACTGGAAATTATTCCGCCTTTGAACATATCAGGGCAGAACAATTGTCTCAGCAGCAGGCAGCGCACGAGAAGCAGCAAAGCCAGATCAAACATATGAACAGCTATATTAACCGCTTCCGTGCCAAAGCATCCAAAGCGAGTCAGGCACAGAGCCGCATCAAAGCGCTGGAACGCATGCAATTGATTGCCCCGGCCCATGTCGATTCACCATTTTCATTCAGCTTTACATATCCCGGCAGTGTTCCGAACCCACTGCTCCGTCTGCACAAGGCATCGGCTGCCTATGGCGCAGGGCCGGATGCGAAAGTCATCCTGAAAAATATCTCTTTCAGCCTTCTGCCCGGCGACCGTATCGGCCTGCTCGGCCCCAACGGAGCAGGAAAATCGACGCTAATTAAACTGTTTGTCGGAGAACTAACCCCCACCACAGGCAACAGGGAAACCGCCAAAGATTTGCGTATCGGCTACTTTGCCCAGCATCAGCTGGAGCAGTTGCACGATGAACTCTCGCCTCTGCAGCATCTGCAAATGCTCGACGATCAACTATCGGAAAAAGATGGCCGCAATTATTTGGGTGGCTATGCCTTTCATGGGGATATGACCACAAACCCGGTAGCACCGCTGTCCGGTGGTGAAAAAGCGCGGCTGGTACTCGCTCTTATCGTCTATCGGCAACCCAATCTATTGCTGCTTGATGAGCCGACCAATCATCTCGATCTGGATATGCGCCATGCGCTTTGTATGGCTCTGCAGGATTTTGAAGGTGCGATGGTTCTTGTTTCCCATGATCGCCACCTGTTGCGCACGGTTTGCGATGAGTTGGTCCTTGTTGCCGATGCCGGGGCGGATGTATTCGAGGGTGATCTTGATGACTACGCACGCTGGCTGCTGGCCGCCCGCGATGACGACGGAGAATCAACTCAAACCCCGAATGAAGGCGCATCGCGCAAACAGGAACGACACAACCGGGCCGAACAACGCAAAGCGCAGCAACCGCTGCGCAATCGCGTCAAGAAGTTGGAAGCCGCACTGGAAAAGTTGCACAACGAAAAGGAAACGCTGGATAAACAGCTCGCCGATCCCGATCTGTACAACCCGTCACGCATCGATGAACAGAAAAAACTCGGACTGGAAAGCAAGCGCTTACGTCAGCAGATCGACACCATCGAATCCCAATGGCTCGAAGCCTGCGAAGAACTGGAACTGATCGAGACTGTGCAATAGAAGAACAGCCTCCTCACCCTGAAGGAATGCGACTGACCTGTCTCGACCAAACCCGGACGGTCAGTGAAAGTAAGGTAATTATGTATTATGTCCCCGGAACTCCGGGGCTGATCATCCCCATGAGTGCGGCGGCTGTAACTGTTTTATAATCGCCATCGCCCAGTCCCGTATTCTGTAATGATAACGCACCGATATGCGTTCGTTTCAATTCTGTCACATGATTGCCGACAGCGGCAAACATGCGGCGGACCTGATGGTATCGTCCTTCATGCAGAATCAACGAGGCCTCGGTGGGATGAATGACCGATAATTCAGCAGGCAGACAGGGTTTTTCCTCGCCTTCAAGCATCAACTTGCCGCTGTGGAACAACTCGACTTCATGACCAGTTAACGGGCAGTCCAGTTTGACAGCATAAGTTTTGGAGATA
>JAUZQZ010000001.1 GCA_030950745.1 Mariprofundaceae bacterium | reverse complement strand
TTTATTATTTAAAACATGCGCCGCTTCCGCTTCCTGTTCAGCGACGGAATCAGGGTAAGTCTGTTGTGTATGCCGGATAATGCGTAAGCATTCGTGATGATGGGCCATTTGCCAAGATTATCAGGAATGGTGATGTCTGTTGACCCTGTCTGTCTGCCTTCTACAATGGCCGGAGCAGGAGAGTCACGCATCTGCCCGGAGTTTTAAAAGTGACTCAAACATGATGACTTCGTAAGAAGTCATCAAAGCGCCCATGGACGGGCGCGCAAATCAATGGCTTGCACCGCAAGTTGTTGATTTGTAAGGGAAGTGAAAAGGCCATGGACGGACTTTTTACGACTTTATTAATATACTCTGGATGACTGTAGCGTATGTGGCTGAATCGAAATCTTCCGGCAAGAAAACGGATACTCTGAGCTTTGAACAGGCTCTCGCGCGTTTGACCACGCTGGTCGAGAAACTTGAATCCGGAAAACTGCCTCTGGAAGAAAGTGTGGCCGCATTTGAAGAAGGGGTAAAATTGACCCGGCGTTGTGAGACGTTGCTGGATTCGGCAGAGCAACGGCTTCAGGTTCTGGGTGAAGAAGAAAGTCAGTAAGCGCATGATACGACAGCGCTTGAAGCAGCATGCGGAAGGTGTGAATACTGCCTTGGACACGATGCTGAGAACGCGCCGGAAGTGTATTCCCGAACGCTTGTGGGAAGTCATGCGCTACAGCCTGATGGTCGGCGGCAAGCGTATTCGTCCGGCACTGATGCTGGAGTGTTTTTCCGCCTGTGACGGCGAAGGCAGTATGATGCCTGCGGCGATGAGTATTGAATGCATGCATACCTACTCACTCATTCACGATGATTTGCCCTGCATGGATAACGACGATTTGCGACGTGGGAAACCGACTTGCCACAAACAGTTTGGTGAGGCATCCGCCGTGCTGGCTGCCGACGCGCTGCAATCATTGAGCTTCGCATTGCTGACGGAACTGAATGTTTCGGCAGATTTACGCATAACACTGGTGAAAAATCTGGCTTTGGCGGCAGGAGCACAGGGAATGGTCGGTGGCCAGATGCTGGATATGCTGGCCGAAGAAAAAACCGTGCGGGATGTGCTGGAGATTGAACGGATCCATATCCACAAGACAGGTGATTTGTTGCGTTATTGCTGCGAGGCGGGCGCCCTGCTTGCGCAGGCAGATAAGATACGTGTGGATGCCTGTTCACGCTACGGCAAGGCTGTCGGACTACTGTTCCAGATTGCTGATGACATTCTGGATGCGACTCAAAGCAGTGAAATACTTGGAAAAAGCGCCGGCAAGGATGCCGTACAACACAAGGCCACCTATGTATCTCTGCTCGGATTGGATCGAGCGCGTGAAATTGCGGATGAGATGTGTGGACTCGCGGTTGAGGCATTGGCCCCTTTGGGTGAGGATGGCGCTCACCTGAAGGCGCTTGCTGCCTATATTCTGGAGCGAAAGGCATGAGTAAATACCCATTGCTGTCCGGCATTCATGGACCCGATGATGTGAAACACCTGAGCGTGGAGCAACTGCCGCAACTGGCGGCGGAAATGCGGGGTTATCTCATTAAGACGCTGGCACCAATCGGGGGGCATCTGGGTGCAGGGCTTGGTGTGGTGGAACTGACCATTGCCTTACACCGGCTGTTTGAGTCACCGCATGATCGCATGGTTTGGGATGTGGGGCATCAGGCTTATCCGCACAAGATGTTGACGGGTAGGCTGGAAGGTATGCCGACGATCCGTCAATACGGCGGACTTTCTGCCTTTACCAAACGTTCCGAGTCGGAGCATGACCCTTTTGGCGCCGGACATGCCTGCACCTCGATTTCCGCAGCCTTTGGCATGGCAACCGGGCGTGATTTGAATGGGGATGACAAGCACATCATTGCCATCATTGGTGACGGTGCGTTGACCGGCGGCATGGCGTTTGAGGGGCTGAACAATGCCGGAGGGAGCAAACGCCGCCTGCTGGTTATTCTCAACGATAACGAAATGTCCATTGCTCCCAATGTGGGTTCGATGTCTGCTTATCTGGCCCGTCTGATTACAGGGAAGGCTTATACCAACGTGCGGGATGCTACGCGCAAGGTGCTGGAAAAAGTGCCCGTAGCTCTGGAAGCGGCCAAACGGCTGGAGGAGCACGTCAAGGGAATGGTGACGCCCGGTACATTATTTGAAGAGTTGGGATTCCGCTATATTGGCCCCATTGACGGGCATGATTTTAATCATCTGCTACCAACCCTGGAAAATTGCAAGGATCTGAATGGCCCCATTTTGCTGCATCTCGTGACCAGAAAAGGGCTTGGTTTTGCTCCTGCTGAAGAGGACCCTGAAACATGGCACGGACTGGGGCCATACAATATGGAGACGGGCGAACCGATTAAGGCAAAGGGACAGCCTCCTACCTACACACAGGTTTTTGCCGATACCCTGGCCGATCTGGCTGATCAGGATGAACGCATCGTGGCTATTACCGCCGCCATGCCCGGTGGCACAGGTTTGTCCCGCTTTGCCAAGCGTCATCCGGACCGCTACTTTGATGTTGGCATTGCCGAGCAGCATGCCGTGACGTTTGCCGGCGGTCTGGCGGTGGAGGGTTTAAGGCCTGTTGTGACCATTTATTCAACTTTTATGCAGAGAGCTTACGACCAAATTATCCACGATATCTGTATTCAGAATTTACCGGTGGTCTTCTGCATGGACAGGGCCGGGGTGGTGGGCGCCGACGGGGCAACACACTCCGGAGCCTTCGATATGGCTTTCCTGCGGTGTGTACCAAATATGACGATCATGGCGCCCAAGGATGAAGCTGAACTGGCGGATATGCTGGCCACGGCAGTACAACTGGATGGCCCCGTAGCGATACGTTATCCACGAGGTTGTGGTTTCGGTGTCGAATTGAATAAGCCGGAAATGCTGGAAATTGGCAAATCGGAGGTTCTGGAAGAAGGGAAAGATGGCCTTATCATAGCTGTGGGCAACCGTGTCCGGGACACATTGGCAGCCGTGGAAAGTGTGCGTCAAGAGGATGGTAAGCATCTGACTTTGATCAACCTCCGGTTCATCAAGCCACTGGATACAGCATGTATTTTCAGCCATCTGAAGAAAAACAAACCACTTCTGGTGGTGGAAGAAGGGGCGGCAATGGGAGGTGTCGGCGAGGCTATCGGAGCGCTGGCGCTGGCGCAGGGCTGGCATGGCCCGTTTGCCAATATGGGCATGCCGGATATTTTTCCGGTACACGGAACACAAGCCGAGGTATTGCATGAGCTTTCACTGGATCAGAAAAATATTACTATCTGTTTACGCAAGCTTCTTGGTTCCGTAGTATAAATTTGACGGCGTTTATTCACGGGACTACGCTTGATTGCGTCATGCGCACGCTAGCGATATTGTTTGTTCTTGTTCTGCTTCCCGGGTTGACTGCCTCGGCAGGAGAATATTATATCGGTCCGCGTGCGGGTGCGGATTTACTGCAAGCGCCGCGTTCAAGCGCCGATGTTATCCAGCATCTTCCCCGCTTGACAAATATCACCGTAATCAGAAAGCGCCGCTCTTGGTGGAAAGCTGAGGTTTCAACCGATCATGGTTCTCCGATCACTGGCTGGATATCCGCCGGAGCGATCCGAAAACAATATCAGCCAAAACGTGCCACTTCGGCATTGGCATCCAGTATATCATCCTTTTTTAGTATGTTCCGGCGACCTCCGACAGGGAAGCAAACAGCAGTCCTCGGCGTGCGTGGTCTGGAGAACGAGGCCAAACTGGGTAAGGCGAATAAAGTATCCATGAATACTGTGAAGTGGATGGAAGGATTGCGAGTAGGCAACACAGAAGTTTCCAAGTTCGTGCGCGAGGGAGACCTGAACCCGTGATACGGGTGTCCCTGATGCTCCTGATGTTGTTTGCCTGTGGCAACCCGGTGCTGGCATTCAATTTTTCAATTGGCGGTTTCGGTAATGGTGACCGAAACAGCGCGATTGATATCCGGCGTATTCAGCAGGGACTTCGCCTCATTTCCGCACTGGTTCCCATCAGTGATCAGGATGAAATCAAATTGGGGCGTGGCGTGGCTGCGCGAGTGATCAGCCGGTTTGGCATTGATTACAACCTTGAAGCAACCTATTACCTCAATCTGTTGGGAACCACGATTTCCCAGCGTGCGGATCGGCCCGGTCTTCCATACCATTTTGCCATTCTCGATACCGATGATGTTAATGCTTATGCCTGTCCGGGCGGATTTGTCTTCATCACGCGTGGTGCACTCAATATGGTGCAGGATGAAGCGGAACTGGCTGCTGTTTTGTCGCATGAGATTGCGCATGTCACCGAACGTCATATCATCAAAGCGTTGCAACACTCCCAAGCAATGAAAATTGGCGCACAAATGGCGGCCGATGCGTTTACCAATGGTGGCCCGTTGTTCGAGAAGATGATTAACACAGCGACCGATTCCCTGTTCAAAGGACTAAAGAAGGGTGATGAATACGATGCTGACCGAAAAGCTATCGCCTATCTTGATCGCACCGGTTATGACTATCCAGCCATGTTCGATGTGCTGAATTTACTGGATCAACGGCGTAAGGCCGGACAGACAAAGGTACTGGCAAAAACCCACCCTTCTCCGGCAAGTCGTATCAGAAAACTCAGAAAAGCCATGCGCAAACTGACGCTGGATCGTCCAACAGGCATTCGTTTGCGTGCCCGATTTGACCAACGCCTCCAAATTAAAAAAAGTTCGTCTTGACCATCTCCTAACCGAGCGTTCTCTGGCCGAAAGCGGTGCACAGGCACAGCGGTTGGTGATGGCGGGTTTGGTCTATGTTAATGGCCAAAAGGCAGTCAAGCCGGGTTCACAGGTTCGCCAGGATATAGAAATCGAGGTGCGGGAAACCCTGCGCTATGTTTCCCGTGGTGGACTGAAGCTGGAGGCAGCCCTTGATCATTTCGACCTTGGTGTAGATGGCACAGTCTGTCTGGATGTGGGGTCATCTACGGGCGGGTTCACCGATTGCCTGTTGCAACGTGATGCGTCCAAAGTTTATGCCGTAGATGTAGGGCGGGGACAATTGCACTATCGCCTGCAAAAGGATGCGCGCGTCGTCAGTCTTGAGCGAACACATATCCGGGACTTAACGCGGGAGCAAGTACCAGAGAACATTGATGCGTTGGTGATTGATACCTCGTTTATTTCCCTGGTGACGGTATTGCCATTGGCGTGGAAATTTCTTGCTTCCGGCGGCTGGTGTGTGGCATTGATCAAACCACAGTTCGAAGTGGGGACAAAGCTATTGTCCAAAGGCGTGGTACGGGATGAAACAGCGCGGCATGATGCTGTCGAAAAAGTGAAGCAAGCGGCACTGATGCTGAAAGGCACATCCGTTAAAGGCATCATCGAGTCTCCCATACACGGCCCCAAGGGCAATGTGGAGTTCCTCATCGCCCTTGATAAAGGGTGAACAGGCCGCTGATGGCGGAAACGGTGCGGTCACGCAGGTCTTCATATGCGGTGCATGGTGGATTTCCTAACCCGCAGGACGCCTGCTTTCCGGCAAGGGGTTTTTAAAGCGTACTCCGCCGCTTTGAGATAAGCGGCGGAGCTTGGACCGGAGTTACTTGCTTGTTCCGTAAGTAGTTTCCGTATTATAATCGTTCCACACCTGATCCGAATGCACGAAGGATTCGCTTGGAACAAAAAAGGTCGCCGTATCAAGCGCGCCTGCGGCAGTTCTGCCCACAGTATGTACGCTCCCCTTTACGGTGCCATAGGTCAGCCCGACTCCGGCGTTGCTCTTCCGGCTTTCATTGCTGATGTTTTTGGGCACTTCCAGCCATCCCGTGGTAAGATTAATGATACCTCGGGAGAATTTGGTCGCTGCCTGTGAACCATAGTCATCTGCGAATGCAGTGGCGCCAAAGGCAAACACCCCGGTGAGAAGCACTGGCATGGATGTTAATAATAAACGTTTAAACATGTGAACCTCCTTGGCCAATAGGCCTTCGTCTATGCGAAGGCGGCTAAAATGGTGGTCGGGGGCGGGTGGTCTTTATTACGTACCAGTGCGCGGGTGACGGAATGATTCCCATCGGAGAAATCAGGAAGATGGCCAAGCATCTGGGTGTTGAGGATGCCGGACATCTCAGCAATGATGAACTGATCCGCGCTATCCAGGTCAGGAAAGGCCATCAACCCTGCTGCGGCAGTCAATGGTGCAATCCATGCCAGTGGGAGAGATGCCTGTGGAAGGCGGATTGCAACGCTCAGCCCTTCGGGAATTGATTCCTCCGGGTTAGCATGGTTTTTTCAGCACAAACACAATAAATGGCCAGAGAGGAATTCCCAATCTACGTTCAAATAATACGCATGCCCCGGCTTCTTTGAGTGCCGGTAGTGTGGATACGGCACGGCAGCCCATCGAAAGTGATGGTATGCGCCATGCGATATTCTCCACCTTGTCCGCAAGCCATTTGAGCATCCTGCCTTCCGGTTCGACCGAATGCGCAATGCCGATACGACCGCCAGGCCTGGTGACCCGGTAAAGTTCCAGCGCACCTTTTTCAGGGTCAAATAACGGACACAAACTGTAGGTGGAGAGCACCGCATCAAAAGTGTGATCCTCAAACGGCAAGTGTTCAAGGTCTCCTGTTTTGAATGTCAGCCGGTCTGAAAGGCTTGCTTTTTCTGCCTTTTTCTTTGCTTCGCTTAACATGGTCTCGTTCAGAGCCACTTGCAAAACTCTGGGTGGATGAGCGGCAATCCCACTTTGAGTCCATTTTCGGGGTGGAATGAGGTGCATGGTGGTTCCATGGACCGAAATTCCAGATCGGAAATGGGCCGAAGTGGGATTGCCGCTCATGAGTTTTGCAAGTGGCTCGTTCATATCCAGCAATGTCACCCTGCCATTTGTCCCTGCCTCTTGTGCCGCCAGCAAAGCCGTACTGCCTGCGCCGGCATCCAGAACAGAGTCGTTTTTGTGTACCGCATGCTTAACAACCAGCCTGCGTCCGCGTCCATCCGCTCCCGCCGTGATAAAGGCATGTTGCAAGTCGTACCGTGCCGAAATCCTGTTGTAGACCCGAATCAGTAAATTTTTATCAAGAGCAGCCCTCATTTGCATGTCCTCTATTGTTATTTTAGGCAAAGAGTAGCAAAAATGCGGAGCAAGCCGATTATTTGACTGCCTGAGCTTACGCTGAAAGGACATATTCATCTGTCTGTGATAATTTCCGTACCGGACTCATGAATACCCCCGCTCACGCTATCGTTAACCTGCTGCTGTTCCCCAAACAGATACGGGAGCGGCATGCGGTTGCTATTGTTGCGGGGTCACTGTTGCCCGATACGCCGATGCTCGTGTTCTATCTGTGGGCCAAATTCAGTGGAATGTCCGAGCGATTCATCTGGCGGGACGGCTATTTCGATCCCGGCTGGCAGGCGGTATTCGATACCTTTCATTCTTTCCCGCTGCTGGGGTTGGCGTGGTTTGCGGCATGGCGAGCCGGATGGACTTCACTGACGGTCTTTTTTGCCAGTATGTTCCTGCATTCCTGTTTTGATTTTCCACTGCATCACAGCGATGCACATCATCACTTTTTCCCGTTCTCGGACTGGCAGTTTCATAGCCCGATTTCTTACTGGGATCCGGCGTATCACGGCCAGATCGTGGGTTCGATTGAACTGATTGTGGTGTTGGCTGGTGGTGCATGGCTGCTCAGGACATCGGAAAACGCTGTGCTCAGGCGTTGGGTATCAGCGATTCTGTTTCTGTATCTTACCTACTGGGGTTTTATATCACTGATGTGGATGTAAGGAGGCTTATCCTTCGTTGGTGAAGACTTCGATGCGCGCCTTGATCTGATCACGCACGCGGCGAAATTCGTTCATCACCTCTTCTTCACTTCCGATGGTGCGGGCCGGATCGTTAAACGGCCAGTGTTCGCGTTTTCCTGGAATGTAAACAGCCGGACAGTGCGCATCGGCATGGCTGCACACAGTCACCAGAAGGTCAATGGTTTTAAGCAACTCCGGATCGATAATTTCCGATTCCTGACCTGAAATATCAACACCGGCCTCTCGCATGATGGCGATGGCACGCGGGTTCTTGCCGTGCGCTTCAATGCCAGCGGAAAGTGCTTCGAAACGATCACCCGCCAGCTGCCTTAACCAACCTTCGGCCATTTGTGAACGACAGGAATTGCCGGTGCACAGGAATAGAACACGGGTTTTGGTCATTGATTTGACTCCCTGGCCATGATGGATAGTGCGACACCCGATTCATACCATGCCTTGGAGCGATTGACGATGGAAACAACGGTGAGCATCACTGGCACCTCGACCAAAACACCGACAACAGTCGCCAGCGCCGCACCCGATTCAAAACCGAACAATGCAATAGCCGTAGCAACCGCCAGTTCAAAAAAATTGGAAGCTCCGATTAAAGCCGATGGACCCGCCACCGAGTGATCTACGCCCAGCTTTCGGTTCAGCCAGTAAGCCAGCATGGAATTAAAATAGACTTGTATTGTAATTGGAATGGCCAGCAACAGAATGATCAGCGGCTGTGCCAGAATCTGCTTACCCTGGAAACCGAATAGCAGTACCACCGTCACCAGCAGGGCCGCCATCGAAATCGGGTCCATCATGTGCAGCACGGCATCAAGTTTCTCTCGGGCGAGCAGCACCTTGCGGCCAATATAAGCAATCACAACAGGGATCACGATATACAGAAATACGGACAGAAACAGCGTATCCCATGGCACGGCGATTGAGGCGACACCGAGTAACAAACCGACAATCGGTGCGAATGCAAAGATCATAATGACATCGTTTAGCGCCACCTGACTAAGCGTGAATTGTGGGTGGCCACCCGTTAGTCGCGACCAGACAAAGACCATGGCCGTACACGGGGCTGCCGCAAGCAGGATCAGGCCGGCAATGTATTCATGGATTTTTGCCGAATCCAGCAGCGGGGCAAACACATGCTGCAGGAAGAGCCAGCCGAGAAAGGCCATTGAAAACGGTTTGACCAGCCAGTTAATGGCCAGTGTTACGCCGATGCCGCGCCGGTGATGCCAGACTTCATGCAACGCCGAGTAATCAATTTTGAGTAGCATCGGTAAAATCATTGCCCAGACCAGTGCGGCCACCGGCAGGTTGATATGCGCGGCCTCCATGCTGCCGAGCGTATGGAAAACGGAAGGGAACAGTGAACCCAGTCCGATACCGGCAACGATAGCGATAAATACCCAGGCCGTGAGATAACGAGCGAACAGCCCCATGGGTTTTGCTGTGGACACGGGAACCTCCTGAACACCAAATCAATGATAATGAACAGGGGGATATTATATCTACTTATGCGGATATATCAATAATATCTTATTCCAGAGTTTGCCGTAACCGTTCCTTGTCCTTTTGAAAGGATTCATCGGCTGAAAATTCAGCAATCAGTACAGCCAGCTTGCTTGCCATACCACCGGTTAAACAGTAATGCATCCACTTGCCTTCGCGTCGGGTCTGTACCAGCCCTGCATGACGCAGCACGCCCAGATGCCGCGACACCGTGCTTTGCGGCAGGTCCAGAGCCTCGGTCAGGTGGCAGACGCACAGTTCATCGCGGTTGGCCAGCAGTTGAAACAGTCGCAGGCGAACAGGATCACCCAGCGCTTTGAATATCTCAGCCAACATCATGGGGATTTATGTATAAGCCGGGTTCATTACGGTTTCAATGAAAACATCTTGCCAAGCACATTGTGCCCCGACATCTGATGCCATAGTGCCATGAATACATGTCCGCCAAGAAGGGTCCACAGGATACCCGAGAGTGTTTCATGAATCTCTCCCACGCCGTCAACCAGCGCAGTTTGATTTCCCTGCTCATTCCAGCCGAAATAGAGAGCTAAACCGGTCAGCACCATGCCTGTTGCAGTGAGAATCATGATACCATGCATTGTTTTTGCGATAGCATCCCGTTCAGTGGGTTCCGGCAGTTTACCTTTAAGCCAGCTCAGGGGTTCACGCCTGAGATCATCGGCCAGTTCCTTTCGGCCCTGTGCTGTCAGCCACAAAAACATCGTATGCCAGTTCGCATTACCACGGCACATGAAACCCCATACCCAGCGGGTCAGAACGATCAATACCAGAAACAGACCAATGTATTCATGTATTTCAAACAAAAAACTGCCTGCCACAGTAGTCTGATTGGTTCCTTCATGTGCCAGCGCCGGAGTAATCAGACTGGTGGCCCGATGATCTTTCCCGGAGCCAGGCACATCCATCAGTTCGCCACCAGTCAGTTGGAGTGTGATGAAAACAGCAAGAAACAAATGGATTAAACGTGTGATTCGGGCGTATTTCATTACTTTTCTACCCAAAAAATATGTTGTAAAACTTTGTGACCGAGCAGTTGATGATAGAGCGCCATTGCAAAATGTGCGATGATGAATACCCACAGTAGGGTTCCCATCAGTTCGTGAACTTCCATAGCATCATGCGCCAGAGGGCTCAAGGTTTCTTTCGGCGATATTTCGATGAATAGTATCAACCCGGTACACCCCAAGCCCAATGCCAGCAGCAACCCCAGACCATGCACGGTCTTGGCAAGGAAATCCTGCTCACCGATATCCTTCAAATTACCGGAGAACCAGCCGGGAAGAGTGCCCTTTAACTCGTTCATAAGGCTCTGGCGCCCTCCCTTCTCAAACCAGGGAAACAGCCGAAGGAAGTCTTTCCTCTCTCCTATCATCAACATGAAACGTGTCATCACAATTACCAATAGAGCAATGCCAATAAACTCATGTGCGCCAAAAAACAGAGCCTGGGACACGGTGATTGTCTCGCCTGGTTTTGGGCGCTGCATCCAGTTTTCCATGATGAGCTGCAAGACCATGCCGCCAGCAATCATAAAGTGAAACATTTTTTCTTCAGCACTATAACGCATGCATTTATTCTCCAGTTCTTCTCAGGCTTGCCAGCCGCAACCTGAGTGCATTCAGTTTAATGAAGCCACCCGCGTCTTTCTGGTCATAGGCACCCTGATCATCCTCAAACGTACACAGACGATTATCGAACAGGGAATCATCCGATTTCCGGCCAACCACCATGATATTACCTTTATACAGTTTCAGGCGTACCTGACCGTTCACTGTTGTCTGGGATGCATCAATCATCTGCTGCATAATCTCTCGCTCCGGCGCGAACCAGAAACCATTGTAGATCAGCTTGGCATAGCGTGGCATCAGCTCATCCTTCAAATGTGCCACTTCACGATCCAGCGTGATCGATTCGATGGCCCGGTGTGCCTTGAGCATGATGGAGCCGCCCGGTGTCTCATAACAGCCGCGCGATTTCATGCCGACGAACCGGTTCTCGACGATATCAATACGACCAATACCATGTTTACCGCCCAGCCGATTCAGTTCGGCCAGTACTTGTGCAGGCGTCATGGTCTTGCCATTGATGGCGGTGATATCGCCACTCTTGTAGGTCAATTCGATATATTCCGCTTCATCCGGAGCTTTCTCCGGCGAAACCGACCAGCGCCACATGGATTCGGAAGGCTCGCACCACGGATCTTCGAGATCATAACCTTCATAGGAAATATGCAGCAAGTTTGCGTCCATCGAATATGGCGATTTGCTTCCCTCGCGCTTGCGCTCGACCGGGATGCCGTGTTTTTCGGCAAAGTTCAGCATGTCCTCACGCGACACCATGTCCCACTCACGCCACGGCGCGATGACCTTTACATCGGGTTTGAGCGCATAAAAACCGAGTTCAAAACGTACCTGATCGTTACCTTTTCCCGTAGCGCCGTGCGATACTGCATCGGCTTTCTCAGCCTCAGCAATTTCAATCATTCGTTTGGCAATCAGCGGGCGGGCGATGGACGTGCCGAGCAGGTATTCACCCTCGTAGATGGCATTGGCACGGAATATTGGAAATACGTAATCGCGAACGAAATCCTCACGCAGGTCTTCAATGTAGATGGAAGAAACGCCACAGGCTTCGGCCTTGGTGCGGGCCTCTTCGACCTCCTCTCCCTGTCCTATGTCGGCAGTAAAAGTTATCACCTCACAGTCATAGGTATCCTGTAGCCACTTCAGAATAATGGAGGTATCCAAACCCCCGGAATAGGCCAGCACGGCCTTCTTGACGTCAGACATTCGGTAGTCCTCAACTTCAGATTTAAGCCCACGCCAGGCAGGCATGGGCAATGTTACACGCTAGCGCTGGCCTTTACACACAAATTGCTTTTCAACGAGTCGTTGACCGGCCAGATGCAAGGCGCGATGTATAATATAGGTGCCACAGCGAAGCGGAGGGTGCTCTCGAATTGTTTGCCGGATTCAATGGCTAACTGTTTTAGAAAAAACATAAATCACCACCACACCCGAAATGATTAAACCCATCCCTATAACTGCGGGAATATCTGGAATTTGCCTGTACAGCAATGTGCCGGCGACAGCCACCAGGACGATACCAACACCAGACCAAACTGCATATGTAATGCCTATTGGTATGGCGCGGATTCAACTCGTCAGTGCAACTTTGTTGAAAGTTTGAAAGAGCAAGCTGCGGTAGCAGCCTTGCGCTTTTCAGACACGACTCATCAAAGGAGCAAGAATGAACTACACGCAGCTTAGCCAGGAGCAACGGTATCAGA